>UQVT01000220.1 GCA_900544465.1 uncultured Collinsella sp. | reverse complement strand
GGTGGCCGGTCTTGGGATCCATGGCGTTGAGCTTGCCGCAGGTATTGGCGGTCTTAAGCACCGTAACATCATCGGCGCCAGCAGCAATCGCATGCGCAAAGCCGGCGATGGTCGAGTCGCCGGAACCCGTCGCGTTCACTGCCGCAATCGCGGGCGTCTTGGCGCGGAACGCACGACCCTCATGGAAGCCCACCGAACCGGCAGCACCCATCGAGACGACAACCCAGGGAATACCGGCAAAGCGGCCGTCGGCGGCAAGCGCCTCGCGCAGGGCATCGACATCGTCGGTCGTAAAGGACGTACCCAGCAGGCCATTGATCTCGGTGAGGTTGGGCTTCACGAGCTCGGGCTTGGCGTCGGACTCCAGCGCGGCCTCCAGCGATGCGCCCGAGGTGTCGAGCAACACCTTGGCGCCCGCCGTCTCGGCAATCTTGACCAGCTCGGCATAGTAGCCGGCATCGACGCCGCGCGGCAGCGAGCCCGAAAGGGTCACGACGTCCGCCTTCGCAGCAAGCTCGGCGAACTTTGCCGTAAAGACTTCGAGCTCGGCAGGGGCGATCTGCGGGCCGCTCTCGAGCAGCTCGGTCTGATTACCCTCGTGCAGAATATTCAGGCAAATGCGCGTCTCACCGGCGATGGGCACAAAGTCGTTCTTGACGCCATCGGCATCCATGAGCTCGGCCATATAGGCACCCATGTGTCCGCCGAGCAGACCGGTCGCGAGCACATCGTCGCCCAACTGCAGCAGCACACGGCTCACGTTGAGGCCCTTGCCGCCAGCGGTCTTTTCGGGCGTCACACGGTTCACGTCGTCGATGATCAGCTTGTCGAGCTGATAGCGCGTATCAATCGACGGGTTCATGGTAACGGTCAGAATCATGTTGAACTCCTGTTCCGGGGCGGCATAACCCGCCCCAAACATACGATAACTCGTTAAAGGATCTCGATCTCAAAGCCGCGGGTGACGGCCTCTCCCGGCTTGGCCACCAGGCAGCCACGCTTGTGCTCCAGAATATCGTCCTCGTCGGAGCAGGTGGACAGACCACCCCACGGTTCAACAGCCACAAAGTCGCCCTCGGGCTTGCTCCATACAATCAGGTACGGCATATCGGGGAACGTCAGGCGCACGCCCTTGTCCTCGGTTTTCTTGGTCAGCGTAACCACGCGGCTCTCGAGCACGTCAAAGATGGTCTCCGCGAAGTCGAAAAGTTCGTGGGTCAGCGGCAGGTCGTGGCCGATCATCGGGTTTTTGCTGCGATGCTCGACATTAATCAGGCCCGTCGAGGGAACGGCAGTACAGAGCTCGGCGACCTCACGCTGATCAAAACGAAGTTCATAGTCGTCATAGGACTCGCCCTCGTCGAGCGGGCACTTAAAGCCGGGGTGGCCACCCACAAAGAATGGCATATCCTCGGTGCCCTCATTGGTCACCTCGTACGACACGGCCACCTTAGCCGCATCGATCGTGTAGCGCGCGACGATCTTAAACGGATACGGATACTGCTCGAGCAGTTCGGCATGGTCGGCAGAGCTTAGGCTCAGCGCAACCATGTTGTCGCCCTGCTCCTCGAGCTTCCACTCCTGCTTGCGGGCAAAGCCGTGGCGGGCAAGCTTGACCTCGCGGCCGCCCATGGTCATCGCGCGGCCGTTACGAAGGCCGCCGCAAATCGGAAAGCAAATGGGCGCCTGGCCCGACCAGACCGAAGGATCGCCCTGCCACAGGTACTCGCGACCGTTGGCCGCAATAGAAGTGAACGACCCGCCCGCCGTGCTCAGTGCTACGCGGATAGAACCGTTATCAAGAACAAACTCCATAGGAGCCTTCCCTTTCTTACGACAGCCCGCCAAATCAATAGGGCTGATAGAAAACCGGCCCGCGCCCCCTCACAGAAACGCGAGCCGTCAATTGAAAAGCTGCAGAATGCCGGGTCCCGCCAAGAGCGAAGCACTCAAGCCAAGCAAGCAAACGTGTTATCGGAGCAGCTCGCCGTACCAGAACACTTCGCAACAACAGGGGCGATCTCACAGGTCACTCAAACGTCAGACACTATGACCCAATCCGAGGGCACGGAAACGACAGGAGCCCCCGCTCGTGA
>UQVT01000219.1 GCA_900544465.1 uncultured Collinsella sp. | reverse complement strand
AGGTCGTAGGCGCATTTAGTGCCGGCGGAGAAGCCGCCCGCACCGCCGCCGTTTTCGAGCTGCGGGGCGTAGATGACACGGTCGGTGCTGCCCTGCGCGTCGGGCTGCTCGGTGTCGATGCCCCACAGGTTGGCCAGGCGCTCGTTGAATGCGGTGCACATGGTCTCGGTCTCGCGCGAATTCTCGTTATCGACAATCACGATGCGCCAGGGCGTTGCCGTGAGCTCGGTCATGGAGTCGAACAAGTTGGCCAGGAGTTCCTGGCGTTTGTACGTAACGACGACGATGGCGAGCTTATCGATGGGAGCGGGAAGGGTTGAAGGCATGGGGCAATATATCCTTTCACGCGCGGCGGGCGAGCGCTGCGCGGAAGCTATCGAATGCGTCCGTAGGACGGCACCTATTGTAAAGGGTCGCTGCGCCATGTTGGCAAGGTTTGAATAAAACGCAGGAACCTGCCATGGGCGAGGTGACTGCTATACGTAACATTGATGTGCTGATTGCTGCTTGAGAGTACGAGCGTTTCAGCGACCGCGACCAAGCGCAGCGCTTCGATGGATGTGTTGCGTGCGGCTTTGGGCTGTATGACGTCCTTTCGTTTCGGTTTGCCTTTTCGGGCTCCATAGATTATATAAACGCCCACGGGCGGGACGACCCTTTGATACCATTAACGGCAGGTATTTCCTAAGGAGCACATTTGTCTACTAATTCCTCTGGCAGCCCTGTCCTGTCGCTGCTCATTCCCATCTACAACGTTGAGCGCTACCTGCGCGAGTGCCTCGATTCCGCCGTTGCGCAGACACTCAAGGACATCGAAATCATCTGTATCAACGACGGCTCTACCGACAACTCGCCGGCGATAATCCGCGAGTATATGCAGCGCGATGCGCGTGTGAAGATGATTGATAAGGCCAACAGTGGCTACGGCGACTCTATGAACCGCGGGCTCGATATGGCGCGCGGCAAGTACGTGGGCATTCTGGAGTCCGATGACTTTATGGCGCCCGATGCGCTGGAAAAGCTCGTGTCAGCTGCCGAGCGCTGCAACGCCGATTTTGCGAAGGCGAATTTTGATTTCTACTGGTCCAAGCCCGAGGAGCGCCGCTCGCTGCACGAGATGTTTAGGCCCAAGGACTGCGGCAAGCCGGTACACCCGAGCGATACGACGCAGTTCTTTAAGCAAAAGCCGTCGATTTGGTCGGCTGTGTACCGCCGCGATTTTCTGAAGCGCAACGACATCAAGTTCCTGCCGACTCCAGGAGCATCCTTTCAGGACACGTCGTTTGCCTTTAAGGTGATTGCGTGCGCCGACAAGGCCGTTTACCTGCACGATGCCGTGCTTTCGTATCGTCAGGACAACGAGAGCTCCTCGGTTAATTCTTCGGCCAAGGTCTTTTGCGTCAATACCGAGTATGCCGAGATTGAGCGTTGGATCAGAGAGGAATATGCCCGCGACCACGCAAGTGATGACGTCGCGCGCATGCTCAAGTTCAATCAGCTCATTAAGTACGATTCGTATATGTGGAACTATGTGCGCTTGGCGCCTAAGTTCTATAAGGAGTTCCTGGTGCAGATGGCCAAGGAATTCCAAGCGGCCTTGGACGCCGGGGAGTTTTCGCTGGACGATCTTAAGCCGTGGAAGCGCGCGAATCTCGCTGCCATCCTCAAAGATCCAGAGGGCTGGGTTGACGAGCATCCGCACTTTGCAACGGATGGTGCCTTGGGGCGCGCTAAGTATTACGCCTCGGTTGGAGGCCCTGGTGTGGTCGCCGCCTTCCTCATCGAATCGCTGAGGGGGTAGGTCGGTATGGGAGAGGCCTCGATTCCCAAAGCGACTATTGTCGTTCCCGTATACAACTCCGCGCGCTCCATTCAGAGATGCCTCGACTCGCTGCTGGCACAGTCTGAGCGCTCGATTCAGGTTGTCTGTGTCAACGACGGTTCGGTTGACGATTCGCTGGGCGTCTTGCGTCAGATTGCGCAGGCCGACGATCGCGTACTGGTGATTGACCAGGAAAACGCGGGCGTCTCGTGTGCTCGGAATGCCGGTATCGATGCCGCCGAGGGCGAGACCGTCTTTTTTGTGGACGCCGACGATT
>UQVT01000218.1 GCA_900544465.1 uncultured Collinsella sp. | reverse complement strand
CCGCGGCTGCATCTTCTCGGCCCTGCCCGTCGCCGTGTTCCAGGGGACGATCACGTTGTTTGCCGGCGCGCTCTCCCCCATCATGACCACAGCGGCCCTCAACAGCCTTTCGCTCGTAGGCTCCATGCTCATCTTCTGCGTCGGCGTCAACCTCATCCGTCCTCAGACCTTCCGCACGGCCAATATGCTTCCCTCCGTCGTCATCGCCGTCATCTACGCCCTCCTGTTCTAAATCTATCTACGCAGCAGTATCTCGAACACCTGTTTGATGCTGTGCTATGATATGAGGTCACCGAAGCTGCGTTAGGAGAGGAGAAGCGGTGGCCGACCAGGACATCAAAATGCTCATCGAGCGCATTATGGCCGAGGCTCGGACCCATCAGTCCGCCCGTTTCTCAAACGAAATCTACGCAGACGAGCCGATTCTCAAAACCGGCCGACAGATGCAGAATTTCCTCCCCGACCAGTACCGCAAAATGCGCGAGATATCGCGCTGGCAGGATGACCCCAAGGGCGGTGCGGGCCGCTGGCTTTCGGAAGCCGAGCTTTTTTACCGCCAGGGCCTGCTGATGGCCGACTTCGAGGACGATTGCCCCTACAACGGCACCTTTAAGTCGTACTTTCCCACCTACAACGCCATGAGCGACCGGCAGCTGCGCGGCTACTTTACCTGGCGTGCCCAAGTGCGCCGCGGAACCGTCGAGGAAACGTCTACGTCCTTTGCCTTCCTGTATCTCTATGAGCTGATCTGCGGCATCGGCGTTGATGACCCGCTCGATGGCTTTAGCAAGATCAAGGCCTTTTGGGATGCCTACCGTGCCTTCGAGCCCGGCATCGACCGGTTTGCACGCGTGTGGCTGCAAGATTACGCCGTGTTCCACGGGCTCGACCCCAAGCTGCTTCGCGACTCTAAAACCGTCATGTTCGATAACGCCCTTATCGAGCTGCGGCGCGCGGCTCGAGACCTTGTACCAGCACCGGCACCGTCCGGCCAGACCCCTAAGCGTCGCAAAACCTCCGAGCCCACGCTCCCCCTTCCGCCCGACGAGGCAGGCGAGGAGCGACTCATGACCGCTATAAACGCCCTCTCCACGTACAACCTGAATAACTCACGGCTCGACCGTTCCCACCATCGCGACCTGCGCCACGTGGCATGCGCCGTGTATGTCCGTATGGCGCGCTACTATGACACGCACCGAAAGACCGGCATCGTAGCGAGCTTGTTTGGGGAGGAGACGGCCATGCCCTACACCATGTTTGCCTCGGCCGTATTCTTTGCGCCCGAGCGCCACGAGGACTGCGAATACCGCCTGGATCCTATCCATATCTACCGTTGCCAAAACGGCTTTTGGGAATGCATGCGTATCCACGGCAGCAGGCAAAAGAGCAGCAAACTCGGCGAAATGATGCGCGCCTGCGACCAACGCCTACGCCTGGCGCTGGACCCCGCCCACCCCCTAAAGGAGGAGAAGGTCCCCAAATATCTGACCAAGATCATCGATGACGAGATCGTGGCATGGCTTTCGTGGGATGCCGCGCACCAGCCCGTCAAGATCGATATCGATTTGAGTCAGCTGGGACACATTCGGAGCGCCGCCGCACAAACGCGTGAGGCGCTTTTGATCGATGAGGAGCGCGAGGACGATGTGCTCGCAGAGGTCGATACGGTGGACTCCGAGCAGCCGAAAGCCGAGCCCGCAGCAGACGCGTTTGTCGAGCCGGTCACGGCGGCCGCAGAGCAGGACGAGGCCGACGAGCCAACCATTTCCACCGAACAGTTTGGTGTCGTGGCGCCGCTTCTTGCGCCGACGCCCCCGCGCGCAGCGGCTGCGCCCACTGACGCCGCGAGCGAACTCGCACCCGCCGCAACCGCGTATCTGCGCGCACTGCTCGAGCAGAACGCAGCGCAAGCGACATCGGCAGTGGCGCACTCGGGCCAGAGCGAGGACATGCTCGTCGATAGCATCAACGAGGCGCTCTTTGACCTGGTGGGTGACACCGTAATTGAATTTGGCGCGGCAGGACCGCAAATTATCGAGGACTACGAAGCAGACGTGAGAGGATACCTAGACTATGAGTGATACCGCATCCGCAGCACCCCGCGTGCCCAAGCGCGTCGCCGCCGTCATTCTCAACTCGCTCAAGGGCGGCGTGGTCC
>UQVT01000217.1 GCA_900544465.1 uncultured Collinsella sp. | reverse complement strand
AAGCCGTCGACGCCGGTGGCCTTGAGCTGCGGCAGGTCGGCCGTCTTGACGCCGCCGCCCACCACGATGGGCACGGGGCTTGCCGCGTGGAGTGCGGCCAGGTCCTCAAAGCTCTTGGTGATGATGGAGCCGTCGGCTGCGCGTCCGCAATCGCGCTTGGTCTCGGTCTCGTGGAGCGGGCCGATGCCCAGGTAGTCGACCAGGCTCATGTCGGCGGTCTTGACGTACTCGAGCATCTCCTCGCAGCGGGCCGAAAGGCCCACGATGGCGTTGGGGCCCAACAGCTTGCGGCAGACCTCGACGGGAATATCGCTCTGGCCCACGTGCACGCCGTCGACAGCGATGCCCTGCTCGCGCGCGGCGAGTACGCAGTCCAGGCGGTCGTCGATCAACAGGGCGACCTGACCGGTCTTGCCAGCCTGTGCGATTGCCTGCGCGGCGTCGCCGGTCAGCGCGATGATCTCGCGGGCACTTGCCACCTTGGAGCGCACCTGAATGCAGGTAAAGCCTGCGTCGAGCGCCTGGGCCACCACATCGCCCACGGGGCGCCCGAGCGTGTTTTCGGGGCCGAGTACTAGATAGGCCGAGATATCAAGGTTGTCGCGGATGCTCATCGTGCTTCCTCCTGCTTTTTGATCTGTGCTTCCATGCGCTCGAGCTTGCCGGTCATGGTGTCGGTAAATCCGGGACGAATATCGGCTTTGAGCACGACTTCGGTGCGGATGCCCTTGCTCGCCAACACAAAGGTTGCGTCGCGCACGACCTGCATGACCTCGTCCCAGTCGCCCTCGATCTCGGTGAACATCGAGGTGGTGCGGTTGGGGAGACCGCTCTCGCGAATAACACGCACGACCTCGGCGACCTCGGCGGACAGCTCGTCGCCGGTGCCGCACGGGGCGATGGCCACGGCGACGAGCGTGTTCATGCCGGCATTGGTTACGGGCTCGGACATGGCTTATGCCTCCTCGAGCTCGAGTCGGTTATCGACGATGTCCTGGGCGGTCGCGCGGTAGAGTTCGTCGATAAAGGCGACCTTAAAGCTTGCCGGGGCATCGGCGACAGCGGCAGCACGCGTGCCGGCAACGTTGTAGACGGCGGTACCGCAGACGGCTGCCGTAAACGGGTCGGCGGCGCAGGCGTACACGGCCAGCACGCCGCCCTGCGAGCAGCCGCAGCCGGTGATCTTGGACATGAGCGGGCTGCCGCCGTGGGACTTGGCCACGGTCGTGCCGTCGGTGATCAGGTCGACTTCGCCCGAGACCACCACGGCGCCGCCGGTGTAGCGGGCAAGCGCCACGGCAGCATCGCGGGCGGCATCGACGGTATCGGTGGTATCGACACCACGTACGCGGCTTAGATCGGCCGCCTCGCCCTCAAGACCCCACAGGCCGGCGAGCGCGATGATCTCGGAGGCGTTGCCGCGCACGATGGCGGGCTTGTACTGCTTGAGCTCGTTTACCAGCTGGGTGCGCAGGCTACCGATACCTAGGCCCACTGGATCGAGCACCCAGGGCTTGCCGGCGTCGTGTGCCGCCTTCGCCGCGCGGGGAATCGTCTGCTCGTAGATGGGGAAGAGCGTGCCCATGTTGAGATAGATGGCGCCGCCGCCGGCAACGAGCGCCTCGCCCTCGTCGGGCAGATAGACCATGGCGGCCGAACCGCCCACGGCGAGCTGCGCATTGGCGACAAAGTCGATCGTCACTGTGTTGGTGATGGAGCCGGCCATCGGATTGGTAGCGCGAATCTCATCCACGGCCTTGACCATATGTTGCTTAAGCTGTTCCGAATCAATCACTGCACATGCCTCCTTGGCATAGAAAAGGGGCGCTGTGCATAGACAGCGCCCCTGTAAAGGCGGCATGCTCCCTACGCCAGCATTAACTGACAGGTTCAAAGGATTGGGCCCCATGCCCTCTCAGCCTTGTGGTTTGCACCGCCGGCACTCCCGCATCGAATCTGTTGTTCCCTATACTAACGCACCTGCCAAATAGGGACAGGTTTATTTTGGCAGGTGGCAACTGGGGCGTTGCATTTTCCCAGATAAAACCTGCCAAAATAAACCTGTCCCTTATTGGCAGGTCGTTACAATGGATACGGTGAAAATGACTGGGGGACTCTATGATCAAACTTGTGCTGACCGATATGGACGATACGCTGATTCCAGCCGGGCATGACGG
>UQVT01000216.1 GCA_900544465.1 uncultured Collinsella sp. | reverse complement strand
GCGGGCGGAAGCGTTGCCGTGAGTCGGCTGACGAGTGAATGGTTCTACAGCAAACAGACCATCAATTCGGCGATCAAGACGCTTAGGGCGCGAGGGCTTGCGACGTTGGAGTTTGCCGAGGGCAGTCGTAAGAACAAGGTTGTGCGACTGACCGAAGAAGGCGTGCAGTTTGCCAAGCGCTACGCGTTGCCGGCGCAAAAAGCCGAGCAACAGGCATTCGAAGCGCTCGAGCCGTGGGAACAGCGCGAGATCATGCACTTGGTCGGTAAGTTCTCCCATGTTCTTAACGAAGAGTGCGAGGCATTTAAACGGCAAGTGGCCGCCGAGAACGAGACAGACGATAAGGGCGAGGGGGACACATGCGACTCTTAATGAGGTTTATGAGGCCGTACCGCGGTCTGATTGCGGTGACGCTGTTTGCGGTGCTGATAGATAACGTCGGCACGCTGTTGGTTCCCACGATGCTGGCGAACATGGTCAACACCGGTATTACCACGGGCGATATCGACTATATTTTACGCAACGGCCTGTACATGCTTATCGCGACCGGCATGGCCAGCGGCGGCACGGTGTTGGGCTGCTATCTTTCGGCGCGCCTGGCCGCCAACGTGGCCTGCGATATCCGCAATGCCGTGTACGACAAGTCGCTCGAGCTGTCCGCCAGCGACTTTGAGCGCTTTGGCACGGGTTCGATGATCACGCGCTCGCTCAACGACATCAACGTGATTCAGCAAGCTGTCCTTCAGACGATTCAGTTGGTGCTGCCGGTGCCGTTCTTGGCCGTGGCAGGCATCATTTTTGCTTGGTTCATCGATCCCGCCATGGGCACGCTGCTGGGCGTGGTGGTTGCGATCGTGCTGGTGGCGGCGGTCTTTACGGTGGCTAACGCCGCGCCGATTTTTATGCGCCTGCAGAGCTTTATCGACCGCATGAACGTGGTGCTGCGCGAGAACATCGTGGGCGTGCGCGTCATCCGCGCATTTAACAAGGAGCGCCACGAGGAGCAGCGCCTGGACGAGGTGTTTAGCGATTACGCGGCCAACGCCATCAAGGTCAACCACCTGTTTGTGGGTCTCGACAGCTCTAGCTTCTTTTTGATGAATATCGCCGAGGTGGCGGTGCTGTGGGTGGGCGGCAACCGCGTGGGCGTCCACGCCATGCAAATCGGTAGCATCTCGGCCGTGCTGGAGTACGCGATCCTGATCCTTTTCTTTGTGATGATGGCGCAGATGGTGATTCTGACGCTTCCGCGCGCCGCGGCGTGCCTCAATCGTGCGCAGCAGGTGCTCGAAATCGAGCCGAGCATCGTGGACGGCAAGCGCACGCTGGATACGTGCGCGGCGGAGTCTGTTGACGGTACCGATGCGGTTGCCGTGTTCGACCATATGTCGTTCCGTTTTGACGATGCCGACGAGGATACCCTGTGCGACCTGAGCTTTGCCTGTCGCCGTGGCCAGACCACGGCGATTGTAGGCTCGACGGGTTCGGGCAAGTCGACGGTGGCCAAGCTCTTGTTGCGTTTCCACGATGCCACGAAGGGCGCCATTCGCCTGAACGGCGTTGACCTGCGCGACCTTTCGCAAGGTGAGATTCGCGGGCATATCGCTTACGTTCCGCAGAAGGCGTGGCTGTTCTCGGGCACCGTTGCAAGCAACCTGCGCTTTGGCAACGAGGGCGCGACCGAGGCTGACATGCTCCATGCGCTGGAGGTTGCCCAGAGCACCTTTGTGCTCGACCAGCCCCAGGGGCTCGATACTCCGGTGGCCCAGGGCGGCACGAACTTTTCGGGCGGTCAGCGCCAGCGCCTGGCGATCGCCCGCGCACTCATGAAGCGCGCCGATCTATATATCTTCGACGACAGTTTTTCGGCCCTGGACTTTAAGACCGATGCGGCACTGCGCCATGCGCTGCAGGACGAGACGCGCGATGCCGCGGTGCTCATCATCGCCCAACGCATCTCGACTATTTTGCATGCCGATCAGATCGTGGTGCTCAAAGACGGCGAGATCGTGGGCCTAGGCACGCATGACGAGCTCATGGAAACCTGCGAGGTGTACCGCGCTATCGCGGAATCGCAGATGAAGGGAGGTGAGTAGCATGACCGAGGAGCTCAAAAAGCAGGGCGTCGCCGATGGCGCCGCGGTTGCAGAGACAGTTGAGGAGACGGGTGTCGCGCCCGACCTGGACGAAGCCGCCAAGGCGGCGGAGCGCGAGGCTCGCCGCCA
>UQVT01000215.1 GCA_900544465.1 uncultured Collinsella sp. | reverse complement strand
CCCAACTCCGGAAAGCCGAGAACTCCATGCGCGAGCGCAAGCCCTCCAAATAGCGAATTGACCTGCTCAATTGCACGCGGCCGGGGTTTTCGGCCATCGCGATGCGACGGGTGTCGTCAAACCCCGAAACGCGACAAAAACCAAGCTCTTCGAAGATTCCCAAGCCGCTTTCCACCGAGCGCTCGTCGACCGGCGTGCGAGCATCGATGGCAAGGCACATCTGCGCGATGTCGATATCGCTCGCGCTAAAGAAATCGTCCCCGGTCTTGCCGCGGTTGGAGCGCCACATGGTCTGCAGCGCGCGATAGAGCGTGACGAGCTCGTCGCGCTCGGGCGCATAGCAGTCGAGTAGGCGCTCGTTAATACGGGCGTCACGCGACGAATAGAGTAGATGGATCACGGCGGGTTGGCCATCGCGACCGGCGCGGCCGCTCATCTGGTTAAACTCAATGCCGCCAAACGGCATGTGATAGAGCACGACATGGCGAATATCGGGAAGGTTGACGCCCTCGCCAAAGGCGGATGTCGAGACGATGCAGCTGAGGCTGCCGTCTCGAAACGCCTCCTCTACGCGATGGCGGTCGGTGCGCGTAAGGCCAGCGTTATAGAACGCGATACGGGTCGCACAGTCGGGAACGCGTTTGCGTAGTGTCTTGGCGAGCGCCACGGACTGGTCGCGCGAATTGACGAAAATGACGGTCTTCTCCCCCGTCGCCACGATCGACACCAAACGGTTCTCGCGACTTGCAAGATCACGGTCGTCCTCGAGCTGCAGGTTCTCGCGCACCGTCTCGTCGACCACCGTGTGAGTGATCGGAAGCATGCGGGCAAGCTCGGCCACGACCGGAGCCGTCGCGGTGGCCGTCGCGGCCATAACGACCGGGTCGCCCAGGGCTTTGAGGATATCGGGCATGTCGAGATAGGCGCTGCGGTCGCCGCCCTTGGCAAGGCCAGCGTGGTGCGCCTCATCGATAACGACAAAACCGATGCGCCCCGAACGCGCAAAGCGGTCGCGGTGAATGGACAGGAACTCGGGCGTCGTGAGCACGATGCCGGTACGGCCCGAAGCCAAGCCGGCAAACACGTCATCGCGCGCCGCCTCCACGGTCTCGCCGGTCAGCACGCCAACGCCAATGCCAAGCGATGCCATCGTCGACGAGAGGTGATAGGCCTGGTCGGCAACAAGCGCACGCAGCGGATAGACAAAGATGCTCGCACGTCCGCGAAGCACCGCCTCACGCGCGGCATGTACATGGAAGATGAGCGACTTGCCGCGCCCCGTTCCCATAACGGCCAGAACACTTTGGTGATCGGCCAGGGCATCGAGCGCCTCGACCTGCGCGCGGTGCGGCTGGTTCGAGCCGATAAAGCTATGGATAAGCGAGCGCGTGAGCTCGGTATAGGAAAGCTGGGCGAGCGTCTCGCGCTTGCGCGACTCCAGGCGCAGGCCAGAATCCGCCGGCTGCACGCCACGACGAAGCTCGCATGCCGGATCGTCGACGCCGGGCAGCGTGGTATCGCGGACCAGAACATCCTTGATCATGAGCTTGGGCTTCACACGCCCCTGCCAATGCTCGGCAACGGCCTCAAACACCAAGTCGACAGCGCTATCGCAGTTGATGAGCTTATCGATTTGCGGCACGCGGAACATAATGGCCGGCACGCTCGCGGCGCCATCGGTCACCACAAAGCGCATGTGCTCGCCGGTCTTACCCACCACGGCGCGATCGCACATCGTCACGCCCTCGGCAGCCAGCAGCGGCACCTTATTACCCTGGCCAAACGGCTCAAGGCGGGAAATCTGCTCGATGGTCTCGATATTCAATTCGGAAAGGTTGACCGTGGCGGCAACCTCGTCGGTGTCCTCAAAGTCCTCGGCGGGAAGCTCGGACAACACGGCGGAAAGGCGACGGCGGAACTCGTCGAGCTTAGATGCCTCGATGGTCACACCCACCGCACCGGCATGTCCGCCGCGACGAATCATCAGGTCGGAACAGCGCTCGACGGCGTCGAACAGGTTAATTTTGCCCACCGAGCGACCCGAGCCGCGTGCAATGCCGTCCTCGATCGAGAACAGCAGCGCCGGCACGTGATAGCGGTTGGTCAGACGGCTTGCCACGATGCCCTTGACGCCCTCGTGCCAGCCTTCGCCGCCCACGACGATCGCGCGCCCGCCGTCATAGGTCTCCTCGACCTTTGCCATGGCATCGCGCGTGAGCTCCGCCTCGATCT
>UQVT01000214.1 GCA_900544465.1 uncultured Collinsella sp. | reverse complement strand
TATCTTAACGCACTTTGACTGCTACAATGCATGATTTAAGAAGAGCACACGAGGGTTTGACGCAGGCTTTGCGTTTGCCCAGCAAACACTTTAGCGGGGAGACGTGGAGCACATGGAGTACAAGACAACGGCAAAGTTGGTCATTCAAGCGTGCGACAAGGATCTGCCGGGCGTGTTCGGCCACGGCTGCGTCTTGCTGCTGCAGGGTATTGCCCGCGAGCACTCGCTCAACCGCGCCGCCAAGAGCATGGGCATGGCCTATTCCAAAGCGTGGCGTATTGTAAACGAAGCGGAAGGCCAGCTAGGCTGTAAGCTCATCGAGCGCGACGGCGCCCGCGGATCCACGCTCACCCCCGCCGGCGAGCGAGCCATAGCGGTCTACGAGGAGCTGCAGACCGACATCAACAACGTCATCGCCACCAAAGCCAGCGACCTCATCGCCAGCATCAATGCAAAGTAGTCCTTTTAGGCGGTTTTTAGCCCACAGCGCCCTCGGGTTGAGGCTCGCGCCACAAAACGGGCCCATCTACTACGTTTAGTTGAATACCCACGACCATACCGGACATTATGAAAATAAAACCGCTGGTAAACAGCTTGGTAATTATCAAAAAAGGCGGGTGTGGTCGACCCCTATTGCTTAAACGTAGTAAATAGGCCGTTTTCGTGACACAGACCCCAATTAGCTACTTGCGAAGGGCGTTATCGAGAGTGGCAGCCACCTGCAGGGGGTCGTCGGTGCCGGCGAAGAGGCGGATGGTTCCCCCCTGCTTGCCGCGTGGGGCCGAAAGGCGTGTCGTTGCGCCGCCGGCGGGCGATGTGCGAAACTCCCCCGGCAAAGCATCGAACAGCTCGCCCGCGCTACGATCGATAAAGTCAAACTCAACTGCCGGGCCAAAGCCGTGCTCGAGGATTCCCGTTGCAACCGCATGATCTGGATGCGAACCCAGCCCAGGATAGCGAACGTTACACACCATCTCGTTAGCAGCCAGATACTCGGCCAGCGCTCGGGCGCGATCGAAGTGCGCCTGCATGCGAGCATCGAGCGAGGACAGCCCGCGTTCTAGCACGTCGGTCTCCTCGGCAGACAGGTCAAGCGCAGACGCACCGCAGTCCGCAAGCAACGCGTGTGCGCTCTCTGCGGCGGCATCCACGCGATGGCGCTTGAGCTGCGAGCGCGCCACCGAGACGGCGACGAGCTTGCGCGGAGCTTCGCCGGCACACACACGGTCGAGTGCCTCGAGCGACAGGACGGCACCCAAACGCAGCGGATCGCACCCAAAGACGCTTGCCACGGTGTTATCCACCACAAGCAGCGCACGGGCCTCACGCGCCGCCCGACCCAGCGCACGCAGATCGGGCACGCGCAGACCAAACCCGCCGATGGAGTTGACGAACCACAACAGGTGCGGACCCTCGGCATCAAACGAAGCATCCAAGCCCTCGGACGCGGCGGTAAACGCCGCAACCGACGGCTCCCCCACGAGTACAACGTCGCAGGCATCAAAGCCGCGCGCAAACGCATCGGCAAAGTCGTCCGCAAAGGCCACCAGGCGGTCACCAGGACGCACAATCCCCAACAGAGACAGCGCCGCCGGCACATGCGAGGCCGCAACAAGACGCGCCTCACGCGCACCAGCCCTTATAGCCCAGGCCTCTTCTAGCTGTTGCACGTCCACGCGGCACCATCCCTTAATTAAAACCGAACCAAATAAGCTTTCCAGGTTGAGGATAGCTAGCGAGCGGGCAGCTGCCGTAGCGAGGTGCCACGAAAGAGGAGCGACGCGTACTTTATGTACGCGAGCGACGGTTTGAGCGGCAGATCGCCCGGCAGATGTCCGCGCAGCGTCAAGCGGTCCGGCGTTCGTTAGAACGCCGGAACAAAATCACCCGTGATACTCGCCGTTGTATTGGATGAGCGTCAGGTCATCCACGCCATCGAGTGCGCGGATGGCATCGGCATAGGGCATATCCACACCGTCCGAGAACACCTCGACGGCCATCTCCACCTTGTCGCCGCGCATCGTCTTGGACTTAACGGTGAACTTAGTGCGCCCAAATGCACGCACGATATCATCGCCGGTGGCCTGACCCGTGTAGTGAATGACCATCATGTACACGCGCGCCTTGTCCTGGTGGCTCGCAAAGCCGGCGATCATCACCACGATCACCACTGCCGTAAGCCCCACGAGCGCATACATGCCGGCGCCTGCCGTAATGCCCGTGGTAATGGCCC
>UQVT01000213.1 GCA_900544465.1 uncultured Collinsella sp. | reverse complement strand
GCGGCAATATCCTTTCTGCCGCCACGTCGACCAACCGCGAGGGTATTGCAACCCTGCGCTTTATGGTCGAGATCTCGGACGCGAGCGGTCTGGATCCGCTGCTGGCTTCCATCAGCAGTGTCGATTCGGTCTACGACGCTCGCCGTCTTATGCCCGGCGAAGGCGGAGCTCAGCTCAAGCGTCGTGTGTAGGTGCGAGAGCCTCTCAGCATCATAGATATTGGTTACGTTCGAGGCATCGTTTGGTGCCTCGAACGTATTTTAGAAGGAGGGTATGCGCATGGGCGATATGACTTTGGACCTGACACCCCGAGGTTCGGCTTCGATTGAGGCGCTCGTCAACGGCCCCATTCAGACCAACAGTTACGCCGTGATTTCGAATGACGAGTGCTTAATCGTCGATCCGGCGTGGGAGGGCGAGCGTCTTGTGGAGCATATCCGCACCGCGCATCCCGAGGTTCGCGTACTCGGCTCTGTCTGCACGCACGGTCATGCCGACCATGTTGGCGGGGTTGCCGGGGTTCGAGCTGTCGTTGGCGACGGCGCGCTATATGAGTTGTGCGCTAAGGACGTGACGGTACCTCGCGCAAATATCGAGGAGCAGCGCACCATGTGGGGTATCGAGACGCCCGATCCGGGTGAGCCGACGCGGCTGCTTGCCGAGGGCGATACGATTGAATTGGGCGATATCTGCCTGCAGGTGATCGAGACGCCGGGACATACGCCGGGCGGCATCGTCCTGTTCGCCGCGACCGAGCAGGGGAACATCGCCTTTGTGGGCGACACGCTTTTCCCGGGCAGCCACGGTCGTACCGATCTTTCCGGCGGTGACGAGGCGGCGATTATGCGCTCGCTCTCCAAACTTGCCAAGACGCTTCCGCCCGATACCGTTTGCTTGACGGGCCATGGCGATTCGACCACGATGGCGCGCGAACTTATGCAGAATCCGTTTATGCAGATGTAGGCTCGAAGCCGTCTTTCGAACCACGAAGACCGCTCAATCGTCAAGCTATTTTCCCCAGTGGGTCGATTCTGTGGGGCAAACGGTCAAAATTTGTCCAATCGGATGGTATTCGTGAACAAACGAACGTTTATGCTCGGGTATGTCGTGGTAAAATCTCAGGCGTTATCGGAGCAACCTTACAGGAGGTTTCTTTTATGCTCGTCAACGCAGCAGACATGCTCAAGAAGGCCGAGGCCGGCAAGTACGCTCTCGGTGCCTTCAACACCAACAACCTCGAGTGGACCCTGGCTATTCTCCAGGCCGCCGAGGAGGCCAAGTCTCCGCTGATCCTTCAGTGCACCGCTGGTGCCGCTAAGTGGATGGGCGGTTTCAAGGTCTGCGCCGACATGGTCAAGGCTGCCGTCGAGGCAACGGGCGTTACCGTCCCCGTCGCCCTTCACCTCGATCACGGTTCTTACGAGGACTGCTTCAAGTGCATCGAGGCCGGCTTCACGTCCATCATGTATGACGGCTCTCACGAGGAGACCTTCCAGCTTAACCTCGACCGCACCAAGGAGCTCGTTGAGCTCGCCCACTCCAAGGGCATGTCCATCGAGGCCGAGGTCGGCGGCATCGGCGGCACCGAGGACGGCGTGACCTCCAACGGCGAGCTCGCTGACCCCGCTGAGTGCAAGCAGATCGCTGACCTGGGCGTCGACTTCCTCGCCTGCGGTATCGGCAACATCCACGGCGTGTATCCCGCCGACTGGGCTGGCCTTTCCTTCGAGCGTCTGGGCGAGATCAAGGCTCAGACCGGCGACCTGCCCCTCGTTCTGCACGGTGGCACCGGCATCCCCGAGGATCAGATCAAGAAGGCCATCTCCCTGGGTATCTCCAAGATCAACGTCAACACCGACCTGCAGCTCGTCTTCGCCAAGGGCGTTCGCGAGTACATCGAGGCTGGCAAGGATCAGCAGGGCAAGGGCTTTGACCCCCGCAAGCTCCTCAAGCCTGGTCGCGACAACATCGTTGCCCGCACCAAGGATCTCATGGAGGAGTTTGGCTCCGTCAACAAGGCGTAAGTAGCGGTTTAACTTTCCCGTCGGAGGCCCCGTTCACCCTACGCTTTTCCCTTGCGCTCACCTGGCTTTGCCAGAAGTCGCGCAATGGGAAAAGCTTCGGGTGAACGGGGCCTCCTTCGTTAACTCGCCACAGGGTTACTGGGCTGAATTCATTTTTTATAGGTTGATTTCCGATCTCAGCCGAACACATTGAGCAAATAGGCCATTCCCGCAGT
>UQVT01000212.1 GCA_900544465.1 uncultured Collinsella sp. | reverse complement strand
TCGAAGCGAATCTTGAGCGCCTCGGGGTCGCCGGACGTATTGTGTGCCTGAAGGATCGAATACGCGATGGTGCCGCGCTTGGCATCCTCGGGTGTCTGCGTAATGCCGCGCTCAGCGGCCTCGGCCTCAGGCACAACCTCGCTGCCGTTACGCAGGTAGATGCCGTCCTCGTACAGCTTGACCATACTGTCTCCCACTCTGCCCAAAAGATTTGGGCGCATAGCATACATTCGTTCAATATCGTGCCATAGAACGGTTGCGAGCGGGTTACGAATCTACACGTTCACTTTATCTCGGTAAAGCATAGGACGAGCCCGGTGCAGGACCGGCGGATTTGGTGCAAGTGTGTCCCTTTCAACTAGTCATTTAAGAACGTCCCCAATGACTACCCATAACAACGCCGATGTTTTGGCGCGGACAGCGAAAGCCCACCAGAGCGAGCAAGTTGGCATGAAAAAGGCAAGGCATAGACCTTCTGGTCATGCCTTGCCTTTTGAATGACAAATTGTCGCTCTGGACGTCGCGCAGCGTCGAGCCGTTACGCCGTTCGGCAGAACGGCGTAACCTAGAGATCCCCGCCTGCGCCCAAAAGTTTGCGCATGACTTGCTCGGGGTTGACCGAGCCGTCGCGCGGGGCCAGGGCGGTGATCTTCTTCTGCATCTTGTACTCGTGCAGCTCATCCTCGAGCTGGCGCACGCGAGCACGGAGCTTTTCGTTCTCGCGCTCGCGCTCCTCGGCACGCTCCTTCATATCGAGGATGCGCACCACGCCGGCAAGATTGATGCCCTCGTCGGTCAGTTGGTTGATGAGCTCCAAGCGCTCGATATCGGCACGCGAGTACAGGCGCGTGTTGCCGCCCGAGCGCTGGGGGTTCACCAAGCCTTTGGACTCGTAGACGCGCAGAGTCTGCGGATGCATGCCGGTCAGCTCGGCCGCCACGCTGATCATGTACAGCGGTTTGTTCCTATTGTCCTCGGCCATGCTACCTGACCCCTTTCCGTCTCGTTATCGTCCATCATAAGCCCGCGGGCGTGGACGTGCGCCGCGACCGCCCTAGTACGTCGCCTTGTAACGGTTGACCTTCTCGCGATAGTCGCGCGTGTCGGCCTCGCGCAGCTTGGTCATGGCATCGCGCTCGTCATCGGACAGGTTCGTGGGAACCTGCACCTTGATCTCGACGAGCAGCGCACCGGTGCGGCCACGGTGCTTGACGTCGGGCGCGCCCATCTCCTTAAAGCGGAACTTCTTGCCCGTCTGGGTACCCGCGGGCACCTTCAGACGAACCGTCGCACCGCCGGGCGTGGGCACGTCCACCGTGCAGCCGAGCGCCGCCTCGTAGACCGAGACCGGTACCTCCATGGTCACGTCGGCACCTTTACGCTTAAACAGCGGATGCTCCTCCACGTGCGTGGTCACGACCAGGTCGCCGCGCTCGCCGCCGGCAACGCCGTACTCGCCGCGACGCTTGTAGCGTAGCTTGCCGCCGTCGACCGCGCCCGCAGGCACCGAGACCGTAATGGTCTGCTGCTCGCCCGTCGAGGGAATGCGATAGGTGACCTTGTGCGTCACGCCGCGAAACGCGTCCTCGGCCGTCACATCGACGGTCAGCGACAGGTCGCCGCCCTTGCGAGCGCGGCTGCGGCCCGCGCCGGCACCGGCAGCGCCCGCAGCCCCGGCAAAGCCCGAGCCCCAATCGCTGCCCCAGGCGCCGTTGCCGCTAAAGATGCTGTCGAAGATATCGCCCCAGCCGCTGGCGCCCGCGCCGGCACCGTAGCCGCCGCCATACGCGCCGCCCGCGCCCGGCATGCCGCCAAACATGAGCATCTGGTCGTACTCTTTGCGCTTCTTCTCGTCCGAAAGCGTCTCGTAGGCCTCGCTGATCTCCTTGAACTTGGCCTCGTCGCCGCCGGCATCGGGGTGATATTTTTGCGCGAGCTTACGAAACGCGCTCTTGATCTCTTTGTCGGAGGCGCTCTTGGATACGCCCAGGATGTCATAGAAGGTTTTGCCTGCAGCCATCGTAGCTCCTCTCCTGTTACGTCCGCCGCCCATGCAGACGACGGCTCATGCTTTCATATGGCACTAGGCCAGAAAGGGCCCCGGGTGTTGCCCCGGGGCCCTTCTCAATTACTCCTCGGTACTCTCGACCGTATCGGCCGTAGCATCCTCGGGCGCCGCTTCGGGCTCCGGTGCGGGGCGCTTCTCGCCACCGTAGGTCACCGTCACCATCGCGGAACGCAGGATGCGATCCGCCATGCGGTA
>UQVT01000211.1 GCA_900544465.1 uncultured Collinsella sp. | reverse complement strand
CGCATATGAGCAGGTATGTTCACGGCTCCGGGAGAGACGACGCACAACTAAATAATCGACCGCAAAGCAGGTTCCCCAAAATTCCGGGTTTAGGCACGGCTGGGTTTTCGCCGCCCACCGTGCAGCAATACCGTAGTTATCCGTATTTGGTTCGAGAGGGGAACCGTCATGGCTGAAGAATTTGATTTCCATCCGATGTGGGAGAGCCTCGGCATGAATCTTGCCGACCACGATATGCTGCTGGGCGCCGTGGGCCAGATGTACGGCGATATGTTCCTGACGCAGAACAATCGCCCCAAGTCCACGTCCTACCTGGATTTTGTCGCCACCAACATCCACAGCGGCCGTATTAAGGAGATGCTCGACAAGAAGGAGGCCGGCGAGGCCACCAAGATCGTCGGTTCGTTCTGTGTGTACGTGCCCGAGGAGATCGTGCTTGCCTGCGATGGCATCCCCGTTGGCCTGTGCTCGGGTGCCGACTGGGCGACCGACAAGGTCGAGGAGCATCTGCCGCGCAACACCTGCCCGCTCATCAAGAGCTTTGCCGGCTTTAAGCTGGGCGAGGTCTGCCCCTACATTGAGTCGAGTGATCTGGTGGTGGGCGAGAACACCTGCGATGGCAAGAAGAAGGCCTACGAGTTCTTTGCCACGCAAAAGAACATGTACGTCATGGATATCCCCAACGTGCACGACGAGTCGACGCTCGTGACCTGGAAGGCCGAGGTTAAAAAGCTTGCCGCCAAGATCGAGGAAGAGTGCGGCGTCAAGATTACGCCCGAGCGCCTGAAGGCTGCCATCCACGCCGTCAACGAGAAGCGTCGCGCCCTGCAGCGTCTGGCTGCCACGCGCGCTGCCGATCCGGCGCCCATCAGCGGTCTCGACAGCCTGCTGACCGTTCAGGCCGCCTTTATGGACGACACGCCGCGTCTGACCGGAGCCATCAACGAGATGGCCGCCGAGTGCGAGCAGCGCGTTGAGGCCGGCGAGGGCGTGGCGCCCAAGGGGACCAAGCGCATCCTGTACACCGGCACGCCCATGGCCGTGCCCAACTGGAAGCTGTTCAACCTCATCGAGAAGGCCGGCGGCGTTGTGGTAGGCGAGGAGTCCTGCACGGGCTCGCGCTACTACAAGGACCTGGTCGACGAGTCCGGTGAGACGGTCGACGAGATGCTCGACGCCATCGCCGAGCGCTACTTTAAGATTAACTGCGCCGTCTTTACGCCCAACGATCAGCGTATGAAGGACATTGTCCAGATGGCCAAGGACTTGCATGCCGACGGCATCGTCGACGTGGCCCTGCAGTTCTGCACGCTCTACGAGATGGAGTCGTTTGCCGTGGAGAAGGCTGCCGAGGAGGCCGGCATTCCGTTTATGCACATCACGACCGACTACGCCGGCGAGGATGCAGGCCAACTGCAAACCAGGATTGAGGCTTTCTTGGAAACCATTTAGGGGTATCCGTCCCGGCGGCTTCCCCAGGCACCCGATCTTGCCGTTCAAACCATCGTTTGCGTACCAAAGTACGCGGCGCTTCTCTTTCACGGCAACCTCGGGCACCTGGGAAAGCCGTTTCCTTGGTTGGTCAAAAGGTTTGTTAAGGAGTTATATGTCGGAAAATATGGAGCAGCCGTTGCCATCCACGTTTGAGGAGTTCAACGAGCAGCGCAAGGCGGCGTTTATTCGTGTCAAGGATTACAAGCAGGCGGGCAATCGTCTGGTCGGCTTTTTGTGCAGCTATACGCCGCTCGAGATTATCGATGCCGCGGGGGCTGCGAGCGTGGCGCTGTGCGGCACGTCCGACGAGGTGATTCCCGAGGCCGAGAAGGTGCTGCCGGCAAACCTGTGCCCGCTCATCAAGTCTACGTACGGCTTTGCCTACTCGCAAAAGTGCCCGTTTACGTACTTTAGCGACATGATCATCGGTGAGACCACCTGCGACGGCAAGAAGAAGATGTACGAGCTACTCAACGAGCTCAAGCGCACGCACATTCTGCATCTTCCGCAAGGTCGCGATCGCGCCTACGAGCGTGAGGGCTGGTACGAGGAGTGCCGCCTGCTCAAGGAGGAGCTCGAGGGCTTCTACGGCATCACGATTACCGACGATGACCTGCGCGCTGCCGTCCGTCGTCGCAACCGCTTGCGTGCGGCCCAGCTCGACATGTTTGCGCTGCAGGCGAACCAGCCGGCGGCCATGAGCGGCGTCGACCTGATGAGCACCATGTTTGCCGGTACGTTTAGCTTTGATATCGAGGCCTATACGCAGCAGCT
>UQVT01000210.1 GCA_900544465.1 uncultured Collinsella sp. | reverse complement strand
GACGCCGGCGAGTTTACGCTGGCCGACGTGGCGCGCGATATCGACGCCAAGCTCATTCGCCGTCATCCGCACGTGTTTGGCGATGTGGATGCCGACAGCTCCGACGAGGTACTCAAGATTTGGGACGAGGTCAAGCTTGCCGAGAGGGCTGCCAAGGACAAGGCCGTGGCGGCAGGCGAGGCTGCGCCCGAGGGCCTGCTCGACGGCGTGCCCACGCATCTACCGGCGCTGATGCAGGCTCAGAAGGTGTCGCGCAAGGCGGCTGCCGTGGGCTTTGAGTGGGAGACGGTCCAGGATGTGTGGGACGAGGTCGCCGAGGAGCGTGCCGAGTTTGAGGCCGAGGCTCCTGGCTCGCCCGAGCGCGAAATGGAGTTTGGCGATCTGCTCTTTGCCCTGGTCAACGTCGCGCGCAAGGAGGGTATCGACGCCGAGAGCGCCCTGCGTGCCAGCACAGCAAAGTTCCGCCGCCGCTGGGCCGCGATGGAGCAGATGGCGGCCGATGCCCACGTGGATCTGACCGAGCTCTCGACCCACGGCCTCAACGACCTGTGGGATGCCGCAAAGGCGGAGGAGTAAGACTGCGGGAACGACGGGCTGACGCGCCTCATCGTTCCCGCTAAATTTTTCGAAAATCAAGTGTATTCCTCGGCTAACTTAGGGCATAATGCAAAAAGTGCGACATGGCTAACTTACGGAGGCGCACCGATGGTGCACGGTCAGCCGGTCGCTTGCATCCACTACGTTTCCAAGTGAGAGGGAGACAACATGAGCGATATTATGGACGTCTACGGTCGCGAGGTACTCGACAGCCGCGGCAATCCCACCGTCGAGGTCGAGGTTGTGCTCGAGGACGGCAGCTTTGGCCGCGCAATGGTGCCTTCGGGTGCTTCGACCGGCGCCTTTGAGGCCTGCGAGCTACGCGATGGCGACAAGGGCCGCTACCTGGGCAAGGGTGTTTTGCAGGCCGTCGAGCACGTCAACAACGAGTGCGCTAACGCCGTCGTGGGCCTCGACGCCTTCGACCAGCGCGCCGTCGATGCCGCGCTGATTGCCGCGGACGGTACCCCCAACAAGACCAAGCTCGGTGCCAACGCCATCCTGGGCGTGTCGCTGGCCGTCGCCCGCGCCGCTGCCGAGTCGGCGGGTCTGTCGCTGTACCAGTACCTGGGCGGCGTCAACGCCCACCTGTTGCCCACGCCCATGATGAACATCCTCAACGGCGGCGTGCATGCTGACAATAACGTTGACTTCCAGGAGTTCATGATCATGCCGGTGGGCGCCCCGAGCTTTGCCGAGGGCCTGCGTTGGTGCGCCGAGGTCTACCATACCCTCAAGGGCGTGCTGCACGAGGCCGGCCTGGGCGGCGGTGTGGGCGACGAGGGCGGCTTTGCCCCCAACCTTAAGACCAATGCCGAGCCGTTCGAGTACATCACCAAGGCCGTTGAGAAGGCTGGCTTTAAGCCCGGCGTCGACTTCATGTACGCCATGGACCCGGCCTCGACCGAGTTCTACAACGCCGAGACCGGCATGTACGAGCTCAAGGGCGAGGGCGTTGAGTATACGAGCGCTCAGATGGTCGATTACTGGGAGAAGCTCGTCGACACCTATCCCATCATCTCCATCGAGGACGGCATGGCCGAGGAGGACTGGGACGGCTGGGTCGAGCTCACCCGTCGCATTGGCAACAAGGTGCAGCTGGTGGGCGACGACCTGTTCGTCACCAACACCGAGCGCCTCAAGAAGGGCATCGAGCTGGGTGCCGCCAACGCGATCCTGGTCAAGGTCAACCAGATCGGCACGCTTACCGAGTCGCTCGAGGCCATCGAGACCGCCAAGGAGGCCGGTTACGCCTGCATCGTGAGTCACCGCTCCGGCGAGACCGAGGACTCCACGATCGCCGACCTGGTCGTGGGCGTCAACGCCGGCCAGATCAAGTCGGGCGCCCCGTGCCGCAGCGACCGTATCGCCAAGTACAACCAGCTCATCCGCATCGAGGACGAGCTCGAGGGCAGCGCGCGTTACGCCGGCAAGGCCGCGTTCTACAACATTCGCTAGGCACGCGGAGGTCGCGGGGGCGGGGAAGACTCGGATTTGCCTTGCTCCAGCCGGGCGCTGTTGAGCACCATTGGGCGCTGGGCCATATGACTCAGCGCCTTTTTTATGTCGAGCAAAGGCTGGCGAAGGCGGTGCGGGCGCTCGTGCTATAACTAGAATACTTAGCGCAAACAAACCTCAACCGCACAAGGCGCACATGGATCAGATTTACGACAACAGGTACTATTCCGCCGGTTCGCGTGAGCCGTCGC
>UQVT01000209.1 GCA_900544465.1 uncultured Collinsella sp. | reverse complement strand
GTCTCGCCCGATATCGCCACCTGCAACGATTGCTTGCGCGAATTGTTCGATCCCGCCGACCGACGCTATCACTACCCCTTTATCAACTGCACTAACTGCGGGCCACGCTTTACCATCATCCGATCGTTGCCTTATGACCGAGCGGCCACGTCGATGGATTGTTTTCCCATGTGTCCCAGGTGTGCCGCGGAGTATGCCGACCCACTCGACCGGCGTTTTCACGCGCAACCCGATGCCTGCTTTGATTGCGGGCCGCATATTACGTGGCGCGAGGCTGTGAACGGCGATGTGTGCGGGAATTCGTCCGCGTCGCTGGCCGTCGGCACCACACGCGAGACCAGCGACGCCATCATCGAGCGCTGCGTTGAGCTGCTGGCCAGCGGTGGCATCGTCGCCATCAAGGGCCTGGGCGGATTCCACCTGGCCTGCGATGCTGCCAACGAACAAGCGGTGCGCGAGTTGCGCCGTCGCAAACGCCGCAGCAACAAACCACTTGCCGTCATGGTGCGCAGTCTTGCTGATGCCGGGCGCCTGTGCCATATCGACGACGCTGAGCGCGAGCTTCTCGCCGGCAGTATCCGCCCCATTGTGCTGCTGCGCCGACGTGCTGCTTGCGAGAGCGGCGGCTCCCCCGACGCCCTCGCGCTCGCGCCGTCCGTCGCGCGCGACCTTCCTGAGCTCGGCGTCATGCTCCCCTATACGCCGCTTCAACATCTGTTGCTTGCCGCGGCAGAAGCCTGCGGTATGCACGCGCTCGTCATGACCAGCGGAAACCTAAGCGAAGAACCCATCGAAACCGACGACGACCTTGCCTGGGAACACCTCGTTGCCGCCGGCATCGCCGACGCGTTGCTCGGCAACGATCGCGCGATTCTCTCGCGCTACGACGACTCTGTAGTGCGCGTGGTTGACGGCGCCGTTATGCCCGTTCGCCGCGCTCGTGGATATGCACCCCAGCCGCTGCCGTTGCCGGCGCTCGACGGCGCTCCGTCCTGCGTACTCGCCTGCGGGCCGCAACAAAAGGCCACGATTGCGCTCACGCGTGAAGGGACGAACGGCGAGGCGACCTGTTTTGTGTCGCAGCATATCGGCGATGTTGAAAACGGCGGGACCTTCGATGCCTGGAACGCCGCGCGCACGCGCTTGGAAGATCTCTTTGATTTGGCGCCCGCCGCCTTGGCCTGCGATGTACACCCCAGCTATCTATCGGGCCAGTGGGCGCGCGAGCAGGCGCGAAAATGCAATCTGCCACTCGTCGAGGTGCAGCACCATCATGCGCATATCGCGAGCGTAATGGCCGAGGCCATCGCCGCGGGCCAGCTTACAACCGACGCGCGTGTCCTTGGCATCGCCTTTGACGGCACCGGCGCCGGCACCGATGGGACCATTTGGGGCGGCGAGTTTCTTGTTGCCAGCCTTGGCGGCTTTGAGCGCGCCGCGCATTTGCGCACCTGGGCGCTCCCCGGTGGGGCGGCCTCCGTGCGCGACGCCCGCCGCAACGCCTTTGCCCTGCTCAGTGAGCTCGGCCTGCTCGAGCACCCAGGTGCCGCTCGGCTTTTGGACAGCCTCGACGAGCAAACGCGCAGCGTGACAGCTACCATGATCGAGCGCGGCATCAACAGCCCGCGTACCAGCAGCATGGGGCGTCTCTTTGATGCCGCGGCGGCGATTCTGGGCATCTGCAACAAGGCAACCTACGAGGGCGAACCCGCCATCGAGCTTGAGGCCGCCGCCTGGCGCGCGCTCGACAACGAAATCGCCCATTTTCCCGACGACAACGCCGGCTATTTCGCATCTGGCCCATCGTGGTTGGACGGCCCCTATGTTCTGGACCAGAAAGCACTCTTTGAGGCACTTTTGGGGGGAATTGAAGCCGGAGCGCCCGCCGACAGGCTCGCACTCGACTTCCATGTCGCCGTCGCGCGCTCCTCGGCGCGTATCGCCAGCGATATCTGCGTGCACGAGGGCATCGATACCGTCGCGCTCTCGGGCGGCGTGTTCATGAACCGACTTCTGCTTCAGCTTCTCACCCGCGAGCTCAAAAGCGCAGGCTTTACTGTCCTTGTCCCCCACACCGTACCCGTCAATGACGGCTGCATCGCCTACGGTCAGGCAGCAGTCGCACGCACTCGCCTCGCACAGGTCGCGCCACAATAGGCTGTTCGGCCAGCCCGCAAGCCGCCGTCTCACAGGCGTAACGCGTTTGCCCGCGAACCCCGCGAGCGCTACCATCAACTGATGGATTATTGAGCGCTCATCCAGCGCAAAGCGTATACAAGGGGAACAATATGTGCCTTGCCGTTCCCGGTAAAGTAGTCAAACGCGACGACG
>UQVT01000208.1 GCA_900544465.1 uncultured Collinsella sp. | reverse complement strand
GGCTCGCGAATGCCGAGCATGTTGAGGTTGGGGCCGTTGATGACGAGTGCTTTCATGGTTGCTTCCTTTGCAGTCGAGAAACCACCACAAAGGTGCCTGTCCCCTTTGTGGTGGTTTTTTTAGAGAGCGGGTGGGAGGGTGTCGAGGAGGGCTTGGGCGGTATTGGCGGCGCAGTCGCGTGAGTCGATGATGTGGTCGGCCCAGGCGCGGTAGCGTGGCATACGTTGTTCCGCGAGCTTATCGATGCCGTCGCGTGCGGTGATGGGGCGGCCCTTGTGGGCGAGCTCTTCGAGCTTGCGGTTGAGCATCACAATTTTGCTGTTCTGGTGCAGCAGCGGATAGTTCTCGTCTCGCGTGACCACGCCACCGCCGGTGGAAAGCACCAGGCCGCTGCGCTTGGAGATGTCGGAGAGCGCCGCCGTTTCCTGCTCGCGGAAGGCCGCCTCGCCGCGCTCGACGATATAGTCGGCGCAGGGCATCCCCAGGCGTTCCTCAAGCGCGCGATCCAGGTCGATGTGCTCTCGCCCCGTGAGCAGGGCAATCTGCTCACCCACGCGGGTCTTGCCCGAGCCCGGCATGCCGATCAGCGCGATGTTCTGTTCGCGGCGTGACAAGCGCTCCGTTACGTCCAGGATGCGCTCGCGCGGGGTGACCTGGCCGGTATAGCGCTCGACGGCCTGTGCCGCCTGTGCCACGAGCATCAGCAGTCCGCCGATGTAGGGGATGCCGCGGCGCTCGGCCTCGAACATCAGACCCGTGCGGGCGGGGTTGTAGACAATGTCGATGACGCCTTCGAGCGCATCGAGTCCTTCGAGCGTGCAGGGGGCGTCGGGGCAGTGGGGGAACATGCCGGCAGGCGTGCAGTTGACGAGCAGCGCGGCATCGGATTGCTGCGCGATGTTGTCGTAATTGACCTCGCTTGTGCGACCCACGGGTACGACGATGGCGCCCAGGTCGTCGAGTACCATGCTGGCCGTAGTGCCGGCACCGCCGGTGGCGCCGAGCACGAGGGCCTTCTTACTGGCAACCTCTACGCCCAGCTCCTCGACCAGGCACTGAAAACCGAAGTAGTCGGTGTTATCGCCGCGCAGGCGGCCGTCGGGCAGGCGCGTGATGGTGTTGACGTTGCCCATGCGCTCGGCGAGCGGGCTCAGCTCGTCCAGGTACTCCATGACGGCGCGCTTGTAGGGGATGGTCACGTTGGTGCCCTCCCACTCGTCGCCCGTCATAAAGGCCGCGAGGTCCTCGGGCTCGCGCTCAAATCGCACGTAATCGAGCCCAGCGAGCTCTTTGTAGATGGTTGGGGTGTAGCTGTGGCCCAACACGCGGCCCAGCACTCCGTAGGGGCGGGTTGCGGCGGTATCGGTCATCTAGAGCACCTCCGTGTAGCTGCCAAAGTAGGTGAAGCTTTCGCACACGTCGTCGATGGAATCGAGCAGGTCGTCGAGGGCCTTGCTGCCAAAGGGGCAGTCCAGATCAAAGTAGAACATAAACTCAAAGTCGCGGCCGGGGATGGGGCGGCTCTCGAGCTTGATGAGGTTGATGTTGAGTGCGTAGAAGCGCTCGAGCACGCGATAGAGGGCGCCCGGCTCGTTGGCCGTGGTGATCATGAGCGAGGTGCGATTAGCGCCGGGGTAGACGCGCGGCTCGCGGCTGATGACGACAAAGCGCGTGTAGTTGTTGTCCGAGTCTTGGATATTGGGCTCCAACACCTCGAGGCCATACAGCGTGGCACAGCTGCGCGATGCGATGGCGGCAACATCGGTGCGTTCGGAGTTGGCGACCATCTCAGCCGACATGGCCGTGTTGGGGTACTTGGTGGCGCGCAGGCCGTGGTTCTCGATAAAGCCGGCGCACTGGGCAATGGCTTGGCCGTGGCTGTAGACCTCGCGCACGTCGGCGAGCTTGGTGCCGGGCTTGACGAGCAAGTTGTGGTCGATCTTGAGGCGAAGCGAGCGCACGATGTGGAAGTCGAACTGGGCGAGCAGGTCGTAGACGGCGTTGACCGAGCCGGCGGTGGAGTTCTCGATGGGCAGCACGCCAAACTCGCAGAAGCCGTCGCGCACAGCGCGCATAACGCCTTCGAAGGTCTCGAAAAACGCGATGTCGGGCACGTCGAAGAGCTTGCACGCGGCGATTTGACTGTAAGCGCCCTCAACGCCCTGGCAAGCGACGGTGGCAGTTTGAGGGAAGGGCGTGTCGGAGGCTGCAGCCGTGGCGTGGGCCTTTTGCGAGACAGTGATGCCCTTGAGCTCATTGATGTAGCGCTGCTGCTCGGCCTTGCTCATGCTCATGAGGAGGCGGAACAGCGTGATGGTCTGCGCCTCGTAGCGCTCGGGCGCGCG
>UQVT01000207.1 GCA_900544465.1 uncultured Collinsella sp. | reverse complement strand
AGGGTTGCAATACCCTCGCGGTTGGTCGACGTGGCGGCAGAAAGGATATTGCCGCCCGCATCGCCAATGGCAATGGTGACATCCTTGAGCAGACCCATGCGGTCCAGGCACTCGACCACGATCTCGACCTGGAAGAGGGTGTCGGCAGCGCCGTCCCACTCCACATCGATCATGCGCTCGGGATGTTCCATAAGACCCTTGACGTTAGGGCAGTTGGCGCGATGCACCGAAACGCCACGACCGCGCGTGATGAAGCCGACGATGTCGTCGCCCGTCACGGGGTTGCAGCAATGAGCCAGACGGACCAGCAGGCCGCTGTTGCTCTCGCCCTTGACGATAATGCCGTTACTGGCGCTCTTGCCGCGCTTTTGCGGCTTGCGGTTGGAGCCGCGAGCGGGCTGCTTCACGACCTCGGCGATAGCCTCGGCCTTGGTGAGCTGTTCCTCGGGCTTGGGGTCCAAGATTTGCTCGACCTTATTGCCCACAGCGCGCGGGGCAACCTTGCCGGCGCCGACGGCGGCAAACAGGTCCTCGAGCTGCTTGAAGTTAAACTGCTCCGCCACGGCGTTGAGCGCACGCGTGGAGCGCGGCGTGGAGATGCCATACCCGCGCTTGCGCAGGTCCTTGGCCAGCATATCGCGGCCAGCAGCAGCGTCGTCGTCCTTGGTCGCAGCGGCAAAATAGCGGCGGATCTTGGACTTAGCCGAAGGCGTCTTGACGATCTTGAGCCAATCACGCGACGGCTTGGAACTCTTGTTCGTCAGGATCTCGACACGGTCGCCCGTCTTGATCTCGTGCGTGAGCGGAGCCACCGCACCGTTGATTTTGGCGCCGACGCAATGGTTTCCCACCTCGGTGTGAACGGCATAGGCAAAGTCGAGCGGCGTGGATCCGGCACGAAGCGCCATGACCTCGCCCTTGGGCGTAAAGACGAAGATCTCCTGATCGAAGAGGTCAACCTTCAGCGAATGCAGGTATTCTTTGGCGTCGGTAATCTCATCAGACGCAGCCCAATCGAGTGAGTGCTTAAGCCAGTTAATCTGGTCGTCCAGACGCTGGGCATCATTGGTCTTAGACGCAGACGATCCGCCCGACTTCTTATATAGCCAGTGGGCGGCAATGCCGTACTCGGCCTGCTCATGCATCTCATAGGTTCGAATCTGAATCTCGAGTGGGCGGGCCGTGGGGCCGATAACCGTCGTATGGAGCGACTGGTAGTTATTGACCTTGGGCATGGCGATATAGTCTTTAAAGCGACCGGGCATGGGGTGCCACAGCGTATGCACCGCGCCGAGCGTGGAGTAGCAATCGCGCACCGAATGCGTGATGACGCGCAGTGCCACCAGGTCGTAGATCTCGGAGAATTCCTTGCCCTTGCGCTTCATCTTTTGGTAGATGGACCAATAGTGCTTGGAACGGCCGTTGATCTGGAAGCCTTCCAGGCCAATGCGGTTGAGCTCGTCGGTGAGTGTCTTGATGGTCTCAGCCAGATAGCGCTCACGGACCTCGCGCGACTCCGCCACCATGCGCGCGATGCGCTGGTAGGCATCGGGCTCCAGGTAGAAGAAGGACAGGTCCTCGAGCTCCCACTTAATAGAGCTCATGCCCAGGCGGTCGGCCAAGGGCGCGTACACGTCCATGGTCTCGCGAGCCTTAAACAGGCGACGATCCTCGCGCAGGGCTGCCAGCGTTCGCATGTTGTGCAGACGGTCGGCAAGTTTAACGATGATAACGCGGATGTCCTTGGACATGGCGAGGAACATCTTGCGCAGCGTGAGCGCCTGCTTCTCGTCCATGCTGTCGACTTCGATATTGGTGAGCTTGGTCACGCCATCGACGAGCTCGGCCACCGTATCGCCGAACAGGCCGGAAACATCGGCGAGCGAGGTCTCGGTATCCTCGACGGTATCGTGCAGCAGCGCGGCGCACACCACATCGCAGTCCATCTTGAGATCGGCCAAAATGATGGCAACCTCGACGGGATGGTTAATGTACATCTCACCCGAGCGGCGCTTTTGGTTACAGTGTTTCTCGGCGGCAAAGCAGTAGGCTTGCTCCACCTTGGAGAAGTCGTCCTCATTCATATATTTGAGGCACAAGCGCTCCAGCTTGTCGTAGCTGTCCGCCATAATCTCGGGCGGCAGCTCATCGGCATGCTTATAGTGCTCCATCTCCGAAAACGGCTGGAGGGTGGAATCATGGGCGGTACGGGCTGCGGCATCCATCGAGGTCCCCTTCCCCTAGGCCCGCGGTACGATCGGGCGGTTAACTTTGGCTAGCATATCAGAAGCGCACGAATCGAGCGCCCAACTCCGGAAAGCCGAGAACTCCATGCGCGAGCGCAAGCCCTCCAAATAGCG
>UQVT01000206.1 GCA_900544465.1 uncultured Collinsella sp. | reverse complement strand
TGAAAGCACTCGTCATCAACGGCCCCAACCTCAACATGCTCGGCATTCGCGAGCCGGGCATCTATGGCAGCGACAACTACGACCGCTTAGTGCAGATCTGCCAGGAAGCGGGCGCCGCACAGGGCTTCGACGAGGTCGAGGTCTTCCAGTCCAACCACGAGGGCAACATCGTCGACAAGATCCAGGAGGCCTACGGCAAGGTCGACGGCATCGTCATCAACCCGGCTGCCTACACGCATACGAGCGTGGCGATCCTCGACGCCCTCAAGGCCGTTGCCATCCCTGCCGTCGAGGTGCACATCAGCGCCGTAGAGACGCGCGAAGACTTCCGCCAGGTGAGCTACGCCCGCCTAGCCTGCTTCGCCACCATCACCGGCGAGGGCCTGCAAGGCTACGCCCACGCGCTGGAGCTGCTGAGGGAACGTCTCGAAAAGTAGCCTCGCGAGCAAATCCATCAACGCGATTCACACGCTAATAATGCCAGTGCCGCCAGCAGCAACCTCGCTACTGGCGGCACTTTATTACTGGCATATAATCATTGCAGTCACACAACGTCTGGAGACGCGCATGTTAAGCATCCATCTGGGGGATTACCCCGGTTCCATCTACGATACCGAAACCTATTTTAGGAACTCATACTTGGACTCATGGTTCGAAGACCCTATGGCCGCACAGATTATTAAAAGCGTGGACGGATCAGAGCTCATCGGTCCCCACAACATCGTAAGCAAACAGCTGGGCTCGATCACCCCACTCGAACTGTCCGGCGGCGTTAAGACGCTGCTGCTGGTGCGCAATCTCCCAAATATGGTGTTCAACGCATCCACCTGCGGAGACAACTGCGCCCGCTGGCTACTCAAGATCGGCAAAGAGCAGGATGTGATGGTGACCTTATACCACATCATGAAATTCCCCTGGAAGAGCTTTGAAATCCGCATTGAAAACGATGGCCGCATCGTCAGAAACATGCAGGAGTTTGTCGGCGCCACGAATGACTTTTTGGATGTTGATGAGTAATGAAGGGAACGCATACCGTTGTCGTAGAGCGTGCAAAGGTCAAATACACACTCACGTTTAAGCGCAATATTTCCTTTATACGCGGCAACAGCGGCACGGGTAAAACGACGCTCATCTCGATGATTCGCGACTACAACGACCGAGGACCGGAAAGCGGCGTTGCACTCAGTTGCGACGTGCCTTGCGAAACGCTTTCCGGCAGACGCTGGGAGCGCGAGCTATCGATCATCGAAGATTCAATCGTCTTTCTAGATGAGGGTAACGAGTTTATCTACTCAAAGGACTTCGCCAAAGCCGTCAACGGCTCGTCCAACTATTTTGTTCTGATATCTCGTCGCGATGCCAACGAGCTCCCCTACAGCGTTGATGAGATCCTGAAGCTAGTCAACACGACAAGTAAAACAATCAATGGCCGCAAGAGCGACAGGCGCTTCTACTCGGTGACCAAGCCGCTATATGACCACACGGCAAGTATGCTGTATCAGGATCTAAATGTTGGATTCGAGGTACCCGACGCCGTAGTTGTCGAGGATAGCAAATCTGGCTATCAATTCTACGACGCTCTTTGCAACCGACTCGGGATCCCCTGCTATACCGCCACCGGCGTTGCGAATCTAAAACGTACGATTCACGAATGTCCCGAGCAAAACATCCTTGCTATTGGAGACGGAGCAGCATTTGGTCCCTACATCGAAAAGGTGCTCGGACAGCGCGTTTACAAGAACGTACGCTTGTTCCTCCCCGAATCATTCGAGTGGACACTCCTGCAATCTGGCCTCATTCCCAGTAACGATATCTTAAAAATCCTCGAGGATCCCTCAAGCTATATCGAAAGCCGCGACTACCTGAGCTGGGAGCGGTTCTTCACCGATGTGTTGATCAAATACTCGGCAGACACTCGCTACGCCTACAGAAAGGTAAAGCTCAATGAGCAGTACCTGAGGCCGCAGGCGATGAATGCAGTTGCAAACGTCTTGCCCGAGTGCCTGAAGGCAGACTAGATACAGCGGGGAGGGCCAAGTTGGTCCTCCCCGCTTTTGTTACGCCTTCTTGATCACGTACGCCAATCCAATATCGCAGGCACAGCGTACGATTGACGCGAAGAACCACGATGCTGGCAGCGTCATAAGCAGAGGCTTGCTCACGCTCGGCTCCAGCCCCCTTTGGCGCGCCGTATAACCAATCCACATCAGCAGCACAATAGCAGCTCACGCCACGGCTTCGGCCTAAACGTATACCCGGCAAGAACAAAGAACACCGGCATGTGAAAAAGCCCAGACCACCAAGCGGTCCGGGCTTAATAAACGATGGTGCTCCATGGCGGATTCGAACCGTCGACCTTGGGATT
>UQVT01000205.1 GCA_900544465.1 uncultured Collinsella sp. | reverse complement strand
CCCCGCCTCTTACACCACATCTCTGCGCGCTACCCATCGACACTTTTCAGACGCCGCTTCCTGCGGTTTCGCCAAGTTTTTCCTGCAGTTTTGGCGTCAAAAAGTGTGGATGCTTCGGGGGTCCAAAATAGGTCGTTCACTTCGCGGAAAAGTATTCACCTTCGTTTTCGCGCAGACACGAATCCGGCCGCCACAACGCAAAACGGGGCCCGCGCGCAGCGCAGACCCCGTCAAAAAAGATAATTCCCGGTACCTAGTACTGCTCGATGCCCATGTAGCGACGAACCTCGGGGCTGTGGTCGAAGACCTTGCCGCGGGCGGCGCGCAGCTCGCAGCTCATGTTGTAGAAGAAGATCGGCTCCAGGTACGAACGCACGCTGGCGGGCACGTCGCCCACGCCGTACTCGAGCGCGTCGAGCACCATAATCGTATCGGTGTGCGTGTTGAGGAATGCAAGCGCGCGCTCCTCCATGGGGCGGCACTCGCCGGCGCCAAGCTGCACAAAGTAGAACACGCCGGGCTCGGTGGCCTCGAACGGGCCGTGGAAGTACTCGCCGGAGTGGATGTAGCAGCAGTGCTGCCATTGCATCTCCATGAGCGAGCAGATCGCCATGGCGTAGGTCTGGCTAAAGTTGGGTCCGGAGCCCAGGATATAGAAGAACTTGTGCTGCTGGCAGAGCTCGGCAAAGCGGGCGCCCAGCTCGGTGTTGACCTTCTCGCGGGCGGCGGGCAGCAGCGCATCCATCTGCTTGAGGCCCTCGTACATGTCGGCGAGTGCCTCGTAGCCTTCCTGCTGGTCGAGTAGCTCGGCGGCGATCAGAGCGCCGATACCCTGAGGCACCTCGGCCTGCGGCACGCCCTCGCCCCAGGGGTAGACCCAGGTGGTCCACTTGCCGTTGTCGATCTTGGAGCCCTCGCAGTCGGTCATGGCGACGACCTCGGCACCGGCGGCCAGCGCCATCTCGCAGCCGTCGACGACCTCCTGCGTGTTGCCGCTGTGGCTGCAGGCGATGACGAGCGACTTCTCGCCAAGACTCTTGGGAGCCATCAGGCAAAACTCGCGTGCCGTGTAGACCGTCGAGGTAAACGTGGTGGCCTCGCGCTTGAGCAGCTCGTTGGCCGGCATCAGGTCGATCATCGAACCGCCACAGGCGATCCAAAAGACGTTCTCAATCTTGCCCTTGCGCTCGATGATTTCCTGAACCAGATCATGTGCGTTCATCCTGATATTCCTCCTTGTGGGGCGGCTTTGAGCGACGGCAGCTCGTACCTGCTGTCGTTCTATGTTGTCCTATTTATAACACGTGCAACAACGCCCGTGAAGTCATTTCACCAAAGTTGTTCTATGTTGTTCTATCTGTGGACGTTAGATGTCGAAGACGTAGCGCGAGCCCACGATCTTTTGGCGGCCGAGCAGTAGAGGGCGCCCGCCGGCGTCGGTAAAGTACGCCTCCATATAGAAGAGCGGCTCGCCGACCGGCACCTCCAGCAGTGGGGCCGCTTGAGCATCGGCAAGCGCAATCTCCACGGTGCAGGGGTCGGACTTGAGCGGCGCGCGACCCGAATGCTCGGCAACGAGTGCAAAGATGGAATTGTCCGTGAGGTCCTTGTCGGCAAGCGTCTGCAGATAGGGATGGTCGGCGAGCACAAAGGTGTTGTTCTCAAGCATGACAGGGATGCCGTCGGCTGTGCGCACGCGTTCGACCACGATAAGCTCGCAGCCGGGCTCCACGCCAAAGAACGCCGCATCCTCGTACGTCGCCGCGACCACCGTGCGCGACACCAGACGCGCACCCGGCACCATGTCGTTGGCAGCACAACCCTCAGTAAAGCTCTGGACGTCACCCTTCTGGCGAATCTTGCGCTTGAGCTTGGGCGCGCACACAAAGGTGCCCCTCCCCTGCTGGCGGTTGAGATACCCCGCACGCGACAGCTCCTCGATGGCGCGACGCACGGTGACGCGCCCCACGCCGTAGGACTTCGCGAGCTCCATCTCGGAAGGAATGCGCGAGCCGGCAGCGTACACGCCGCGCGCGATCTCGCCTTTTAGGTCGTCCATGACCTGCTGGTACAGCGGCACGGCGGACACGTCAGTACGGTCGGTCTTACTATCGAAAGCCATCGTTACGCTCCATCCCGCGCATGCTCGGACTCAAACTCTTCAATCGCCGTCATAAACTGCTCGCCAAAGGCGTCGGCTTTTTTCTCGCCAATGCCGTTAACCTGGATCAGCTCGTCGCGTGTCTGCGGGCGCAGGCGGCACAGGCCGCGCAGGGCCTTGTCGGAGAAGACCATATACGGCGCCATCTCCAGCTCCGTCGAGATCTCCTTGCGGAGGGCGCGCAGGCGCTCGAACAGCTCGGCATCGTCACCCACGCGCGGGCGCTGATCCAGCT
>UQVT01000204.1 GCA_900544465.1 uncultured Collinsella sp. | reverse complement strand
CCGTTCTAAGATGCGAAAGCTGCGGACGGTACGCTCCGCATAGACGTTACGCCCAGATATGCGGCTGCGAGCGCAAGGCCCGCGGCCGCATTTGTATGTAGGGAGCAGGGGATCGATATGCTCAACGACCTCTACCATATGCTTGATCCCGTCGCGATCTCGGCGGGCCCCATCACCATTTACTGGTATGGTCTGGCCTACGTGGTCGGCGCTCTGCTCACGGCGGTTGTTATGTACCACACGCAGCGCCGTTGGGGCTTCGACATTACGATTGATGACCTGACGAGCGTCGTGGTCGGCGCGGTCTTTGGCCTCATTATTGGCGCGCGCCTGTTTTACGTCGTCTTTTACGGCGATGGCTACTATTGGACCCACCCGCTCGAGATCTTTGCCACCAACGAGGGCGGTATGAGCTTCCACGGTGGCCTGGTCGGCGGCATCTTGGGCGGCATCATCGTGTGCCGCATGTATAAGCTCGACGCCTGGACCATCGCCGACCTTGCTGTGATCGGTGCTCCGCTGGCGCTGTGCCTGGGACGTTGCGCCAACTTCGTGAACGGTGAGCTGTGGGGTAAGCCGACCGATCTGCCTTGGGGTGTGGTCTTTGGCGGCACCGCGGGCGATATGCCGCGCCATCCCTCCCAGCTCTACGAGGCGTTTCTTGAGGGCGTCGTGCTCTTCTGTATTTTGCAGGTGCTCAGCCGCAAAAAGCCGCTACTGCCCCAGGGCACGTTTATGGGCGTGTTCGTGATGGGGTACGGCATCGTCCGCTTTCTCGTTGAGTTCGTGCGCGTGCCCGATGCCCAGCTGGGCTATCTGCTGGGAGGCGTCATCACTATGGGCCAGCTGCTGAGTTTGCCGCTCGTGATCGCCGGCCTGGCGCTCATCATCTTCGCCCGGCACCGCAACCAGCCCCAGCGCGTCTACCTGGACGCCTAGCCACCACATACCACCACAAAGGGAAAGACACCTTGGTGGTGGTTATGCCGGACAACGATGACAGAACCGTAACGTTTCCCCAGATAAAACCTGCCAAAATAAACCTGTCCCTTTTTGGCAGGTTTCTAGAAAGGCTTTCGGACTGTGAAGGATTCCGACCTCTCCACAACGGCTGCGCGCGACGCTGCCCGCATCGTCTGGTTTAAGCGCTACCCCGTCAAGCAGACGCTTATCGCATTTTTGCTCGCGCTGTTGGCGACCACGGCGTTTTCCATCGATCCCGCCCCGGTGTCGAGCAACGCGGTCTTGGCGATTGACCCCAAAGCCTCGGGCATGCTGTACGTGTGCTACGAGGTGCTCCTCTCGTTTGCCGGCCATACCGACGCGGTCATGCTGCTTGCGCTTGCCTGCCTGCTCACGCTGCCGTTTCGCTACGTATTCTTTGGCCGCGGCGACGCTTGGCGTCCCTCGGTGATTCTTCCGTCGCTGTTCTTTGCCGTCTGCATGGTGTTTGGCCGTAGCTACGACCTCACCGATTCGGCCGAGATCGTGCTCGGCGATAAGGCCCGTATCATCTGTGCCTGGATAGGCGGTGCGGGCTGGATGCTCTTGGCGGTCGTTGCTTTCTACCTGGCTTTTGAGTGTCTAGATTGGTTGAGCTCTCGGCGCATTCCGTTTTCCGAAGCGCACTTTGGCCGCGTATGGCGTGTGGCTCACGCCGTGCTCTCGGTCCATCCCTTTGCCGGGCCCTTCCTGGTGCTTATGGTCGCCTGGGCGCCCACGCTCATCGCTTCGCTGCCCGGCCTTTTTATGGGAGATACGGGTGCGCAGATTCGCCAGTGGTTCAACTACCCCAACGGCACGAGTGACTACCTGCGTCTGCTCAATCCCAATGTGTTGCTCAACGGACATCATCCCGTGGTGCACACGGCTATCATCGGTTCGTGCGTCCAGCTGGGGCTTTCACTGTTCAACAGCGCCAACGCAGGTCTTGCCATCTACACCTGCGCTCAGTTCGTCATTACGGCCGCCTGCATGGCCTATTCCATCTCGTCGCTGCGCAAGCTGGGCGTGAGCCTGCCGGTCCGCGGCGTGATCTTGCTGTTCTTTGTGTTTATTCCGATGTTCTCTAACTACGCGGCGTTGCTCACCAAAGACGTGCTCTTTGCCGACGCGTTCTTGGTGCTGCTGGTACAGACCGTCAAGCTCGTGGCATGTGGCTTGCCCCGTCGTGATGCCAATGTCGAGCGAACGGGCGAGAAAGCCCCCGTGCTCTTTGCACGCCACGACTGGCTGTTGCTCGTGCTGGGTGCCATGGGTTCCACGTTTTTGCGCAACGGCGGCTTGGTGTTTCCCCTGGCGGCATGCGTAATCGCGGCGGCGTTTTGCGCTTGGGACGCGCACGTGGCCCGTCGTGCAGCCAAGCAGGCTGGTGCTGCGCCTTCGGGCACCACCCCGCGTTTCC
>UQVT01000203.1 GCA_900544465.1 uncultured Collinsella sp. | reverse complement strand
ACTGCGGGAATGGCCTATTTGCTCAATGTGTTCGGCTGAGATCGGAAATCAACCTTCGAAATTTCTCGCTATTACAGCCCTTCTCTAGGAGCAAAATACCTGAAAGCACTTTATCGAACGAAAGAAGGTTGCTATGCGCACGATTGGAATGAGCGACTACACCGTTGGCGAGGATTGCTTTACCGAGCTGCCAACTGCACTGGCGGAGTACGGCGCGAAGAAAGTCGCCATCATTGGCGGCAAGCGAGCCCTGGCTGCGGCGCTGCCGGGAATCGAGGCGGCACTTGAAGGTACCGATGTCGAGGTCCTGGAGACGCGCGTCTATGGCACCAACAGTACGCGTGCCAATATCGCCAAGGTCGTGAACTCCCCTGCCTGCCAGGAGGCTGATGTTCTTATCGCCTGCGGCGGCGGCAAGGCGCTCGACACCGTCAAGACGGCGGCCATCGAGCTCAAGAAGATCGTCTTCACTGTCCCGACGATCTGTTCCAACTGCTCCGCCGCGACCGCCATTGCCGTCGTGTACAACGACGACGGCTCGCTCGAGGGATATTCGTACCCCAACCGACCGGCGCACATCTTCATCAACCCCAAGATCATCGCCGAGGCACCGGCAGAGTACTTCTGGGCCGGCGTGGGCGATGCCCTGTCTAAGCAGCCCGAGGTCGAATACGCCACGAGCGCCGGCAACCTGGAGCACACCGCCGGTCTTGGCCTGGCACTCGCCCACACCTGCTCCGAGCCGCTGTTTACCTATGGTGTGCAGGGTCTTGAGGATGTGCGCCAGAATCTGTCGAGCGAGGCCGTCAAGCAGATCGCGCTCGACATCGTTGTCAACACGGGCTATGTCTCGAACCTGACCAACCAGAACGATTATTACTACAACTCGAGCGTGGCGCACGCGTTCTACAACGCCACCTGCAGCATTCCGCGTGAGGGCACCTACCTGCATGGCGAGGTCGTGAGCCTGGGCGTGCTAGTACTGTTTGCCTATACGGGCGATACCGAGAACCTTGAGCGCTACGCCGCCTTTAACAAGCAGATGGGGCTGCCCGTAACGCTTGAGCAGGTTGGCCTTACCGAGGCAGATATCCCGGCCCTGTGCGAATACGCGCACGCCACCAACGAGTGGAAGCAGGGAAACCCCGAGCCCTTCACCGACGAAAAATTCGCCGCCGCCATCAAAGCTGCCAACGCCTACGGCCACACCCTCTAGCTCTAACCCAAAACCACCACAAGGGAGCACCTTTGTGGTGGTTTTTTATTGCTCCAGCATGCTGGGGTCGAACTCGCTTGCCGGGATCACACGGTAGCCGTGGCGCAAGAGCATGTCGACGAAGACGCCGTTGCCCGCGGTGAGCGTACCGCTAAAGGTGCCGTCGTAGACGCGGCCCGCGCCGCACGAGGGACTACGGTCCTGCAGGATGCACGCGGCGATCTCTTCCGGCCCACCCGCCTGCTCGCACATGTCGAGCGCACGTTGGGCGCCTAGGCGAAATTCCAGGTCAACGGACACGCCCTCGCAGGTACAGACCTCGCCGTTCACAATCTCGGACGGCTTGCGCGGCGTAGGCAGGCCGCCAAAGACCTCAGGGCACACCAAGAGGACCTCGGTCCCTGTACGCTCGCAGGCCTCGACCAACTCGCGATGATAGTTGTCGAGCCCATTATACTTGCAGCTCTCGCCCATCAAACAGGCACTCACCACGATCTTCATTTCCATCCCTCTCAAGCAAAACGCCCCATTTGAGTAAGCTGCTCAAATGGGGCGTCGGCGTTTACTGGCTCGGACGCGGCTTTACTGCTGCGTGGGCATCAGCGGATTCTCGCGCGTGAGGAGGTTCATGAACTCCTCACCCGTAATGGTCTCCTTCTTGTACAGATAACGAGCCAGCTCATGAAGCTTAAACTTGTTCTCCTTGAGGATCTGCAGAGCGCGGTCGTGCGCATCCTCGATCAGCTTGGCGACAATCGCGTCCACGCGCTCGGCCGTACCGGGGGCGCAGGTGAGCGACGTGTCCTGGTTAAGGTACGCATTCTGAACGGTACCGAGTGCCATCATGCCAAACTCATCGGACATACCAAAGCGCGTCACCATGTTACGGGCGAGCTTGGTGGCCTGCTCGATATCGTTGGCGGCGCCGGTCGTCATCTCACCAAAGATGAGCTCCTCGGCTGCACGGCCACCGCAATAGACGGCGAGCTTGTCCAGGACCTCCTGGCGCGTGGTCAGGAAGCGCTCATCCTCCTCGACCTGCATGGTGTAGCCCAGAGCACCGCTCGTGCGTGGCACGATGGTGATCTTCGTGACCGGCGCAGAGCCCTTCTGGCGAGCGGCAACAATGGCATGGCCGATCTCATGGTAGGAAACGACCTGCTTCTCGTGGTCGGAAAGCACCGTGGACTTACGCTGTT
>UQVT01000202.1 GCA_900544465.1 uncultured Collinsella sp. | reverse complement strand
GGCGAGCCTTTTCTAAACAACGAGATGGGAGCCTTGAACGGCAACTGCCCGCCCTTGCCGAGCGGGCAGTGAAAAAACGAGTTACAACAGGTCTTCGATAAAGCCGACGCGGTAGTTTTTGAAGATGACCTCGCCGCCGTCTTGCGTGGCATCCAGGTCGACATCGCCCATGATGCCAAAGTCGTGGTCGCCATCCTCGTCGGCAAAAATCTGGTGCACGTGCCACACGTGATCGGTCTTCTCGTCGCTCCCGTCGATGGTAAACATCGCGGCGCTGCGGGCATCTCCGTCGGTGAGGATTTCCTCGTGCTGCTCATGGTAGGCATCGAGCGCCTTTTGCCAGCGGACCTCGCTCATGCCCCAGTCCTCGTCGAGTTCGCCCAGGTCGCGAACGTGCTCGCGGGCGGCAAGGGTCACGCGGCGGAAGAGTGCGTTGCGCACCAGCAGCGTGCAGCCGCGACGGTCCGCAACGACCTCGTCGATGCCCTGCGGCGGCGCGGCGTCGAGGGCTGCCGGGTTGCCGGCGTTCTCCCACTCGTCCACCAGGCTCGAGTCCACCGAGCGCACCACAAAGCCCAGCCACGAGATAATGTCGCGCAGGCGCTCGTCGCGCTTCTCGATGGGCACGGTGCGGTCGAGTGAACGGTAGGCCTCGGCTAGGTAGCGCAGCAGAATGCCCTCGGAGCGGGCGATGCCGAGCTTTTGAATGTAGCCCTTAAAATCGCTCGCGCTTTCCAGCATATCGCGCAGGACGCTCTTGGGAGAGAGCTGATAGTCGTTTGCCCAGGGCACTTCCTGGCAGTACTTGTCAAAGGCGGCGTCGAGCAAATCCTCGAGCGGCTTTTCGTACGTGACGTCTTGAATGCGCTCCAAGCGCTCCTCATACTCGACGCCGTCAGCCTTCATTTCGGCCATCGCGCGGTCGCGCGCAGCGCGCTCCTGTGCGCGCAGCACCTGCTTGGGGTCCTCGAGCGTTGCCTCGACCATCGAGATCAGATCCATGGTATAGGTCTCGCTCTCGGGATCGAGCAGCTCCAACGCGGCAAGCAAGAACGGCGAGAGCGGCTGATCGAGCGCAAAGTCCTCGGGCAGATCGACCGTCAGTGCATAGTCAATGTCTGGTGCGGCGTCAGTCGGGGCGTCGGGTGCGGGCGGCACCTCGGTGCGAACGACGACGCCGGAATCGATGAGTGTGGCGAAGATTTCATCGGCGCGAACCTCGAGCTTGGCCTTTTCCTCGGGGGTCTGCAGGCTCGTCTCGATGAGGTCGTGTACGCGGGCACGGGCGTCGCCGCCCTGCTCGACCACGCTAATCACCATGGAGTGCGTGATGCGCAGGCGCGGCTTGAGCGTCTCGGGCTGCGTCTCGATCAGGCGCTCAAAGGTCTGCTTGTTCCAGGTGACAAAGCCCTCGGGGGCCTTTTTCTTTTTAATCTTACGGAGTTTTTTGGGGTCGTCGCCCGCTTTGGCCATAAGCTTGGCGTTTTCGATCTCGTGCTCCGGCGCCTCGGCAATTACCATACCCTCGGTGTCAAAGCCCGAGCGGCCGGCGCGACCGGCAATCTGGTGGAACTCGCGGGCGCGCAGACGACGCATCTTGTAACCGTCGAACTTGGTGAGCGCGGTGAGCACCACGGTGTGGATGGGCACGTTGATGCCGACGCCGAGCGTGTCGGTGCCGCAGATGACGGGCAGCAGGCCCTGCTGCGCCAGGCGCTCAACCAGTAGGCGATAGCGCGGCAGCATACCGGCGTGGTGCACGCCGACGCCGCAGCCGAGCAGGCGCTTGAGAATCTTGCCGAAGGCGGTGGAGAAACTCGTGCCTTTGGCAGCTTCCTTAATGGCCTCGCGCTGCTCCTTGCTAGCGATGCCAAAGTTGGCAAGCGACTGTGCCGTGGCAAGCGCGGCGTCCTGACTAAAGTGCACGATGTAGAGTGGGGCCTCTCCGCGGCGCATAGCGAGCTCGACGGTGCCCTCGAGGGAGGTCGTCACATAGTCGTAGCTCAGCGGAACAGGGCGCGGGGCGTCGACAACCAGGTCGCAAGCAGCGCCGGTGTGCTCCTCGAGCGAGGCGGCGATGGCGGTGACATCGCCGAGCGTGGCACTCATGAGCATAAACTGCGTGTGGGGCAGGGTGAGCAGCGGCACCTGCCATGCCCAGCCGCGGTCGGGGTCGGCAAAGTAGTGGAACTCATCCATGGCTACGCAGCCCACATCGGCGTCCTCGCCCTCGCGTAGCGCATCGTTGGCAAGGATTTCGGCCGTGCAGCAGATGACGGGTGCCTTGGTATTGATATGCGTATCGCCGGTGATCATGCCGACGTTATCGCGGCCGAGTACTTGTACCAGGTCGAAGAACTTTTCGCTGACCAGGGCCTTGATGGGGGCCGTGTAATAGCAGCGCTTGCCCTGCGCCATGCCCATAAAGAGCATGCCCAGCGCGACGAGCGATT
>UQVT01000201.1 GCA_900544465.1 uncultured Collinsella sp. | reverse complement strand
TCATAGGTCTCCTCGACCTTTGCCATGGCATCGCGCGTGAGCTCCGCCTCGATCTCACGGCGCTGGCGGTTGATTTCCTCGAGCTCAGCCGCCAGCGCGCTTGCTTCGATGGGATTGCGGGCAAGCAGCAGGTCGAGCGCCAGCTTGGGATCGGCCATGCGGCCGGCAGCGTTTAAGCGGGGAATGAGCGAGAATGACAGGCCATCCGCCGTAATGCTCGAAAGGTCCGCCTTGGCAAGCGCGGCAAGCGCGATATAGCCGGGGCGAGCGGTTACGCGCATCTGCTGGATGCCCTCGGCAACCAGCGCGCGGTTCTCGGGCGTGAGCGGCATCATGTCGGACACGGTGCCCAGCGCCGCGACCTCGATTAGCGAACGCCAATACGACGGCTTGTCCAGGCGCTCACCCAGGACTTGCACCAGCTTGAGCGCCACACCAGCACCGGCAAGCTCGCGCGAGGGGCCCTCGTCCTCGAGCTTGGGGTCGGTCAGGGGCACACCCTGCGGCACCTGGTCGGAGGGCTCGTGATGGTCCGTGACCACCAAATCGATCCCCAGGTCCTCCAAATAGGAAACCTCTTCCTTGGCGGCAATGCCGTTATCGACGGTCACGATCAGCTGGGGGCGAGCGAGCTCGTTAACGCGGTCGAGTGCCGCGCGCGAAAGACCGTAGCCCTCATCAAAGCGATGCGGAATAAACGGCGTGACATCGGCGCCAAACGTGCGCAGCGCCTCGGTCAACAGGCAGGTCGACGTAATACCGTCAACGTCAAAATCGCCAAAGACTGCAATGTGCTCGTGGTTGCGAATAGCACGCTCGACGCGGTCGGCGACGACCGACATGCCCGGGATAATGAGTGGGTCGGCCCAGTCGCGATCGAGCGAAGGCGTCAAAAACAATTGGCCCTCTTTGATGGAGCCAATGCCGTGCGCGACCATAATGCGCGCCACCAGCCCGGGAATGCCCAGACCAGCCGAAAGCTCCTTTTCGAGCTCGGGGTTTTGCTGAGCGACCGCCCAGCGATGCGTCGTCTTAAGCGATGACATAGGCACCCACCCCCGATAGGGGCAGGTCGCCGCGATACCTCTCACGGTTCATAGCGATGAGTCCTCTGTGTACGCCCGCTTCGGCAGGCAGATCTGTTGAACGGATTTATTATACCGTGCGGCGCGGACGCAAATCGCCGCAGCACGCCGCGGTTTCGGTAAACGATGCCGGTAATAGCCTCGAAATAATCGAGCGTTTCTGACGCACGGACACATGTGAGCGTCTAGCATATCCAGTCAAAACGGATTCACGAGCAAAGGGAGTCACAAGAGCATATGAAACAATGGGTTGGACTGGGCAAGTTTCTCGCGGGGCACATGCAAATCATCGTTCCGATTTGCGTGGCGCTCGGCGTGCTCTTTCCCCAACAAATCGGCGTGCTCAAGCCCATCGTTCCCACCTTGTTTGCCTTTATGACGTTCCAAGGTGCGCTCAGCAACACTTTTCACCAGGTAGCCGAGGTGTTCCACCGTCCGCTGCACCTGATTCTGGCGTTGTTGGTCTCGGCGGCGCTTATTCCCATCGCGGCCTATGCCATGGGATCGTTGTTCTTTGGTTCCAACCCCAACCTTGTCTGCGGCATCGTGCTCGAATACAGTGTGCCCGTGGCAGTCACCGCTATTATGTGGATCAGCATGTTCGGCGGCAACGGCCCGCTCGCGCTCACCATCATCCTGACGTCCTCGGTCATCTCCCCTGTGACGATTCCGCTTACGCTCAAGCTCCTGCTGGGCGCCACCGTCTCGATCGACGTGCCGAGCATGATGCAGAACATGGCCTTTATGATCGCCATCCCCGCCGTGCTCGGCATCGTGATCAACGAGCTCACGCGCGGATGGGGGCACGAAAAACTCTCCCCCGCGCTCTCGCCCGCCTGCAAGTTCATGATGATGGGCGTTATCGCCTCCAACTCCACCGCCATGAGCGAGTACGTGCTGCACATGAACGCGGTGCGCTTGGAAGTCGCCCTCTTTATTTTGGTCTTCGCCATCAGCGGCTTTGTCGTCGGCATTCTGGTCGCCCGCGCGCTGCATCTGCCATATAGCGAAACGACCACCATGTGCTTTACCTGCGGCATGCGCAATATCTCTTCGGGCGCCGTCATCGCCACGCAATACTTTCCGGGCGAAGTTGTGTTTCCCGTCATGTGTGGAACGTTGTTTCAGCAGGTGCTCGCCTCGCTTATCGGGCACTTCTTTGAGCGTCTGACCGGCGAGGAGCGCGCCGCCCAGCGCAAGCGCGTCGAGGCCGGCCGCGATGCAATGGCGCGCTAAACCGTCCGCAGTGTGCGGGCGCTCACTTTACGATGTGAGCGCCTCCAGATGTGCGCGGAGTCGCTCCGCATCGACATCGAGCGTGGTCTCAGCATTGACCTGAGCCAGCCGATACCCGACAAAGTAGGGTGAAACCACCCA
>UQVT01000200.1 GCA_900544465.1 uncultured Collinsella sp. | reverse complement strand
CCAAGTGCCGACTCAGCCCCACCTTAGAAGTGGCGGCGGATGGCGTCGACCATGCCCTGGGGCGTGGTCTGGCCGAGCACGTCGGCTGCGGCATCGGCGTCCATAAAGATGTTCATGAGCGCCTGCAGGGCCTCGACCTGGCCGCCCGGCTCGGCAATACCCAGATTGATGACGATCTGCACCGGCACCGGAGCGCCCATGCCAGCCATAGCGTTAAATGTCACGGACGCGGCGGGCTTCACCACCGCGATATAGGGCTTGGCCACAAACCCCGGATCGGTATGCGGAATGGCAATGTTTGCCGCCGGCATAGCGAGACCCGTGGGATAGGCATCCTCGCGCGTGCGGACGGCGTTGAGCCAACCCTCGGCAATGTAGCCGCGCGGGGCAAGCTCGCCCTCGAGCCGCGCAAACACCTCGCCCGGCGTCGCGCACTCCCAATCAAAAAACACCAGCTCGGGCGTAAACAGCGCTTCGTTATCCGCCACACGCTCACCTCTCTCACCTAGTCACCTGGGACGTTCTTAAACGACTAGTCGTTTAAGAACGTCCCCAATGACTACCTAAAACAAAGGATGGCCACTTGCGCCTTGGCGCCAATGACCACCCTGACTACTCGGCTAAATTGTACTGTGTGCCACTAGCCGCGAGGCGCATCAATTGCGACCTTGCCGCTCTCCAGCACGTGAACGCGACCGTCGGCGAGCATCTGCACGACCTCGGGATACAGCACATGCTCGATCGCATGGATGTGCTCCTCGAGCGTGTCGACGTCCCAGCTCTCCTCAACAGCCAGCGCACGCTGGGCGATGATGGGGCCGTTGTCGTAGATCTCGTTGGCAAAGTGCACGGTCACGCCGGTCACCTTGACGCCGCGAGCAAACGCATCGTCGATCGCATGGGCGCCGGTAAAGCTCGGCAGCAGCGCCGGATGTAGGTTGACCACGCGATTGGGAAACGCTGCTAGCAGCGGCGTGTGCACCATGCGCATATAGCCGGCCATCACCACGTACTCGCAACCGCGTTCGAGCAGCTCATGCGCGATAATCTCGTCAGCTGCGATGGGGTCAGCATAGACATCCTTGGACAGCGTGAGCGTCTGGATGCCCGCACGCTCGGCACGCTGCAGGCCCTTGGCCGAAGGACGGCTCGACACCACAAGCTCAATCGAGGCGTTGAGCTTGCCGGCGGCGATCAGGTCGATCAGCGCCTGCAGGTTGGTACCCGAACCGCTGATGAGCACACCGATCTTGAGCGGCTCGGCCGTATCGGTGCCGGTCGGACGGGTATAGGGCACAAAATCCAGGCCCTCGGCAGCAGCCATCTGCTCGTTAGCGCTCATCGGAGTACACAACCTTACCGGAACCCTCGACGCACTCGCCCACGCGGAACGGCTTTTCGCCCAGCGCGACCAGAGCCTCGGTCACGGCAGCCTCGTCCTCGGGGGCGACGATCAGGCACAGGCCAACGCCCATGTTGAAGGTCTTGCATGCCTCGTTGGGCGCGAGCTCGGCCTGGCGCGACACGTAGGTGATGACGGGCGGAACGTCCCAACCCATCTCGGCGCCGTTGCGGGTGACCACGGCGTCGACGTCGTCGGCAAGCGCGCGGTTGAGGTTCTCGGTGATGCCGCCGCCGGTGATATGGGCAATGGCGTGCACCGGAGCACCTCCGCGCAGCAGCTCAAGAACCGGCTTGACGTAAATGCGCGTGGGGGCCAGCAGGGCGTCTGCCAGCGATGCGCCGCCGAGTTCCTCGAGCGGACGGCTCAGCTCCTCGGCCTTAGCGGCGGCCTCGGGCGTGCCCGGCTTAATGCCGTCGACGCCAATGACCTTGCGCACGAGTGAGTAGCCGTTGGAGTGCACGCCAGTGGAAGGCAGGCCCAGGATCACGTCGCCGGGGCGGACGTTTGCGGGGTCGAGCATCTTGGGACGGTCGACGACGCCCACGGTAAAGCCGGCGAGGTCGTAATCGGCGGGGACCATGACGCCCGGGTGCTCGGCCATCTCGCCGCCCACAAGCGCGCAGCCCGCGAGCTTACAGCCATCGGCCACGCCCTTGATGATCTTTGCCATGTGCTCGGCCTCGATGTGACCGATGGCAACGTAGTCCAGGAAGAACAGCGGCTCGGCGCCCGAAGCCAGAATGTCGTTGACGCACATAGCAACCAGGTCCTGGCCCACCGTCTCGTGACGGTCCATGATCTGGGCGAGCACGAGCTTGGTGCCCACGCCGTCGGTACCGCTAATCAGAATCGGGTCTTCCATATCCTTAAGCGCGGCAGCCGAGAACAGGCCACCAAAGCCACCGATGCCGCCGATGACCTCGGGACGGTTGGTGTCCTTAACCATCTGCTTAATAGCGTCGACGGCGCGGCCGCCCTCGGCGGTATCGACGCCGGCATCCTCATACGTCACATGCTTGCTGTCGCTCATCTGAGCCTTCCTCTCCCACTACCGTGGCG
>UQVT01000199.1 GCA_900544465.1 uncultured Collinsella sp. | reverse complement strand
CCGAGCGTGTCGAGCGCCATCTGCTGCATGCTATCGGTCATGGTTTCCTAACGTCTAAGTCATCTGCCGCCGATTATACGCCGCCACGCGGACCGGCGTCGCCCGGCTGTCAGCCACGCTCATTCTGCGGGTAGTCATTGGGGACGTTCTTGAATGACTAGCCATTTAAGAACGTCCCCAACGACTAAGGAGTGTCCCCAGGTGCCGGCAGAAGAGGAACGTCTCCAAGTGCCGGCCCGGCAACGTCGATGTTTTGGCAATGTCAGCGAAAGCCCGCCAGAGCGAGCAAGGTGCCTTGAAACGAGGCGGCATTGACCTTCTGGTCATGCCGCCGAAGCTGAAAGGCAGATTGCCGCTCTGGCGGGCTTGCAGCGCCTCTGGTTCCGCCGTTCGTTAGGACGGCGGAACCAGAGGCGCAGCGTCGAGCCGTTACGCGGTTTGGTAAAACCGCGTAACTTACATCACCATAACGTAGCGCGATCCCACGTAGTACTGCTTACCCATCAGAACCGGCTCGCCGTTGGGGCCGGTAAAGCTGGCACGCAGGTTGAGCAGCGGATCGTGCGGAGCAATGCCCAACTCGGCCGCCTGCTCGGTATTGGCACGAACGGCCTCGACCGTGCGGTAGCCAACCGAGACAATCGGCGTTCCGCCAACACGCTCGACCTCGGCAAAAATCGACTTGTCCTCAAGATCGGCCGTCAACAGCTCACGGTAGGCGTCAAACGGCACAAAGATGTTCTCCTCAAAGATGGGCTCGCCGTCGGCTGTACGCACGCGCTTAATATGCAGCAGCAGCGCGTCCTTTTGCAGGCCAAAGAACTCCATCTCGTTTTGACGTGCCGGCACAATCTGGCGATCGACCACATGCGCGCCCGCCTTCATGTCATTATCGGCACACAGCGCGGTAAACGTCTGCAGCGTCGAAGCGTGGAACTGGCGGTTGATGTGCGGCGTGGAGACAAAGGTGCCACGGCCCTGCTGCTTAACCAGGTAGCCATCGGAGCACAGCTCCTCGACGGCGCGGCGCACCGTAATGCGGCTCACGTCGTACTGCTCGGCTAGCTCAAGCTCGGACGGAATACGCTCCTTGGGTGCATAAACACCTTTCTCGATCGCATCCTTGATTTCGTCGTAAATCTGCTGGTAAAGCGGTGCATTTTTGGGCGCAGGCATATCTAATCACTCTTATCGAAATATTGAAATAACTAATACGTATATAACGTCTAGTTTCATGTTACCTCATAATGATAAAACGATACACCGCATACAGCAAATCCTTACCTGCCGTCGTCCTGCTGCAGGCTATCCTGCTCGCTGAGGCGCGCCTGCCTGCTGGCCATGCGTGCGGGCTTGTCGGGATCGGGAACGGCCGTGGGCATTGGCTCGTCGACATGACCGCCCCACCAGCCGCCCACAAAGTTGAGCGTGTGGAACACATTGATCACGGCGCCGGGATCAATGTCGCACACCAGCTTGATAATGTCCTGGCTCTCGTAGGTCGATACAACGGCGTGCAGCAGGTACATCTTCTCGCGGCTGTATCCGCCAATGACCTCGGCGCAGCTAATGCCATGCTGAAAATGGTCAACATAGGCGGTCATGACCTCGTCCGCCTTGCGCGTCGTGATCTGCAGCGTCACGCGATCGTAGCGACGATAGAAGCTGTCGATGGTCTTTGTCGAAATAAACTGGAACACGATGGAGTACGCCGCGTTGTCCCAGCCAAACATAAAGCCAAAGATCGCCAGGATAAAGCAATTGAAACCAAAGATAACGCCCCAGATGGTCTTGCCCGTGTGGTTGGAGACCCACAGCGCGATAAAGTCGGTGCCGCCGGTAGATGCACCGGACTTTAGCGCGATGGCAGCGCCCAGACCCGAGACCACGCCGCCAAAAATGATGAGCATAATCTTGTCACCCAAAAATGGAGCGAAGTGAAAGACGTTGAGGAACAGCGACGAGAGCACGACCTGCATCATCGAGAAGATGACAAAGCGCTTGCTAATGCCGCTCCAGCATAGGAGCGCCACGGGGATGTTGAGCGCGAGCATACCGAGCGAGATGTCGATGTGAACGCCGCCCAGCGAGGTAACGCGATCGAGCAGGACCGCGACGCCGGTGAGACCGCTCGGAAGCAGGTCGGCGGGCTGAATGAACGCCTGGATCAGGAATGTCTGGAGAACGGCGGAAATCGTAACCGCCACGGCAGTAATGGCGCGGCGGACGATGGTAAGGCGGCCGAGCATGAGCACGCGGTCCGTGAGCTGATCGATGGCGTTCGCCACGTAGGCTCCTTTCGAAGGCAGATGTGGTTGTGGGGCATGCCCGCGATTGTAGCATGGAGCGTGCGGGGGCGCTTCAATTCACCCTCTCTCGACAACCAAAACGGGACCAGCCTTGATTATCGACTTTATCCGAACACCTCCCACATTCATCCGCACATGTGCGGATGAATATGGGAACCCGATACCCTGAGGGCCGGAC
>UQVT01000198.1 GCA_900544465.1 uncultured Collinsella sp. | reverse complement strand
CGCTGGCGTCATCCAGCGTACCCCGATGCTCGACATGAGCGCCGAGGACTTCCGCCGCGTCGTCGATATTGACCTCAACGCACCGTTTATCGTGTCCAAGGCCTGCCTGCCCGGCATGATCGCCAAGGGCCACGGCAAGATCATCAACATCTGCTCGATGATGAGCGAGCTGGGCCGCGAGACCATCGCCGGCTATGCCGCGGCCAAGGGCGGACTCAAGATGCTCACCAAGAACATCTGCTCGGAGTTTGGCGAGGCCAATATCCAGTGCAACGGCATTGGACCCGGCTACATCGCCACGCCGCAGACCGCACCGCTGCGCGAGACGCAGCCCGACGGCAGCCGCCACCCGTTTGACCAGTTCATCATTGCCAAGACGCCAGCAGCCCGTTGGGGCACGCCCGAGGACCTGAAGGGCCCCGCCGTGTTCTTGGCTTCCGATGCATCGAACTTCGTCAACGGCCACATCCTCTATGTCGACGGTGGAATCCTCGCATACATTGGAAAGCAGCCTCAATAAGCGTCGCCGCAACTGCCCATATCAGGTTTCATCCACTCGTTTTTCATTTGAGTTGCGGTGAGATAAGGATTGGTTTTGGCTTCTATCAGGCAAAACAGTCCGTATTTCACCGCAAGTTAGAAATAGAAAGGTAATTCGCAATGAAAATCGCTCTGATCAATGAGAACTCTCAGAACTCCAAGAACCCCATGATCGAGGCTGCCCTTAAGAAGGTTGTCGAGCCCATGGGGCACACCGTCTTTAACTATGGTATGTATGCCGACGCCGACTCCAAGCCCCTCACCTACGTGCAGAACGGCATCCTTGCCGCCGTGCTGCTAAACTCCGGTGCTGCCGACTACGTCGTGACCGGCTGCGGCACCGGCGAGGGCGCCATGCTCGCCTGCAACTCCTTCCCCGGCGTGCTGTGCGGCCACGTTGCCGACCCGCTCGACGCCTACACCTTTGCCCAGGTCAACGACGGCAACGCCGTTGCCATGCCCTTCGCTCTTAAGAACGGCTGGGGCCAGGAGCTCAACCTTGAGTACACCTTCGAGAAGCTCTTTGGCTTTGGTTCGGGCAACGGCTACCCCGCCGAGCGTGTTGAGCCCGAGCAGCGTAACAAGAAGATCCTCGACGGCGTGCGCGCTGTGACCATGCGTCCGCTCGTCGACGTCCTGGGCGAGATCGATCAGGACCTGGTGAAGGGCGCACTTGCCGGCGAGCACTTCCAGGAGTACTTCTTTGCCAACGCCACCGACGAGACCATCATCGCCAAGGTTAAGGAGCTCCTGGGGCTCTAATCGCACGACTTATTGCAACTAACGCAAGCGACGGCCGTCCCACGTACGGGACGGCCGTCGCTTTTTGCTATTTACCGACTGACGCCGCGGAGACAGGTCCCCCATGCACCAAGGGGTTGGCTAGAGCTCGCAGGCAACCTTGTAGCCATCGCCGATGGCGTCGCGAATGTTGCCGCACTTGTTGGCATCGCCCAGCACGTGGGTGGCAACACCGGCAGCGGCAAGGTCGTCGGCCAACTTGGTATTGGGACGATAGCCCATGGCAAGCACCAGCGTATCGGCATCGGCGATGGTGTGGACCTCGCCGTCCTTCTCGTAGCTGATAGTGTCCTCGGTAATCTCGGTCACCTTGGCCTCGGTCAGCACGTGGACGCCCTTGGAGAGCATGCGCGTGATGAGCACCGCGCGACCGGCACCGCCCTCGTTGGCGGCGAGCGTCTTGGTCATCTCGATGACGGTGACATCGCGGTTGGCCGGCGACAGGTCGTTGACCAACGGGGCCAGGTAATCGGCCGTCTCGCAGCCAACGGTACCGCCGCCCACGATGACGATCTTCTTACCCGGGAAAGCCTTGCCACCCAGCAGGTCGTCGGCCGTCATAACCTGCTTAAAGCCCTGCATGAAGGCCGGAGCGATGGGCTCGGCGCCATAGGCCAGGACGACCTCGTAGCCGGCGTAGTCGCGCTGAATGTCCTCGGCAGTAAGCTCGGTGCCAAATACGCACTTCACGCCCGCCTCAGCAAGACGGCGATACTGATACTTGATCACACGGGTGAGTTCCTGCTTTGCCGGCGGAACGGCTGCGATACGCATCTCGCCGCCCGGTTCGTCCTGCTTGTCCACGAGCACCACGTTGTGGCCGCGCTTGGCGGCAATGAACGCCGCCTCCATGCCCGCAGGACCAGCGCCCACAACGAGCACGTTCTTGGCCTCGGCGGCAGGCTCGTAGCCAGCCTCGTCGCGCTCCACGTCCGGATTAACGGTGCAGGAGATGCGTTTGCCAAACATAATGCCGTTCAGGCAGCGCAGGCAGCCAATGCAGGGGCGAATATCGTCGGCGTTGCCGGCAGCGGCCTTGTTGCAGAACTCGGCATCACACAGATTGGCGCGGCCCATCATGCAGATGTCGGCGGCACCGTCCTCAATCAGCTCCTCGGCGATCCAGGCCTCGTTGATACGTCCGACGGTGGCGACGGGAA
>UQVT01000197.1 GCA_900544465.1 uncultured Collinsella sp. | reverse complement strand
GTCGCCCACCAAAAAGTTGGAGGCCGCCGCCTCTGCCATGCGCACCCGCCTCATCGTCTCGATCGTCTTCCTCATCCCACTGTTCTACATAGGCATGGGGCACATGCTCGGCTGGCCGCTGCCCGGCATCTTCACCGACCACACCCACAGCATGACGCTCGCTCTCACCGAGCTCGCCCTGCTCATCCCCATCGTCTACATCAACGACGCGTACTTTATCAACGGGTTTAAATCGCTCGCGCACGGCGCACCCACCATGGACGCCCTCATTGCCGTGGGCGCCACCGCCTCCATCGCCCGGTCGCTCTACGCCATGTTCATCATGGCCGACCAACTAGCCGCGGGTCAGGTCCACGAGGCCATGATGACGAGCATGGACAATCTGTATTTTGAAAGCGCCGGCACGATCTTGTCGCTCGTCACCGTGGGCAAATACCTCGAGACGCGCAGCAAGTCCAAAACCGGCGGCGCCATCGAGGCGCTCATTGACCTGGCGCCAAAGACCGCGACCGTCGTGGCCGAGGACGGTACCGAGGCCACCGTCGACGTCGATGCTATTCTGCCCGGCCAGGTGCTGCGTGTGCGCCCCGGCGAGTCCATCCCCGTCGATGGCGTGGTGCTCAAGGGCAGCTCGGCCGTGGACGAAAGTGCGCTGACCGGCGAATCCATTCCCGTGGAGAAGACCGCCGGCGACACTGTCAACGCGGCCACGGTCAACCGCACGGGCTCGTTTACCTTCCGCGCCACGCGTGTGGGTGCCGACACGTCGCTCGCCAAGATTATCCAGCTCGTCGAGGACGCCAACGCCACCAAGGCGCCCATCGCCCGCATGGCCGACAAGGTCGCCGGCGTGTTCGTGCCCGTGGTGTTTGTAATCTCTGCCGTAACTTTTGTGGCGTGGATGGTGCTGACCGGAAGCGTCAACGAAGCGCTCACCTCCGCCGTCGCCGTACTGGTGATCAGCTGCCCGTGCGCGCTGGGCCTGGCCACGCCCGTCGCCATTATGGTCGGCACCGGCAAGGGCGCCGAGATGGGCATTCTGTTCAAGAGCGCCGAGGCGTTGGAGAACCTGCGCAGCGTGGGCACCGTGGTGCTCGATAAGACGGGCACGGTCACCCGCGGCAAGCCTGCCGTGACCGATATCGTGGTAGCCACGCGCGCTGACGGCTCGCCCGCCATGAGCGAAAAGGCACTGCTCAAGTTGGCCGCCGCGTTGGAGCGCTCGAGCGAGCACCTGCTGGCCGAGGCGATTATGGCCGAGTGCGAGACACGCGGGATCGTCGCGCGCATGGTCGAGGACTTTACTGCCGTGCCCGGGCGAGGCGTTACGGCGCGCGAAGGGCAAAACGCCATTGCAGCCGGCAACGTACGCCTGATGGACGAGCTGGGCGTTACCGTGCCCGCGGGTCTTGCCGAACAATTTGCCGCCGAGGGCAAGACGCCGCTGTTCTTTGCCAAGAACGGCGAGCTTGCTGGCACCATTGCCGTGGCTGACGAGGTCAAGGAGACGAGCGCCGAGGCCATCGCCGCACTGCGCTCACTTGGCGTCGATGTACGCATGCTCACCGGCGACAACCGCGTGACGGCCGAGGCCATCGCCCGACGCGTGGGACTGACCAGCGAGCAGGTCATCGCCGACGTGCTTCCCGCCGACAAGGAGCGCCACGTGCGCGAGCTGCAGGATGCGGGCAGTAAGGTCGCCATGGTGGGCGACGGCATCAACGATTCCCCCGCCCTGGCGCGCGCCGACGTGGGCCTTGCTATCGGCACCGGCGCCGACATCGCCAAGGAGAGCGCCGACGTGGTACTCATGCGCAGCGACCTCATGGACGTCGCCCGCGCCATCGAGCTTTCGCGCGCCACGATCCGCAACATCAAGCAGGACCTGTTCTGGGCGCTGTTCTACAACGGCATCGGCATTCCGCTCGCCGCGGGCGTGTTCTTCCCCCTCACGGGCTGGCAACTCTCGCCGATGTTTGGCGCCGCGGCCATGAGCCTGTCGAGCGTATGCGTCGTAAGCAACGCGCTGCGCTTAAAATCCTTTAAGCCAAAAGTGGCAAAATAGGCTCACCATTACGTCCATTTAGAACGGGTTTTCCAGGTGCCCGAGATTGACCTGAAAGAGGAGCGACGCGTACTTTGGTACGCGAGCGACGGCTTGAAGGTCAAGGTCGGGTGCCTGGAAAAGCCGACACAACAGGGAGGAATACCCATGCGATACACAATCAAGACTTCCGGCCTCATGTGCGGCCACTGCGACGCTACCGTCGAGACAGTGCTGCTCAACGTGGCCGGCGTGACCGACGCCGACGCCGATCACGAGACCCAGACCGTCCAGGTTGAGTGCGCCGACACCGTGACCGCCGAGCAGCTCGCCGCCGCCGTCGAGGCCGCGGGCGAGAAATTCCACGCCCTATCCGTGACCGCAGCGTAGCAGACACCGTCTACTCAATCCTCAGAAGTTGCGGTGAAATAGTTCCTGTTTTAGCGCTTCAAGCCTGCAAAGGGGGTGCGGACGATTTCTTGGACCGCGCCTAGGCGTATCCAAGCTTCCTGC
>UQVT01000196.1 GCA_900544465.1 uncultured Collinsella sp. | reverse complement strand
ACCAACGACGGGTCGTTGACGTGCAGCTTATCGAGCGCGTCACGCAGGTTCTCGTAGTCCTTGTTATCGATCGGGAACAGGCCCGTATAGACCATGGGCTTGGCCTCGCGGTAGCCGGGAAGCGGCTCGGGGCAGGGATTCGACGCCCACGTGAGGGTATCGCCCACGCGAACGGCCTCGGGGTCCTTCAGGCCCGTGACCACGTATCCGACCTCGCCGACCGTGAGCGCGTCGACCGGGGTCTCGGCGGGACGCTTGACGCCCACGCCATCGACCAAAAAGTCGCCCTTTGCCTGCATCATGCGCAGGGTATCGCCCTTTTTGATGGAGCCGTCAAAGATGCGCACCGTGGCGACGACGCCACGATACTCGTCGAAGTACGAATCCAGAATGAGTGCCTTGAGCGGCGCGTTCGCATCGCCCTTGGGCGGAGAGATCAAAAAGACAATGGACTCCAGCAGATCGTGGATGCCCTCGCCGGTCTTGCCCGAGACGCACACGGCATCATCGGCAGGGATCGCCAGGTCATCCTCGATCTCGGTCTTAACCTCGTCGGGATGGGCCGAGGGCAGGTCGATCTTGTTGATGGCCGGCACAATGTCCAGGTTGGCGTTCATGGCGAGCGTCGCGTTGGAGACGGTCTGCGCCTCGACGCCCTGCGTGGCGTCGACAACGAGCACCGCGCCCTCACAGGCTGCCAGCGAGCGCGAGACCTCATAGGTAAAGTCCACGTGGCCCGGCGTATCGATCAGATTGAACTGATACGTCTCGCCATCGTCGGCGTCATAGGACACGCGAACGGCATTGGACTTGATCGTGATGCCGCGCTCGCGCTCGATATCCATGGTGTCGAGCAGCTGCGACTCCATGTCGCGTTCGTCGACGGTATGGGTGAGCTCGAGGATGCGATCGCTGATCGTGGACTTGCCATGGTCGATGTGCGCAACGATTGAGAAGTTGCGGATGTGGGAAATGTCAATTGAAGTATTCATGCGGACTATCTTACCCGAGCGGTACAAAAAATGGAGCCTGTTCCATAAAACAGGCTCCATTTATGCGCGTAATCTGTGTGGTGTGAAATTTACAACTTAGGCGTTGATGCTGTTCACGAGCTTGGCAAGACCGGACTTGCGGTTGGAAGCCTGGTTCTTGTGGATAACATGCTTGGCGGCAGCCATGTCGAGACGCTTGGTGACGGTCTTGAGGGCAGCCTGGGCCTTCTCGGCGTCGCCCTCGGCAACGGCGGACTGGACGTGCTTGGTCAGCGTCTTGAGCTCGGACTTGACAGCCTTGTTACGCATGCGAGCTGCCTCATTGGTGCGGATACGCTTCTTCTGAGACTTGATGTTTGCCACTTCTGGAGTTCCTTTCGAGTTCCTTGCAAAAAATGTATGACACCTCTGAGACACGGTGAGGTCATGCAAGCGCCTACTATAGCACGCTCCCCCTCAAAGGGATAGAACGAATTTGTCAAATAGGCAGGTATCATCACGATTTTCTCAAGATGTACGTAATCCAGAGCAAAAGCGCGGTCTGAGAATCGGCCGAACCCTTCAGCGCGAGCTCCACATCGACCGCGCCCTCGAGCGCGGCAACGAGCTCTGCCATCGAAAAACGACGTGCCCAGGTCAGGTGATTCTTGACCTGCCAGGACTGGAGCTTAAGCGTTGCGGCCAGCTCACGACCCTGTCCGCGCGCATCGAGCGCCTTGGCAACGATAAGCTCGCGGATGCGGCCGCACAGCAATGTGTAAGTCCACACGTAGCTCTTGGCGGGCAGTAGATTGAAGAGCTCGAGCGAGCGTCGCATGTCACGGGCCGAGACCGCATTGAGAAAGTCCCAGGGCTGGACTTCGGCCGTGCGCACAATCCAGCGCTCCACATCAGCAAGCTCAATCTGGGGCGCCTCGACCATCTGGGCAAGCTTAGCCAAATCGTTATCGAGCATGCGAGTGTTTTCACCCGAACGCGAGACGAGCTCCTCGGCGGCCGCCGTCGAGATCGACTTGCCGTGCTGCGTCGCCATCTGTTGCACGCGGCGCGGTAACTCCCAGCGCTTGGTGCCGGAGCAATCGATCACGGCCTTCTTGTCGATTTTGGCGATCGCCTTATACAGGCGCGTGTTCTTGGCAAGCGAGTCGGCGATGATGAGGCAGACCGTCGTGGGGCTGGGACTCGCCAGATAGTCGACAAGCGGCTCCGAGACCGCCTTAGCGAGCTTTGAGCAGCCATCAAGGATTACCAAGCGAAACTCGCTGCCCATCGGAAAGGTGTTAAGCGATCCGATAATGGACTCGATATCGGGGTCCTTGGTCATGTCGCGCTCGTCGAGGTTGAACTCGACCATTCCCGACTTTTCCAGACGCGCCTTCATACGCGAGACGGCGTGATCGCGCTTGACGCCGTCGGTACCGACGATCAGATATGCCGGCAGCAGACCGGTTTCGGACATTACGCTCCCCTCCCGCAGGCCTTCGTATTCGTTCCGTGCCATTCTAGCCCAGGGGCCCACCACACGCCATCGACGTCGTCACGGTCGCTGGCATCGCATCGCAAAGCC
>UQVT01000195.1 GCA_900544465.1 uncultured Collinsella sp. | reverse complement strand
TCGCGTGCCGAGGTCGACCAGGCCATCGCCGATGCCAAGGCGGGTATCTCGGGTGCCAAGTCCGACTACGATTCTACGTTCTCGGTTAAGGCCAAAGAGCTCAAGAAGACCATTTCGGGCGTTCTGGATTCCCTGAACGGTATCTCGGGTGACCTAGATAGCGCCGTGAGCGGTCTGACCGACGCCTCTGGTTCGCTCGCGAAGGGTCTCTCCAAGGCTGCAAGGCTCGTCAACAAGGCTTCCGATCAGCTGGGTGAGGCATCGGACAAGATTAGCGCGTTCAAGGACGAGCTCGACGGTGCCCTTATGTCGGACGATCTGGCCACGATCAAGACGATGATCGGCAACGACCCCGATGGCCTCGCCGTGTCGCTTTCCGGCCCCGTTGCGCTCGATCGCAAGCCGGTCTATCCGATCCGCAACTACGGCTCGGCCATGGCGCCGTTCTACACGATTTTGTCGCTGTGGGTGGGCTCGATTGTTCTGGCGGCCATGATGAAGGTCTCGGTTGACGATGAGCTCATCAACGAACTCATTCCCGTGCGCTTGCACGAGATCTACCTGGGCCGTTATCTGTTCTTTGGCGGTCTGGCCTTGCTGCAGGCAACGCTCGTGTGCGCGGGCGACATTCTGTTCTTTGGCATCCAGTGCGACAACCCCCTGCAGTTTGTGCTTGCCGGCTGGGTCGCGAGCCTCGTGTTCTCCAATATCGTCTACACGCTCACGGTATCGTTTGGAGATATCGGCAAGGCCCTCGCCGTCGTGCTGCTGGTCATGCAGGTCGGCGGTTCGGGCGGTACGTTCCCCATCGAGATGACCGGTCCCGTGTTCCAGGCGATCTATCCGTTCCTGCCGTTTACCCACGGCATCAACGCCATGCACGCCGCCATGGCCGGTGCCTACCATATGGAGTACTGGGTTGAGTTGGGCATTCTGGCGAGCTATCTGATTCCGTCGCTGGCCCTGGGCGTCGTCTTCCGCCGCCCGGTTATCAAAGCCAACGACTGGATCATCGAAAAGCTGGAGTCAACCAAATTGATTTAATGCAGCGACGTAAACGCCGTCGGAACATCGAGGCCTTCCAACCCGATGCTTTAGCGTAGTGAATTGCACGGGTTGCTTGGTTGTTGTTACAGTAGCGGGGCGTGCCGGGGGTCCGGTGCGCCCTGTTTTTATTTGACCATGAGGCGGCACGCAGCCATACGCGTGCGGACACCACGCCCAGATTGAGTGCGAGGATGTTCCATGGCCCAATACGCTGCCAACGAAATCGAAAACTTGCCTGATAGCCCTGTAGCCCGTGAAGACCTGGGCGCGGGCGGCACCTTCCGCGGCGCCGGCGCACGCTCTCCGCTGTTCTGGAAGGTTCTGCTCCTTTCCGTGGCGGTCATCTGGGGCTACTCCTTTACGACCATGAAGGACGCGCTCGACACCATTCCGGTGTTCGAACTGCTCTACGTGCGCTTTCTGCCTGCGGCGTTGGTCATGTTTTTCATCTTCCACAAGCGCATCATCGCGCACTTCAACGCCCGCAACCTTATCGTCGGACTTGGCATGGGCGCACTTATGTGGGCCGCCTACGCCCTGCAGACAGTCGGTCTGGCGCACACCACGGCGGGCAAGAATGCTTTTTTGACGGGCACGTATTGCATCGTTGTGCCGTTCGCGAGCTATTTTCTGAGCGGCGAAAAACTCACCCGCTATAACCTGGGCGCGGCGCTGCTGTGCTTGGCGGGCATTGGCTTGGTGGCGCTCGATAGCGTTGAATTCAACATCGGTGATGTCATTACGCTGGCGGGTGCGGTCTTTTTCGCCATCCAGATGGCGGTGACTGCCAAGTACGGTCGCAAAATGGACATCAACGTCATCACGTTTTGGATGTTTGTGGGCAACGGCGTGCTGAGCCTGGCAACGTCGCTGCTATTCGAGACCCAAGCGCTTCTGTCCGTGTGGACGCCGAGCTTTATCAGTGCGATGGCGTTCCTCTCGGTTGGTTGCACATGCGCGGCTCTGCTCATCCAAAACGTCGGCCTGGCGCATGTCCCGGCCTCGACGGGCTCGCTGCTCCTTTCGATGGAGTCGCCTTCGGGTGTGCTGTTCTCGGTGCTGCTGATGGGGGAGGCGCTCACCTCGCGCCTGCTCGCCGGCTTCGCGCTCATCTTTCTTTCGATTATCTTGAGCGAGACGCATTTCGATTTTTTGCGTCGAAAGCCGCGCCCGCAATTGTAAACAATTTGTTGCGCCGCCTCCCGGGGCGGCATTTTTTATGCGTCGCCCTTAAAGTAGTACCTTGCACTTTACGCTATCAAAGTGCGTGCTGCAAAAACGTTACTGGAGGGCATCTATGGCACCAGCTCTGTCCGATTTTCAACCGCAATCAGCGCCCAAGGCCACCACGGCGGCGCGGACCGCTATCGGTGACGGTCTTGTCGCAGAAGCTCAGGCTTTTGCAGACGAGCTCGCTGCGTGGCGACACGATTTACACCAGATGCCCGAGCTGGGTAATAGCCTCCCGCAGACCTCTGCGTATATTCAAGCGCGCCTGACCGAGATGGACATCCCATTTGCCACGCTCGTCGATGGTTCCTG
>UQVT01000194.1 GCA_900544465.1 uncultured Collinsella sp. | reverse complement strand
CGTCGTGCAGCCAAGCAGGCTGGTGCTGCGCCTTCGGGCACCACCCCGCGTTTCCGCTGGGTGGGAGTTCTTGCGGTGCTTGCACTCTGCCTTGCCTCTAATATGTACTTCACCAAGGTCTTTATGCCGGCACATGACATCACGCCTGGTTCCAAGCGCGAAATCCTCTCGATTCCGTTCCAGCAGACGGCTCGTTTTGTCCAAAAGCACGACGGCCTCAACTCGGGCGTCAACCCCACGGTTAAGGAGGACGGCACCATCGTGGAGGCTCCTTGCGACGGCTTGGTGACCGACGAAGAGCGTGCCGTGATCGACCGTGTGCTCAAGTACGAGAATCTGGGCCGCCGTTACAACCCGGATAAGTCGGACGCCGTCAAAAATTGCTTTAACGAGTACGCCTCGCAGGAGGACATCAAGGCCTATTTTAAGGTGTGGGCCCAGATGTTCAAAAAGGACCCCGAGTGCTATATCTCGGCGCTCGTCAATAACTACTACGGGTACTTCTATCCGAGCGCTCGCGATGCGTGGGTCTACAGCACGGCGCGCAGTGCCGAGATCATGGCGAAGCCCGATAACCTCAAGTACTTTGACTTCCATCCGGTTGACAGCAAAGCCGTGCGCTGGTGCGACCACCTGATTAACCTGTACCGCGTGGCGGTGCAGCGCATTCCGTTTATCTCGCTCACCATGAGCTCGGCCACCTACGTGTGGATCATGATCATCGTGGTGGTCTACCTGTTGCGCCGCCATTCGTGGCGCGCGCTGGCCATCTGGATACCGCTACTGGGTGTGCTCGCTGTGTGCCTGATTGGTCCATGTAACGGGTCGACCTACATGCGCTACCTGTACCCGGTCATTGCATGCATGCCTTTCGCCATCGGCGCCACGATCACCCGCAGCGACCGCCTGTGGACCTAACCAAAGATTGGCGCATTGGGGTCAGGCTGCTTTGTGCCAAGGGGCTGCATCATCACGACGCCTTCATTTTGGGGTTTATCTTGCAGGCCGGTAGGTATATCATAACGACGTTTGTTTATATTGCCCGAGCATTCGCGCTGGGCTTTAGGTCGAAACCGATAGGAGACACGTATGTCCGGACACTCTAAGTGGGCCACAACCAAGCATCGTAAGGGCGCGCAGGACGCCAAGCGTTCCGCCCTCTTCTCCAAGCTCAGCCGCAACATCACCGTTGCTGCCCGTCTCGGCGGCGACCCGCTGCCCGAGAACAACGCCAGCCTCGCCGCTGCCGTTGCCAAGGCTAAGGCTCAGTCCATGCCTAAGGACAAGATCAAGTCCGCTATCGATAAGGCCTTTGGTTCGGGTGCCGACGCCGCCGTCTACGAGAACATCGTGTACGAGGGCTACGGTCCCGCCGGTGTTGCCGTCTACGTCGACTGCCTGACCGACAACCGCAACCGCACTGCCGCCGACGTCCGTTCCGCCTTCTCCCACGCTGGTGGCAACCTGGGCACCTCGGGCTCCGTCGCCTTCCAGTTTGAGCGCAAGGGCCAGATCGTCGTCGCCAAGGAGATCCTGGACGAGAACGCCAAGAAGGAGACCATGATCGCCAACGGTGCTGCTGGTGACGAGGATGAGTTCATGATGGCGATCGCCGAGGCCGGTGGCGAGGACTACGAGGACGCCGGCGAGGAGTGGATCGTCTGGACTACCGCCAACGAGGTCATGGCTGTCTCCAAGGCGCTCGAGGAGCAGGGCGTCCAGGTCAAGGGCTCCGAGACCACCATGGTCCCGACCACCCCGACCGAGGTCTCCGGTACCGACGCCAAGAAGGTCCAGCGCCTTATCGACCGTCTCGAGGAGCTCGACGACGTCCAGGACGTCTACAGCACCATGGACATGACCGACGAGGTCATCGCTGCCCTCGAGGAGGAGTAGCGCCTGCACGGGTTAAGCCGTGCATATCTGGGCATAATGAAGCGAGCATGCAAGCCTCGTGGAATAGATGAGCCGGATCCGCGTGCGTATGGCACCGGACCCGGCTCTTTTATAATGATGCGAATCGTTTTGCATTCTGTGGACCGAAACCTGAAGGGAGCGCGCGTGCGCGTACTCAAACGAGCCCTAGCGATCGTGTATCTTGCCGCCTCCATCGTGGCGCTGGGTACGCTTGTCTGCCAGTTCTGGGGACCGTATACGTATCGCTTTATGCTGCTGTTGCGTGACACCATGCCTCGCGTCGTCGTTACGGTGTGCGCCGCTATCGTGGCGCTTGGCGTGCTCATCGGTTTTTTCCGCCTGATGTTCGCGCGTCGCGAGCCGTCCTGCGTGCATCCGGCGGGGGAGCGCAATATCGAGGTCACGCTCGCAGCGCTTTCCTCGTGCGCCCGTGCCGCGGCAGAGTGCGATAATCGCGTGATGGTTGAGCATATCGAGGCGCGCGTTCAAGGCTCCGACGAGTCGCGCGTTCGTTTTAAGGTCGAAGCCATCGCGCTCGATGACAAGGACGTTGCCGCTCTTGCCACCTCGATGCAGCAGCGCATCGAGAAGGCCTGCGACACCATGCTCGGCACGCCGGGCACGACCGCGCGCGTCCGTTTTTTGCCGTCCAAGACTACCGTCCAGACCGTGGAGGTTTCCGGTGAGTGATACCAA
>UQVT01000193.1 GCA_900544465.1 uncultured Collinsella sp. | reverse complement strand
AATTTGACCGGTGGGCTATTTACTCAGGGTCAGGCTGCCATTATGCAGGCGCTCGGCATGATCGCGGTGGGCTTGGTGCTGATGTATGCCGTCCGCTGCGCCTGCCGCTACTTTGTGAGCTATTGGGGTCACGTGATGGGCGCGCGCATGGAGTCCAAGATGCGCGAGGACCTGTTCGACCAGTATGAGCGCTTTAGCTTTGCGTACTTCGACCGCAACAGCTCGGGCGACATGATGAGCCGCGTGGTCAACGACCTGTTCGATATCTGCGAGGCGGCGCATCACGTGCCCGAGTGGATCATCATCTGCGGCATCGAGATCATCGGCTCGTTTGTGATCCTCTTTACCATCGCCCCGGTCCCGGCGCTCGCCATGGCCGTGGTGACGGCGGCGTTTGCGGTCATCATGTTTTGGCAGAACATGCGCATGCGCGAGGTCTTTAGCGACAACCGCAAAAAAATCAGCGGCATCAATGCGCAGCTGCAGGATTCGCTGGCGGGCATGCGCGTGGTCAAGAGCTTTGCCAATGAGGAGACCGAACGCTTCAAGTTCCGCGCCTCCAACAATCGCTATCTTTCGTCCAAGGAGAACATGTATCACGCCATGGGCGTCTATACCGCGACGTATGGCCTGCTCTCGGGTGTGCTCTATGTGATCGTGGTGCTGCTGGGCGGCTGGCTGGTCGCCAAGGGACAGCTGCAGGCGGTCGATATGGCGACCTTTGCACTCTATATTTCGCTGTTCTGCACGCCGCTCGAGACACTCGTTAATTCGGCCGAAACGTATCAGAAGGCTATCGCCGGCTTTAAGCGTATGGACGAGGTGCTCTCGACCGCGCCGGATATCCAGGACAAGCCGGGCGCTACGGATCTGCAGGTGACTGCCGGCGCCGTGGAGTATCACGATGTGTGCTTTAACTACGAGGATGTCGAGCTGGGCGAGGGCGATGCCGACGAGCGTCCCGTTATCGACCATATGGACCTGTCCATCAAGCCCGGGCAGACCATCGCTTTGGTTGGCCCTTCGGGCGGCGGCAAGTCCACGACCTGTTCGCTGCTGCCGCGCTTTTATGACGTGGCTACCGGATCCATTAGCATCGACGGCCAGGACGTGCGTGATGTGACGCAGCAGAGCCTGCGTCGCGCCATCGGCCTGGTGCAGCAGGATGTCTATCTGTTTGACGGTACGATTGGCGAGAACATCGCCTACGGCAAGCCGAGCGCTACGGCGGAAGAGATCGCCGACGCCGCCCGTCGCGCCAATATCGATACCTTTATCGAATCGCTTCCACAGGGCTACGACACCGTGGTGGGCGAGCGCGGCAGCCGTCTTTCGGGCGGACAGAAGCAGCGCGTTGCCATCGCGCGCGTGTTTCTCAAGAACCCCAAGATCCTGATCTTGGACGAGGCGACGAGTGCTTTGGATAACGAGAGCGAGGAGGCGGTGCAGGAGTCGCTCGAAGAGCTGGCACGCGGCCGTACCACAATCATCATCGCCCACCGTCTTTCGACCATTAAGCATGCCGATGAGATTGCGACCGTTGAGCATGGTCGCGTTGTGGAGCGTGGCACGCACGAGGAGCTTCTCGCTCGTGGCGGCACCTATGCCCGTTACTATCGAATGCAGTTCGAAGGTGCGCGTGCACACGAGCTCGACTGATTGATATGACAGGAAGTTTATGGCTGACAAGAACCCTTTGACTCCGGAAGAAGTGACGGAGTTATTCTCCGAAATCGATGCATCCGGCGTCTTGGATCCTACGCTTGCCAAAAAGCGTACCGAGCGCATGCGCGAGAAAGAGGCCGCCGTCAAGCGCGGTGACAAAGCGGCGCTAGCGCAGCTGCGCAGCGAGGACCGCGCGAGCCAGGCAAAACATATCGACCCGCTGTCCGAGGACGATCCTTCGGGCTCGCAGGTGAGCCATACCATTACGAAGACCGCGATGGCCGTGGTCATCGGTATTTTGGTGCTGATCGTGGGCATGCAGATTGGCTACGGCGTGATGCGTCGTCTGAACACCGCCAACCTGTCCGAGAGCGTTTCGGTCGATACCGTTTCGACCGCGCTGAAGGGCGGCCTTGAGTGGGGCAATGGCTTTACGCAGTTCCCGCTCGATTTTACCGTCGATGAAGCCGATGAACGCACGGGCACGGTCGAGGTGACGGTGTTGGACACATCGTCTGCCAACGAGCTCGAGCTGCTGTCCAACGGGCAGATTCAGGCCGCGGCGCTTGCGACCAACGCGTTGCTCAACGATAAAATCGACCGCGTGGTGTATAACGTTCACGCCTATATCGACGAGGATAGCAACATTCAGCACGATTCCTTCTTTGGCATGTTTCCCGCCCAGGGCCACCAGAGCGCCATCCTGACGTTCGTGTGGACCAAGAGCTCATCCAACGCCACGAATATCGACTGGAAGATGCGCATCGTGAGTATGGATGACACCATCGCCGAGCGCATTCAAAAACAGGTGAACTCGGTGTCGTCGTTGATTGAGGACCCGGTGGTGAGCCAGACCAAGATTGACGAGGAAAAGGACGAACGTGACCTGGAGCATCGTCTGCATGGCCGCGAGATTTTCCGCGGCGGCAAGCCCGATCGCACACCGTCCGA
>UQVT01000192.1 GCA_900544465.1 uncultured Collinsella sp. | reverse complement strand
ATTCCCATTGCCGCACAGGTGGTTTCGGTGGCCGACGTGTACGATGCGCTGACGAGCGTGCGCGTGTACAAGGACGCTATCCCGCACGAGGAAGCGATCAAGATGATTCTGGACGGTAAGTGCGGCACCTTTAACCCGTTGCTGCTCGACTGTTTGCTCGAGGTGCAAGACCAAATTGCCGAGACGTTGGCACGCCCCGCCGATGTCGTCGCGTTTCCTACGATTTAGTTTGACCAAAGGATTTTTTAATCCATGATTTCCATGCGTGAGGCGTATGAGAAGATCGGCGCTAATTATGATGACGCGTGTGCTCGGCTGATGGGCGGGGAAATGCTTGCCCGCTTTGCCCTCAAGTTTTTAGATGACGAGAGCATGGACAAGCTGGAGGCTGCCATGGCGGCGGGAGACGCCGAGGAAGCGTTTATGGCAGCGCACACGCTCAAGGGCGTGAGCCAGAACCTGGGATTCGATAATCTGTACGAGCCGGCGGTCGTGGTGACTGAGGCGCTGCGCGGCGCCGATGCCGTTGACGGCGCTCGCGAGGGAATGCATGCGCTGCAGCAGCAATATGCGGCTACGATGTCGGCCCTGCGCGAAGCGGCTGAATAAGGGCTTGCGGGCCTTGGGCTGTGTGCCCCGGCCACATATAGGTAAAAGGGCGCCCCGCCGGGCCATGTGGTCGGCGAGGCGCCCTTTTGTGTTGTGCTGTCCGTGAATTAACGGGCCTGCTTTACTTTGGCCGCTGCCTCGACAAACGACTTCCACAGGTTAAAGTCGGTCTCGAGCGTCTGCCAGGTGTACTCAGGATGCCATTGCACGCCCAGGCAGAATGGCTGGCCTTCGACCTCGATGCACTCGGGAACGCCGTCGGTTGCCTTGGCGACCAAGCGCGTGCTTTTACCCAGACGGTCGACGCAGCAGTGATGTGCCGAGTTGGTCTGGATCAGCCTGTGCCCGCCAACCGCGCGCTCCAGCAGCGAGCCCGGCATGACCTCGACAGGATGCACGGGATCGTTGAGCACGTGGGTGTGGCGCCACTGCGTGCGGCCCTCGCGCGCACCCAGGCTCGGCACGTCCATGCACAGGGTGCCGCCAGTAGCGACGTTGAGCAGCTGCGTGCCGCGGCAGGTGGTAAAGAGCGGCTTCTTGGCGCGGAGCACCTCGCCGACCAGCTTAAACTCAAAGCTATCGCGGATCTCGCAGCAGAGGGTGGGGTCGTAGGGTCGACCATCGCCCCAGCGCTTGGGGTTGACGTCCGGGCCGCCGGGAATAGCGATACCGTCGGCGATATCGACGTAATGGCGAATGACCTCAATGTCCTCGGTGATGGACATCTGCAGCGGCAGGCCGCCGGCGGCAAGGATGGCATCGACAAAGACGCTTGCGATTTCCTCGTTGGGGGAGAGCGTCTCGCTTAAAAACGGCTTTGCCTCTTCCCAACGCGGCGCCACCAGGATGAGCGGACGGTCGGCGGGGGCAACGTCGACGTGCGGGGTGTAGGACGATGAGGTACGGGTTCCGATCATGGGTGTGGCTTTCGAATCCGGGTGGACATGGCACAGGGGTGGCGCGGGACAAACGTTACTGATGAATTCGCCCGCGTGGCAATTGGGTTAGTGGCCCTTGATGGAGTTGAGGAAGTCCTGGGCACGCTTGGTCTGGGGATGGTCGAAGAACTCGTCGGGCGTGCCGGTTTCCACGATCTGGCCGTCGGCCATAAAGACGACGCGATCGGCCACGCGGCGGGCAAAGTTCATCTCGTGCGTAATGACGATCATCGTCATGCCCTGCTGGGCCAGACGGACCATGACCTCGAGCACCTCGTTGATCATCTCAGGGTCAAGGGCGCTCGTGGGCTCGTCAAAGAGCATGGCCTTGGGCTGCATAGCAAGTGAACGGGCGATGGCCACGCGCTGCTGCTGGCCGCCCGAAAGCTGTGCGGGCACCTTGTCGGCCTGCTCGGCCACGCCCACGCGGCTCAGCAGGTCCATGGCGCGCTCACGAGCCTCCTCCTTGGACACGCCCAGCACGTCGACCGGTCCCAGCATGACGTTCTGCAGCACCGTCATATGTGCGAACAGGTTGAACTGTTGGAACACCATGCCCAACTCGGCGCGCATGCGGGCAAGGTCTTTGCCTTCCTGCGGCAGAGGCTCGCCCTCGATGAGGATTTCGCCCGAGTCGATGGTTTCCAAGCGGTTGATGGTGCGGCACATGGTCGACTTGCCCGAGCCCGAAGGACCGATCACTACGACGACCTCGCCGCGGTCGACCGACAGATTGATGTCGTTGAGGACGTGCAGATCGCCATAGTGCTTATCGACGTGTCTGAGCTCGATTAACGGCTGATTGCCGGTGGAAGAGGTGCTCTGTGCCATGGTGCTCGGCTCCTTATGACTTGAAATGGTAAAGCGTTAGCGGATGATGGTCGCGCCGGTCTTGTGCGAAACGTAGACAGCGGCCTTGTTGATCGCGACGTTGATGAGGATATAGATGACCGCGATTACCAGGTAGACCGACACGAGAGCGTCGTAGTTGGTAATGAGCACGCGGGCGTTTTGCATGAGGTCGGGGTAGCTCACCACATAGGCGACGGTGGTGTCTTTGACTACGACCAC
>UQVT01000191.1 GCA_900544465.1 uncultured Collinsella sp. | reverse complement strand
ATCCCACCAGCAAGCAAAGATCTTCTTGCACCTCGCCGCTTGCGGCCCCAATCCGTACCAAGTCGGGAAGATAGATGTCCTCGATCGAGGGCGACGACGCGCGCAGCACACGGCACTCTTCATCGGGGCTGAGGTCCCTCCAGCTGATGTAACCCATTTGTCGGCGCTCGGCGCGCATCATGCGTAGCGCCGAGGCGCCTGTTAGGATTACGGAAGCCGCTAGCTGCTCTTTTGTCGGTTTGTTGCACCGCCTGATTGTTACCGCCACATGAATCACCCCTACCAAACACGTGCGATAGCAAGGCCATCGACTGCCGCAGCGCCGGCGCGCTTGAGTTCCGCCGAAGCCGCTGCCATCGTCGCACCCGTGGTGATAACGTCGTCGATAAGCAGCAGGCGCTTGCCCCGCACGTCCTCAACCGTCTCGTACATGCCTTGGGCACGCTCGCGGCGCTCCTCACGACCGAGTTCGCGCTGGTCGCCATGCCCGTACTTGACGAGAGCATCGAGCAGGGGAACACCCGACAGCTCGCAAAATGGGCGCACAATAGCCTCCATATGATCAAAACCACGCCGCCGAAACGCTGCCGCCGTCGCAGGCACAAACACCACCGCATCCGCACCGGACAGCACACCTCCGTAGCGATCGGGCGCTACGACCTGGGCATGCAAGGCGGTGTCGTAGAGCAGCTCCGCCAGATACGGAGCCAGACGTCGCTCGCCCGCATCCTTGTACGCTTTAATGATGCGCGGCAGCGGATGCGCATAGACGGCGCACGCCAGGCAGCGGTCGAGCGCCTCCGCCATTGCCGAGGACGTGCCCTCGACCGAACACTCAGTGCACAGCAAATCCCCAAACGGGGCGCCGCATCGGGTACAGCTATGACGTGGGTCGATGAGCGTGAGCGCGGCCAGGCAGTCATGGCAAATAAGCGCACCGGCGCGCTCGCAGCCGGCACATCGTGTTGGCGACAATGCCTCGAGCGCCTCGTACGTCGCGCGCTCGGCAAACGGTAGCAATTCGTCCGCAAACGGTAGGGCACCGGCACTCTGCAGACGGCTCAATATGTTCAGATGGCTCTTCAAGACACAACCCTCCCTACGTTCGGTCGCAGGGAGGGTTGTTGATTCGGCGCTATGATACCCCGATGCGCTCGGGGCAAGGCGAGCTAAATCCGCTCGCGGGCGTTATTCGCCGGCGGGCGGTTGTGGTGCGGACGAAGACGGGGTCGAGCCCTCGCCACCATCCTGGCGCGGCTTGCGGGAACGGCGACGGCGACGGCGCTTTTGACCCTGGTCGGCCGAGCCCTCGCCACCGCGATCCTCGCGCGGCTCGCGCTCGTCACGAGCGGCGCCACGCGAAGCCTTGGCAGCAGCTCCCCCGCCATCTCCGGGACGACGGCGCGTGACCTTGACCTCGCCATCCGAGACCTGATCGGCCACGGAGGGCACTGAAGGCTTCTGCTGCGCGCCCGAGGAATGGCGACGGCGCGGACGCAGCGCGCGCTCCTCCTCGCCACGTGACTTGCCGCCCTTGTCGACAGGCGCGTCGGAGGCCGAGGCGCCCTTGGAAGCGGCACCAGCCTCGCGAGCAGCTGCGGCGCGGAAGGCGTCCTCGCGCTCCTCGCTCGACAGATGACGGCGGCGGCGACGTGTGGGGTTCATGCCGCCGCCGCGATTCTGCTGCTGGGGCTGCTGAACCTCGCGCTCGCGAGAGGCGTTCTTGCCCGCGGCTGCAGCCTCGGTAGCATCGCCCGAGCCCGCGCGCTTGCGACGACGACGGCCACCGGCGGCCTCCTCGGCCTCGGGTGCCTCGGCCTTACCGCGGCCCTTTCCGCGGCCACGGCCCTCGCCCTGGCTCTGAGCAGCGCGGGTATCGGAATCGGCATCGCGACGACGGCGCTTGGGCATCGACGTGCCGGCAAGACGGTCGGCGCTCGACAGGCCGTCGCCCACGTCGACGCCGTTCTCGCGATCGAGCTCCATGAGCGCCAGGCGCATCTCGGGCGACTCGATGCGCTCGAGCACGTCGCGCGTCACGCAGTCGGGGCGGCAGTTGCAGCCCTGCTCGGCGGCTTTCTTTTTGCAACCCTCCGAGCACGTCATATCGGCTAGGTTGACCTTAAAGACTTTGCCGTTCTCCAGGCGCAGCACCAGCTGCTCACGCGGAGTGTCATATTCCTGAATACGCGCCTTGCCGAGCGGCGTATCGATGAGTGTCTTCTTTTTGGGCGCACGGCTCTTAAAGTCCTTGTACGCCTCGAACTCATAACGCAGGCAGCACATCAGGCGGCCGCAAACGCCGCTGATCTTGGACGAGTTGAGCGGTAGGTCCTGCTCTTTCGCCATGCGAATCGAGACGGGCTCAAACTGTCCGCCAAAGCGCGTACAGCAGAGCTCCTGTCCGCACTGGGCATAGCCGCCCACCAGGCGGGTCTCGTCGCGCACGCCTATCTGGCGCATGTCGACGCGAATATGCAGCGTTGAGGACAGGTCCTTGACGAGCTGACGAAAATCGACGCGCTCCTCGGCTGCAAAGTAGAACACGGCCTTCTCGCCGCCAAACAGATACTCAACGCCGACCGGCTTCATCTCGAGGTCGAGCTCTTTGACCAGACGGCGGAAATCGACCATCGCCTCGTCGCCCTGGATGGCCAAGTCGTCGGCAAGCTGCAGATCGATGTCGCTCGCCACGCGCAGCACGGGCTTGAGCGGCTGACCGATCTCATCTT
>UQVT01000190.1 GCA_900544465.1 uncultured Collinsella sp. | reverse complement strand
GGTTTTCGTAGATTCCGCACGAGCCGAAGAGCACTAAATGTGCTCTTCGTGCGAGCCCAGGACCTGACCGAGCGAAAACCAAGCAGGCGGACACGCCGACGGGCAAGGGAGAGATATATGGAAGAAATGCCCAAGAACTACGATCCGTCGACCAACGAGCCGGCGATCCTGCAGAAGTGGCTCGACGGCGGCTACTACAAGCGCCGTGAGGGCGTGGGTGACTGCACCGTCACCATTCCGCCTCCCAACGTGACCGGCAAGCTCCACATGGGTCACGCCACCGACGACTCCATCCAGGACGCCATCATCCGCATGGCCCGCATGCGCGGCAAGTCCACGCGCTGGGTGCTGGGTACCGACCACGCCGGTATCGCTACGCAGACCAAGGTCGACAAGAAACTCAAGAGCGAAGGCATCAGCCGCCTGGAGATCGGTCGCGATAAGTTTGTCGACGCCTGCTGGGATTGGACCCACGAGTACGGCGGCATCATCGTCGAGCAGATCAAGCGCATGGGCTGCTCCGTCGACTTCGACAACGAGCGCTTCACCATGGACGAGGACTACGCCCAGGCCGTGCGCAAGGTGTTCTGCGACTGGTACCACGACGGCCTGATCTATCGCGGCAAGCGCATCGTAAACTGGTGCCCCAACTGCACCACCGCCATCTCGGACGACGAGGCCGAGTATAAGGACGAGAAGGGCCATCTGTGGCACCTGCGCTATCCGCTGACCGAGCCGGTCAACGGCCAGGACTACATTGTCGTCGCCACCACGCGCCCCGAGACCATGCTCGGCGATACGGGCGTTGCCGTCTCCCCGAAGGACCCCGAGAAGGCCGCCTTCGTGGGCAAGACCGTCAAGCTCCCCATCGTCGACCGCGAGATCCCCATCTTTGAGGATTGGCATGTCGACGCCAACTTTGGCTCCGGCTTTGTCAAGGTCACGCCTGCTCACGACCCCAACGACTACGCCATGGGTCAGGCCCACGACCTGCCGCAGATCAACATCTTCGACGAGCACGCGGTGGTCGTCGAAGGCTACGGCGAGTTCACCGGCATGAACCGCGACGAGTGCCGCGAGGCCGTCATCAAGTGGTTCGAGGAGCACGACCTACTCGATCACGTCGAGGACCTCGATCACTCCGTCATGCATTGCTACCGTTGCGACGCCGCGCTTGAGCCGTGGCTGTCCGAGCAGTGGTTCGTGGCCGTCGATAAGCTCAAGGGGCCGGCGCTCGACGCCGTCAACTCCGGCAAGGTCACCTTCCACCCCGCGCGTTGGACGCAGACCTACACCACCTGGATGGAGAACCTCAAGGACTGGTGTATCAGCCGCCAGCTGTGGTGGGGCCACCGCATTCCCGTGTTCTACTGCGAGGACTGCGGCTGGGAGGACGCCCTTACCGAGGACACCGATGTGTGCCCCAAGTGCGGCGGTCATCACGTGCACCAGGACGAGAACGTGCTGGACACCTGGTTCAGCTCGCAGCTGTGGACCTTCGCCACGCAGGGCTGGCCGCAAAAGCCGGAGCTACTCGAGGGACATCACCCCACGACGGCGCTCGTCACCGCACGCGACATCATCGCGCTGTGGGTCGCCCGCATGGTCATGAGCTCGCTGTACTTCCTGGACGAGGTGCCGTTTAAGGACGTCGTCATCTACCCGACGATTCTTGCCAAGGACGGAAGCCGTATGTCCAAGTCCAAGGGCAACGGCGTTGACCCCATGGACCTCATTGGCATGTACGGCGCCGACGCCATGCGCTACAACCTGCTCACGCTGTGCACCAACAACCAGGACGTCAAGTTCGACGCGAACATCGACAAGAAGACTAAGAAGCTTATCGACAGTCCGCGTACCGAGCAGGCCAAGTCGTTTGTGACCAAGATCTGGAACGCCAGCCGCTTCCTGCTCATGAACATGGAGGGCTACACGCCCGGCGAGCCCGTCGTGGAGACGCCGGCCGACGCCTGGATGTTCAGCCGCCTGGCAAAGGCCGTGAAGATGGTCACCGAGGGCATCGAGAACTACACCTTTGGCGACATGGCCCGCGGTGTGCAGCAGTTCTTCTGGAACGAGGTCTGCGACTGGTACGTCGAGGTCACCAAGGCCCGCCTGAAGGGCGAGGGCCGTCTGCAGGCGCAGCGCAACCTGATTTTTGTGCTTGACACCTCCATTCGCCTGATGCACCCCCTTATGCCGTTTGTCACCGAGGAGATCTGGGATAACATGCCGGCGAGCGTGCTCGACCTGGACGCCGAGGGCAACGTGGACCGCGCCGAGGCGCTCATGATCGCCAAGTGGCCGGAGCCCGCCGACTACGTCAAGTACGTCGACGAGCCCGCCGAGCGCGCGTTTGAGCTGTGCCGCACCGTCGTTTCCGCCACCCGCGCCACGCGTTCGCGTTATCGCTTGAGCCCCAAGGCCGAGCTCGACGTGGTCGTGCGCGCCGGTGCCGAGGATATCGAGAAACTCGAGAGCCTGCGCTCGACGATTGAGCCGCTGGCCAACACGGCTTCGCTGGTCATGGGTACCGACGTTGAGAAGCCAGCCGCGAGCATCGCCGTGGTCGATAGCGGCGTCGAGGTCTTTGTGGTGCTCGAGGGCAAGGTTGATCTTTCGGCCGAGAAGGCACGCTTGGAGAAGGAGATTGCCGCGGCGCAGAAGGAGCTCGCCGGCTGCGAGAAGACGCTTGCAAACGAGGGCTTTGTGGCCAAGGCCGCGCCCGCGGTGGTCCAGAAGAAGAGGGACCGTGCAGCTGAGCTCAAGGAGATC
>UQVT01000189.1 GCA_900544465.1 uncultured Collinsella sp. | reverse complement strand
CGGTTTCGCTGCAGAACCGCCAGCCCGCCGCCTGCCAGCCGCCGCCCTCGTTACGTTTTCGCTGCATTTAGGTAAAGCACCTGCTCCGAGCGGCGTTGCCCTGTATACTAGAGCGGTTTAACTGTTATGCGGAAGGGAGCGCCTATGGCACTCAGCGAGAAAGACGTGCGCGGCATCGCCGAGTACGCAAAGATCGCACTGACCGATGACGAGCTCACCCAGATGACGTCCTACCTGAACGACGCCGTCCAGATGCTCGAGCCCGTCTTGCAATATGACTTGCCCGACGTGGAGCCCACGTTCCATCCCATCGGAAGCCTGTCCAACGTGATGGGCGATGACCTGCGCGAGCCCGAGCGCGACCTGCCGCTCGACGTCGCGCTGGAAAACGCCGGCAGCGCGCGCGACCGCTACTTCCGCGTGCCGTCCATTTTGGGAGAGGGGGAGAGCGAGTAATGGCTCAGAGCTTCGATTCCCTTACCGCCGCCCAGATCGCCGCGGGCGTTGCCGCCGGCGACTTTACCGCTACCGAGGTGGCCCAGGCCTCCCTTGCCGCCATCGAGGCGCGCGAGGGCGGGGTCCAGGCATTCCTGCAGGTGGCGCCCGAGCTTGCGCTCGAGGCCGCTGCGCGCGTGGATGCCGACCGCGCCGCAGGCAAGCCGCTGCCCCCGCTCGCGGGCGTGCCGCTGGCCATTAAGGACAACATGAACCTCGTGGGCACGCGCACCACCTGCGCTTCCCGCATGCTCGAGAACTACCAGAGCGTCTACACCGCCACCTGCGTCCAGCGCATGCTCGATGCCGGCTGCCTGCCCATGGGCAAGGCCAACATGGACGAGTTTGCCTTTGGCAGCTCCACCGAGAGCTCGGCGTTCCACCGCACCAACAACCCTTGGGATACCGAGCGCGTGCCCGGCGGCTCTTCGGGCGGCTCTGCTGCTGCCGTCGCCGCGGGCGAGGTCGCGCTCTCACTGGGCTCGGACACCGGCGGCTCCATTCGCCAGCCGGCGTCGCTGTGCGGCGTGGTGGGCTTTAAGCCTACGTATGGCGCCGTGAGCCGTTACGGCGTGGTTGCCTTTGGCTCGTCGCTCGACCAGGTGGGACCCTTTGGCCGCACGGTCGAGGATGTCGCGCTGGCCATGAACGCGCTTACCGGCGCGGGTCACGATCCGTACGATTGCACCAGCCAGGATTGTGCCGTCGACTTTACCGAGCATCTCAACGACAGCATCGAGGGCAAGCGTGTGGGCATCATCCCCGCGTTTATGGAGGCCGAGGGCCTGACGCCCGAGGTCAAGGCCGCTGTTCAGCGCGCCGCCCAGGAGCTGCAGAACCAGGGCGCCGAGCTGGTCGAGGTTGACCTACCGCACCTGGACGCCGCCATCGCCGCCTACTACGTCATCGGCCCGGCCGAGGCGTTCTCCAACCTGGCCCGTTTCGACGGCATTCGCTACGGCTATCAGGAGGAGGGCTGCGCCAACCTGTCCGACCAGAGCTCGCTGTCGCGCGCCCACGGCTTTGGCGCCGAGGCCAAGCGCCGTCAGATGCTCGGCGCCTACCTGCTGAGCTCGGGCGTGTACGACAAGTACTACTATGCCGCGCAGAAGGCCCGCACGCTCATCACGCAGGACTACGACGCCGCGTATGCCAAGGTGGACACCATCCTCATGCCCGCCTCGCCGCGCACGGCCTTTAAGTTTGGCGAGATCAGCGACCCCACGCAGATGTACCTCTCCGACCTGTACACCATCTCGCTCAACATTTGCGGCAACGGTGGCATCTCGGTGCCGCTGGGTCTGGGCGAGGATACTCAGCTGCCCGTTTCTGCCCAGCTGGTGGGTCCGGCCTTTAAGGACCGTCAGCTGCTCACGTTTGCCCGCGCCCTGGAGCGCGGCTTTGCCGATGCTGCTACGGGTGCGCCCGCGCTTTCCGTCGCGCCCGATTTTGCCGGGAAGGGAGGCGAGCTGTAATGAAGGAGCTTTCCGAGGTCCTGCAGGATTGGGAGGCCGTGATCGGCCTGGAGATCCATACCGAGCTCACCGCACTCGATACCAAGATGTTCTGCAACTGCAAGCTCAGCCACGATGACGAGCCCAACGCCAACGTGTGCCCGGTGTGCCTGGGCCTGCCCGGCGCCCTGCCGGTGCCCAACAAGCGCGCCATCGAGAGCATCGTCAAGGCCGGTCTCGCCACCAACTGCGAGATCCAGCGCCACTCGATGTTCTACCGCAAGCACTACTTCTATCCCGATATGGCCAAGAACTTCCAGACCACGCAGGGCCCGGTCGCCTTTGCCATGTACGGTCACCTGGACCTGGACGTGACCGGTCGCGGTGCCGCCGAGCGCCCCGACTGCGCATTTGGCGAGGCCGAGGCCCAGAGCCTGGCGAGCGCCTCGGCCAACGCCGAGGGCCTGTCCACGTCCATGACGTCGACCATGCGCGAGGGCAACCAGCGCGCCGGCCATCTGGCCAGCTATGACGCGTCCAACCTGCAGATGCCCGAGCGTCGCGAGGACGGTTCCTACACGGTGCCCATCCGTATCCTTCGCATCCACATGGAGGAGGACGCCGCCAAGATGGTGCACGTGGGCGGTGCCGAGGGCCGCATTACCGCCGCGGCCGAGTCGCTCGTCGACTACAACCGCTGCGGCACGCCTTTGATTGAGCTCGTGACTGAGCCCGACTTGCGCACGCCCGAGGAGGCCCGCCTGTTTATGGAGAAGCTCCGTCGCATCTTTGTGACGCTGGGCATTTCGGACTGCTCCATGGAGAAGGG
>UQVT01000188.1 GCA_900544465.1 uncultured Collinsella sp. | reverse complement strand
CAGAAGATCGTCACCAAGGTGTGCAAGGGCGTAAACGGCGAGGTCCGCGGCTAGGTCCTGCGCCGGATATAGACCAGCGTCGGCTGCCGCCGAGTCTTACGTGACTGCTGTTTTCGGTATAAGGCACCGTTGAGCCTTCATATATGACACGCGCATTACATAACGGCGTGTTGCTTTGTCGGCAGTGCGCCGTTTTGCTATGATAGCCCGCGGCGTGTTACGAATCTGACAATGCGTAACACTGACAAGGTGATTCAAGCGGCGTTGCAATTCTGTGCGTCGATAACCGGGAGGCGTATATGCACATTCCAGATAACTACCTGTCCCCGCAGACCGATGCCGTTATGGCGGTGGCGATGGTGCCCGTTTGGGTCCATTGCATCAAAAAGGTACGCGCCACGCTCGATCGCGAGCACATGGCTTTCCTGGGCATCTGCGCTGCGTTCTCCTTCTTGCTCATGATGTTTAACGTGCCGCTGCCCGGCGGCACCACGGGTCACGCCGTCGGCGGTGCACTCATCGCGCTGCTGCTGGGCCCCGAGGCCGCGGCCATTGCGGTTTCGGTCGCACTGGCACTGCAGGCGCTGCTGTTTGGCGACGGCGGCATCCTGTCCTTTGGAGCCAACTGCTTTAACATGGCATTTGTGCTGCCGTTTGTGGCAGCCATCGTGTTCCGTGCGCTCAACGGCCGCCTGCACGACAAGAGCTGGGGCACTTCGGTTTCTGCCATCGTGAGCGGCTGGATCGGCTTGTGCGTGGCTGCCCTGTGCGCTGCCATCGAGTTCGGCATTCAGCCGATGCTCTTCACCAACGCCTCGGGTGCCCCGCTATACTGCCCCTTCCCGCTGTCTGTTTCCATTCCGGCCATGTTGATTCCGCACATGCTGGTAGCCGGTGTGGTCGAGGGCGTGGCGACTGCCGCGATCTACGGCTTTATCAAGAAGACGGCGCCGGGCGTTATCGTCGGCCCCGAAGCCGCCGATGGACAGCTTACTGCCGAGGGCGCAGCCGCCAAGAAGACCTCGCTGGTCCCCACGCTCATCCTGGTCGCCGTGCTTGTCGTGGCCACGCCGCTGGGCCTGCTGGCCACGGGTGACGCATGGGGCGAGTGGGACGCCGAGGGCGCCGCGACCGCCGTTCAGGAGGCTGGTGACGACAGTCTGCAGACTTCGGTTGGCCTCGATACTCCGACCTTTGCCGATGTCCTGCCCACGGGCGATTATCTGCAGGCCTATTCCGAGGAGCAGGGCCTTGACTTTGCCGGTCAGGCTGCCATGTATATCCTGTCCGGCGTGATTGGCGTGGCGGTGCTCACCATCGTATTCCGTCTTGTTTCGCTGACGGCAAAGGAAAGCGGGTCCCATGCAAACGGTCGAGCTGCCTAGCTGGCTCGCGGCCCAAGAGCGATACGAGCCCACGGGCGCTCGGCATCGCGTCATGCAAAAGAACGTCCTGCACCTGGCGAGCTTGCTCGAGCGGGTTCGCCTGGGCGGCGGCGCACACGAGGGCGGGTCGATCATCGACCGCGCCCTTTCTTCCGTTTCGGCGCCGGTGCGCCTGCTCGGCATGCTCGTCTGTATCCTGTGCGTGTGTCTGACGCAAAGCCCGCTGTACCTGATGCTGATGGCGGCGATCGCGCTGGTGTTGATCGCCGCGCGCCCCGTGCGCGGTCTGCGGGCGACCTTTATGCCGGCGCTCGCCGCCGCGGGATTTGCCGTGGTCTTGGCGCTGCCGGCCCTGCTGCTGGGCGCTTCCGCCACGATCGCCATGCTCAAGATCGCGCTCAAGACGTTCGTTAACGTGTCGCTGGTGCTGGGTGTTTCGTGGACGCTCACCTGGAGTCGTATGTCGGCGGCGCTCAAGATGCTGCATCTACCCGACGAAGTTATCTTTACGTTTGACATGGCGCTCAAGCACATTGAGGTGCTCGGCCGCACGGCGCACGACCTCACCGAATCGGTCATGCTTCGCAGTGTGGGCCGCGCGCCTGCGGGTTTTTCGCGCACCGATTCGGTGGCGGGTATCATGGGCATGACATTTATCAAGGCGATGGAATGCAGCCGCGCGATGGACGAGGCCATGCTCTGCCGTGGGTTTGCCGGCGCGTATCCGGCGCCTGCCCGGAGCAGTCTGAGTTGGCGCGATGCGGTCTATGCGGGGATCGTGCTGTTGCTGTCGGCGCTGTGTGCGGCGCTGTAGCACGGTCGCTGCGGCCGATGCGGATAGGGAAAGGCAACGTTTTGGCAATCGAGATAAATAGCCCTGCGGGTGTTAGGGACGCGCGCGGTGCCGGTGCAGCACCGCTCATTGAGCTGCGCGATGTGGTGTTTTCCTATGCAGGGCATATGGTGGTCGATGGCGTGTCACTGCAGGTTAATCGCGGCGAGCTCGTTGCCCTGCTCGGTCCCAACGGCTGCGGCAAGACGACGATCATGCGGCTTATCAACGGACTTGAGGTGCCCAGCACGGGTACGTATCTGTTCGATGGCGAAATGGTCGATGCGGCTTACCTCGCCGATCCCGTGCGGTCGCAGCGCTTCCATCAACGCGTGGGCTTTGTGTTCCAAAACGCTGACGCCCAGCTGTTCTGTGCGACCGTGGGCGAGGAAGTCGCCTTTGGCCCGGCTCAGATGGGCCTGCCGTCAGACGAGCTCGAGCGCCGCGTCCGCGATGCCATGGAACTGTTCCAGGTTGCCGATCTGGTCGATGCCTCGCCCTATCAGCTTTCGGGTGGGCAAAAGAAGCGCGTGGCGCTGGCTGCGGTTGTGTCTATGAACCCCGATATCCTAGTACTCGACGAGCCTACCAATGGACTCGACGAGGATTCATGCGACATCGTGGTCAACTTCTTGCTGGCCTACGTCGCGG
>UQVT01000187.1 GCA_900544465.1 uncultured Collinsella sp. | reverse complement strand
ACCAACGCCGTCCAGATCGCTAAGCTGCTCTGCGAGTAGCGGTGGACCTGTCCGGCGGGGGCCGGGCTTAGTTTTCAGAACGTCCTCGACCATGTGTGGCGCTCCTATTTGGCAAGGTGTTTTTTAGAATCCATTTTGCGCTCGGCCTCGAAGGCTTGCCTGTCCCAATCGAGCGGAAGTCCGGCCTCGACCCATGCCTCGTAGGCCCTCCTTATGGGCTTGAGCTCCCTTTGGCCCCTCTCCAGCATCGAGATGTACTTCTCGCTGGTGCCCAGTATGGACGCCGCCCTCACCTGGCTGACCTTCGCCGCGCGCCTGGCCGCCACGAGCTTCGAGGCGTCCTCGGGCCTCCTGATCTCGTGCGGGCGCATCAGCGCCCGGTACGCCTCCCTGGCCACGTAGCGCTTGAGGCACCTCATGACCTCCCTGTCGCTCTTTCCCCGCCCCCTGGCCCTCTCGGCGTACTCGGCGGTCTCGGGGTCGCGCATGACCCTCTGCCTCGCGATCTCGTGCAGCGCGCTGTTCGCCTGCCGGTCGCCGCCCCTGTTGAGCCTGTGCCTCACGGTCTTGCCGCTCGAGGCGGGGATGGGGCAGGCGCATATCGCCGCGAACGACGCCTCGGAGCGCAGCCTGCCCGGGTTGAGGCCCGCCCCGTAGGACGACGTCCCCTCCATCGCGATGCAGGCCGGCTCCCCGGCCGCGGCGATCGCCCCGGCGAGCGCCTCGTAGCCCGCCGCGTCGGCGGGGAACTGGCGGGACAGGACCTTGCGGCCCCTCCAGTCCAGGACGTACAGCCAGTGCGAGTCGGCGTGGGTGTCGACCCCGCAGAAGACCGGCCCGCGGGCGTCGGGTATCGATTCGTTTTGCATGTCTCGCTCCGTTCTTTCCGTGCTCGCCTGGACCGGGCAGACGGCACACTGACGGGGCGCGATAGAATGCGGTTGTTCGGGTCCGCGGTATCGCTCCATGCTCCTATTAGGTCATGCGGCGGTCTCGGCTCGCCGCGGCCCGCGCGGGACATGTCAGGAAACGAGGGCAGCCCTGTGGGCGCCAGCGGAATGTGGGGTCACCGCGCGGTCCGCATCTGATGGTGTCGACGTCAATGGTATACGGGTGCATCATCGACGTCTTCAATACAGAAAATATCAGTGCGGAGTGTTCTGAAAACTAAGCCCGGCCCCCGCCTGCGGTGACGCTGCTGCGAGCGGCCTGCGATGGGGTCGTTGTCGGTTGGGGCCGCTGGGGCTGATGTGGAGGCACGTGGCTGTTGCGGGCCCTGGTCCCGGCGGCGGCCTCGGCGCTTCGCGCCTGCTGCCTTGGGTGACTTTGGGGTCGATTGGGGTTGTCTGCACAATTCGCGGTATTATGGTGCGGAGTTTTGAAAGGAGCCGCCGGTGGTCACGACGACGTTTGCTTCGCCTTTGGGCGAAATCTTGCTTGCCGCTGATGGCCGCGGTCTGACGGGGCTTTGGTTTGAGGGGCAGGAGCATTTTGGCTCCACGCTTCTCAAAGAAGATCCCGAACATGTTGAAGGCGCCGATGCAGTTTCTGGTGCTGGCGGCATGTCGTCGGTGAGTCCTGCAAATGGTGCGGCGTCTTCGGTGCTTGAGCGTTCGTGGGCTTGGCTGAATGCTTATTTTGCAGGGCAGGAACCTCGGTTTACGCCGCCGTTGCATTTGATTGGCACGGCGTTTCAGCGTGAAGTTTGGTACGAGCTGCTTTCTATTCCGCGTGGCGAGGTTGCTACGTATGGTGAGATCGCCCAGCGTGTTGCGGCTCGACATCGTGTACCGGGAAATGAAACGCCCGTTGTGTCTCCCCGTGCCGTGGGGGCCGCAGTCGCGCGTAATCCCATTTCGATTATCGTGCCGTGCCATCGCGTGGTGGCGGCCGACGGATCGCTCAACGGATATGCCGGCGGCCTCGACCGTAAGGAGTGGCTGCTGCGGCTTGAGGGCGCGTACGAGGAGTAGCGTTCGAGTGCTTTGCCTGTAGTAGCCGACTTCGACCAAAGCTCGCTCGAGTTCGCTTTGATCAGAGCACTTAAGACCCTTGTTTTCTGTCAATAGTGCCATCTGTTCGTTGATGGATATCCACGACTTCTGGTATTTCATTTAAGCCTCTTGATATAAAAAGAGCTGGAGTTGCGCATCGTTGAGAGGCTTTCCAGCTTTAGCAAAACAAACTTATTAGATGCGACGGGCCGCGTCAAGATAATTACCGGACGGCCTAGGAGGCGGCTGGTTGGCTGGTTTAAAACCTGGCGCGTGAAATGACGCTCCACGCTATTCAGCGCGCTTGATAGGATGACGAACCACGGTTTTAAGTTTCTCCGGTGCACATTTGCGTGGATCGGAGAGATAGATTTCGTGATGTAAACGGGAGTCTGAGAAGTCGGGGACATAGCCCTGCTCGGTCATGTATTCATGCATAGCGTTTACGGTCGCCGGTTCGTTGTCGTAGGGCCCGGTGTGCATGCATTGAACGCAGAGACCCTCGTCAACTTTAAGCAGCTCAACGGCGGAAAAGTCCAGTTTCTTCTTGGTCGTGGCTTCCGCGACTGCCCAGTCAAAGTCATCTCGGCTGACGAAATCGGGCAGGCGGATGCACGAGATAAAGTTGAAATCGTCCTTGCGTACATAATCGATGTCACCGCTCGGGGATTCTTGCCACCAGAAACCCTCGAGCGGCGGTACCACAAAGTCGAAATAGCCCTCGATACTCCTTGAGCCTTTCTTCGACATCTTGACGGTATAGGCGATGCCGTAAAGCAGCGGCAGGGCGTTTTGATACTCGCCACCTTCGGTATTTGGGTCGCCCTTTCCGCGAACGGCAACGTAGCTCATAGGCGGGACAGTTACGATACTCGGCTTGCTTGCAGGTTTGTAGAGCTCCTTGCATTCCTTCTTAAAGTCGAACGCCATG
>UQVT01000186.1 GCA_900544465.1 uncultured Collinsella sp. | reverse complement strand
ACAACAAGTTCCTCGACGAGCTGAGCATCCCGGGTACGCACGATTCGGGCACCTGCAGCGTGGACAACGACACTGAGCCCCAATCCTCGCAAGTAAAATGCCAGCAGGATTACATTCCCACGCAGCTGCTCGAAGGCATTCGCTATTTTGATATCCGTCTCGGAAAGGGCGACAACCCTGGCATCGACCATGGGATGTACTACCTGCTCAAAAAAGACGCGTACTTTTTGCATCTTTCCGATGTCATAGGCTACTTCAAAACGTTTTTGAACGAAAACCCGACAGAAGCGCTCATCATGCTTGTATCACGAGGCAACGACGAGGCTACCGACGAAAGTGTTACGACGGCTTTCGCCAAGGTTTTGGACGACAACCCCAAACTGTTCTATACGTCGAGCCGCGTTCCCACACTGGGCGAGGTGCGCGGAAAGATCGTCCTGCTACGTCGATTTGGACTCGACGGCGACAGCGTAAGCGGCCACACGTGGGGACTCGACCTCACCGAATGGGATAAGAAAATCGCAGCGCACACCGACAGCAGTTCCATGTGCCTCGTCCAAGACGCGCAGGGCTTTGAAGCCATAGGGGAAACGGGCAATGAAGAGCCCTATTGCACCAAGGTATATGCCCAGGACAAGTACAAACTCACGGGAACCGACAAGCTCAGCTGGGTCGATAATGCGCTGAAGGAAACGACCGGGCGCACGCGCAACGAGGTAGATGTCGAGGACGATAACGGGGCCAAGGAGAAAGTCCTGGAGCGTTGCTGGTCTATCAACTACACCAGCTGCACGGGCTTGTCGCACGGAGGCAATCCTTTTACCTCGGCACGAGTAGTCAACGAGCATCTGTATAAGAGCCCGTACATCAATCCCAGCGGCATCGAGGATACAAAGTCAGATTACCTCAAGCACATTGGCATCATCGCATCCGACTTTGTTGATGCGGCGCTGGCCCGGAGCATCTACCAGCGCAATTACGATACGAAGCACAAGCAGACAGCTTCGTACTATCTCCCGTACTATCTCCCGACCCGCATGCGCATGACGTACGGCGACTCGCTGAGCGATGCCTCATTCCAGGATGGCAAGACCGTTAGCGAGGGCCGTTTCCGCCTCGTTAACAGCAGCAACGTACTCAACGTGGCCGCTTCTGGCAGCGCGTTTGCCATCGAATACGTGGATGTCGACGCCCTGGGCAACGAGACCGCTACAGGACTGCAGGGCTTCGTGCCCATCGATATCGATCCGCTCGCGCTGACGCCCCATTTTGAGGGACTCGAAGGCCTTAAGGCCGGCGAAGACGTGCGCGCCAAGATTGCGGCATCACTCGAGGGCAAGCTCGAAACCGACGCCTGCACCGCCCAGCTCGAGTTTGTGCACGACGCGGACGGCGCTCCGGGCACGGCAATGGCCGAGGGCGAGGCATTTGCCGCGGGGACGTATTGGGTGCGTGCGAAAGGTCTGTTGGGCGACGCGGCGCAGAACTACACGCTCGCCAGCGACGGAGCCGCAAACTTTACCGTAGCGGCCTCGGACAGTGCAGGCGGCACCGGCAGCGGCACGGGTTCCAGCGCAGGCAGCGCTGATAAGAATGGTAAGGACAACAAGGGCAAGGGCTCGGGCGGAAAACTCGCCGACACGGGCGACGGCTCCGGCATTGCCGCCGGGCTCGCCGCTGCCGCCATGGCGACAACGGTCGCCGGCGCGGCGATGCTTGCCAATGACCGCGAAAACGTTGGGGACGACAGCGAATAGGCAAGCCCGCCTTTTAGACACATCGACTCAATTGGGGGGGCGCAGAATACCGTTCTGCGCCCCGATTTTTACCTTAGCCCGAACACCGTTATCGGCTACATCACCATGTTCAGCGCATTCACGAACTCCTGAGCTTGGGAGCGGCTGCTCAGACTAAAGACACAGGCAGTCAACAGCCTGTTACGTAGGAAAACGTCGCGGCCCTTGATCCTGCTGACCCCGTAATGTCCTTAAGGTAGACAATCTCGATATGCTTGCCGCCGAAAGTGCCCTTCTTGAGCACCTCGATGCGGTTGGGGTAAATCCTGACGTCTTTAAACCCGCCCGAACCTTTGTCCTGGAACAGCAAAGTGTTGTTATCCATGCGCGTCACTCCCGCGGGGTTCGCTAAAACTGCCTCTATGGCCACATTTTAGTCACCGCAAGGCTCCCATGCGAAGGTGCCAGACAGCACAGCAATTCGTGTCCGCGCGAGGCTTTAAACTAAATGCGATAAAGATGCATTCCACAAGAGGAAAGTGGGGCGACAGTGATGAGCGAACTGGTAAACCGTGGAGAATCGGTAATCGTGCCAGAAGTTTTTTACAAGCAGGTTTCCTCGATTCTCAACGCCGCTCGCGACAAGGCCTATACCGCCGTTAACTTTGCGATGGCTGAGGCGTATTGGGAGATCGGCAAGAGCATTGTTGATGAGCAGGGCGGAGAGGAGCGCGCAGCATATGGAGAGGCATTGATTGCAGGCCTCTCCAGAAGGCTTACCGCGGATTTCGGAAGAGGCTTTGGCATCGCAAACCTTCGCAATATGCGTCAGTTCTTTCTTGCGTTTCCAATTCGCGACGCACTGCGTAGCGAATTGAGCTGGACTCATTACCGCAGGTTGATGCGCATTCCCGACCCTGATGCTCGCGCCTGGTACATGAACGAATGCGCCGATTCTCGTTGGAGCACGCGTCAGCTCGAGCGTCAGATCAACACCATGTTCCGCGAGCGCCTGCTTGCCAGCAAGGACAAGGAAGCCGTCACCCAGGAAATCCAAGAGAGCGCCCCGGCTCGTCGCCCCGACGATATCATCCGCGATCCATATGTACTGGAGTTTTTAGGTTTCTCGGACGATACTGCGTTTCGCGAGAGCGATCTAGAGCAGGCGCTCATCACACATCTTCAGAAGTTCCTGCTGGAGCTTGGCCGTGGCTTCGCTTTCGAGGCGCGCC
>UQVT01000185.1 GCA_900544465.1 uncultured Collinsella sp. | reverse complement strand
CCTTGCAGAACGGCGAGGGCCGGGAGTCGGTCGACCCATTCGTGGCAGAACGTCAACGGGAGTCCCATCTGACAATGCTCGGGCACAAGGTGCTTCGGTTTACGTTTGATGAGCTCAAGAATCCGGGGAAGCTGGTTGAGAAGATGAGGCTGGCGGGTATTCCGCGACGGCCCGATTTGGCTGAGGAGTGGAGACGTCAGTGGTATGGGCGCTGAGAGGTTTTGTCTCAATCTGTAACGTTTAGAGGTTATTTGAGCTCGTAATTGTTACAGATCGAGACAAGCCGGTGAAACGTCGACCGAATGTCTCGATCTGTAACATCAAGGGGCCCAATAACCCTGTACCTGTTACAGATCGAGACATTTCCCTGTTGTCGGTGGGGTGGGACTGCAACGTATTCCGTCCCCCACATCCCCTCTTCCCTCCGTTAACCGATATGCTCGACTTTAGGTCGCTGCATTAGGTGATAATGGACAAATGTTCATGTTAATCGTGAGGGAGGAGCTCGATATGGCGTCTGCCGATCGTCCCACGTTGTTTATCAATGCGACCGTCTTGGATGGCTCGGAGCATATGGAGCCGCAGCCCGATATGGCCGTGACTGTTGAGCGCGGTGTCATCACGTGGATGGGTCCGAGTGCTGTGGCGCAGGCACCTGCAGGTGCCGAGGTCATCGACCTGGCAGGTGCGTATCTCATGCCCGGTCTCATCAATATGCATGTGCATCTGTGCGGTTCGGGCAAGCCGGTTTCGGCGGGCGATGCGGGCGCGCTGATGAAGAAGCTCGATAATCCCGTGGGGCGCGCCATCGTGCGCCATATTCTTAAGGGCAGCGCCCAACAACAACTGGTAAGCGGCGTGACCACGGTGCGCGGCGCGGGCGACCCACTGTTTGCCGACATCGCCGTTCGTAATGCCATCGACGCCGGCAAGTATCAAGGTCCTCGCCTGGTGGCGCCGGGAACGGGCGTCACGGTGCCGGGCGGCCATGGCGCGGGCTTGTTCGCCCAGGTGGCAAACAGTCCCGCCGAGGCAGCCGAACAGGTGCGCGACCTGTATGCGCGCGGTGCCGACGTCATTAAGCTGTTCGTAACGGGCGGTGTGTTCGATGCGACCGAGGTGGGCGAGCCGGGTGTGCTGCGTATGCCGGTGGAGGTTGCCGCGGCGGCGTGCAAGGCGGCGCACGAGGTTGGCCTTCCGGTCATGGCCCATGTCGAGAGCACCGAAGGTGTGAAGGCCGCGCTTCAGGCCGGCGTCGACACAATCGAGCACGGCGCTCCGATGACCCCCGAGATCCTGGAGCTGTACCGCGGCGCCGCGGGAACACAGCTCGAGGGACGCGCGCCGAGCGTGACCTGCACAATCAGCCCCGCACTGCCGTTTGTACTGCTCGATCCGGAAAAGACCCATTCGACCGACACGCAAAAGAAGAACGGTGACATCGTGTGCTCGGGCATTATCGAGAGCGCTCGCGCGGCGCTGGAAGCCGGCGTTAAGGTGGGCCTGGGCACGGACTCGAGCTGCCCGTTCGTGACGCAGTACGACATGTGGCGCGAGGTGGCTTACTTTGCCAAGTACGTGGGCGTGAGCAACGCCTTCGCACTGCATACGGCTACGCAGGTCAATGCCGAGCTACTGGGCCTGGGTGGCGAGACCGGCACAATCGAGTGTGGCAAGGCAGCCGATATCCTGGTGACGCGTAAGAATCCTCTGGATGATCTGTGTGCCCTGCGTGAGCCGATGCACGTGATGTGCCGTGGCGATCTGGTGCGCAAGCTCAAGGTGAAGCGTATTCCCGAGGTGGACGCCGAGCTCGACGCGATTATGGCCATGCCTGCCGAGGCGTTGGCCGAGGAGCTTGCCCGCGATGGCGTGGCGTAAGCGCTGGTGTGACGGAAACGACAGCTTCACCGTCGCATGCTGTCGCCCCATGCAAAAAGCCGAGGTCTCAACATGAGGCCTCGGCTTTTTTATCGACAAATATGTAAGATGCAGGACAAACACTTCTGATGCATTTGTCCCATGTGCGGGCGCTAGGAGCGGGTTTCCATCTTGGCGTGGCACTTGGGGCAGGTGACGCGGATCTTGCCCTTGCCCTTGGGGACGGACAGCATCTGACCGCAGTTGGGGCACTTGAGGTACGCCGTGGTCTTGCGACCCTTCCACATCTTCTTGGCCGTTCGCTTGGCGCGCTCAAAGTCTTCCTTGCTGGTGCCGGCCGCACGCGAGGCGTTGGCAGCCGCGGTCCCGCCGCCCAGGCTGGCGACGAACTTGCCCAGACAGGGAACGTTGGCAGTCGCGGCAACGAAGTCATCATTTTCCTTGCGGCGGGCGTCGATGTTTTTGGACAGGCCACGCAGCACGCCGAGTACGATTACGGCGATGGCGATCCAGCTGAGCCACTGGTGGTGGGCCATCGATCCGACCATCGCGAAAATAATTCCTATGAAGCCCAGCACGATGGTGAGCTCATCGGCGCCGTTGCGACCCTTCATAAAGTCATTCATGCGAATTGCCTTTCATTCGATATGCTGCACGCCTTTATACCCCTTTTGGTGCATTGGGGACAGGTTAATTTGCACCAAGGTGGTGCAAACGTACCTGTCCCCAATGCACCAATTACTTGGCGAGCTTGTCGACGACGCGCTCTATCTCGGCGAGCTTGGCGGCTTTGAGCTCCTCGTCGCCCGATTCGATGGCCGAGGCGACGCAGCCCTCGATGTGCGCCTTCAACACATCGGCGTTGATGCGCGCGATGAGCGCCTGCGTGGCCATGAGCTGCGTGGAAATATCGACGCAGTAGCGGTCCTCATCGACCATCCGCAGGATGCCGTCGATCTGGCCGCGCGCTGTCTTGAGCATACGGGTCACCGATTTATGGTCTGCCATCATGGCGGGTCCTCGTTTCTGGTCGATCTTCCGGATGCCCCCGTCAGTTGCGGTGAAATAGTTCTTGTTTGGGGGTGCGGACAGAAAGTTGGACCGTGAAGCGGTCCGGACTGGAGGTTC
>UQVT01000184.1 GCA_900544465.1 uncultured Collinsella sp. | reverse complement strand
GCCTTCTCCCAATCGCTGGTGCCCTCAAAGACATCCTGCTTGTAGGGATTGCGACCGAGCTTCTTGGCGCGGTAGGCGATGTAGATGATCGCGGCGACGTTGGCGATCAGCGCGGCGATCGAGACCGCGGTAGCGGCGCCGGGGTCGAGCGTGGAGTGGGTCACAAAGATGGACTCCTCCTGGAAGTACGGGAACACCTGGGCAAACATGCACCAAATGGCCAGCGTAAAGGCGCGGTTCTGGATCCAGCCGCCCTTGTTCCAGATAAAGGCGGCGACGGTGGGCGCCAGCAGCAGCGCAAAGCCGCAGAACCAGGAGTGGGTGGGCAGGCAGTTGTAGGTGTAGCAGAAGTTCCAGATATCGTAGGCGATAATGTAGACCCAGGTCATATCGGGCCACAGCATGTCGGTCTGATCCTCGGAGGCGTAGACGCTCCACCAACCGGTCATGCAGAAGATGTTGATGATACCGGCGATGCCGTTGAACACGTTGTTCCAGCCGGCCAGCTGCGTGGCACCTTCGGAGGTGACCCAGGTGGACTCGCCCAGGACAAAGAAGTGATAGGCGCTCTCGAAGTCGGACACGACGGCGATCATGATGTTGATGGCGACGATCACAAACGGCCACGCGCGGAACCAATGCGCCTTGCCGATCTTGCCCCACTGGTACTTAATGGCAATGAAGCCCCAGCAACCGGCCAGCGCCGCGTATACCTTGGCGTAGTGGAACCAGCTGTTCTGGTACACATGGGTGGGGTTGGTGAGCGCCCACTCGGCGCCCTGCGAAACGCCCACGGCGATGGCGACGCAGTAGATGGTCATGGCCAGCGGAGCCACGCCAAAGATGATTGCCGCGCCTAGCTTGGTGCGGCGGCCGACCTCGTTGAGCACGATCAGGCCGATAAAGACCATGGCCCAGCCGGCCCAGTGGATAAGGGTATCGCTACCCCAAACATCGAACAGCATGCTGCTCTCCTTTCGCACGCCCGCGGCCCCTCTTCTGATCGCGGGCAGTTTGGCCAAATGTCGTCAGTTCTGGGGCTTGCGCTCCGGATACTTGGCGGTATAGCCCTCGATGTGGAGTGTCGAGGCGATGATTTCCTTGACCGTCTCGTCGGGCACATCGGGGTGCGTGCGGATATACATCAACAACCCCATGATGAGGGTGTAGAACGTCTCGTAGACATGGTCGATGCGTAGCTCATGATGGGCGACAAAATCCACCACGGTGGTGTCGCAAATGTATTGCGCCACGCGCTGAACCACGTTGTGCAGAAAGCCGCCATAGAGCGCGCCGCTGCTCGAGGTGAGCGTGCTCGGCAGCTCATGGCCGCTGGCGACCAGGCGCTTAAAGAGCGGGGCGACGGTGTCGAGTGCGCCCTCGATATCACCGACGATGCGGTTGGCGTTCCACTGCTCGAGTTCGGAGATAAAACCGTCGATTGCCTCGTCCATGACGGCGGTGACGGCGGCGTCCATATCGGCGAAGTAGTGGTAGAACAGCGAGCGCGTGCAGCCGGCTCGCTTGGTCACGGCCGAGACGGATAGATGCGACACGCCCAGCTCGGAGCTTACGGTGCGCACGGCATCGAGGATCTCGCGACGGCGTTCGTCGCCCGTCAGGCGCTTTGCCGCGCTATCGGATGCGGGAACGGCATCGACCACAGAGGTATCTGCTGTGTTGTTGCCCATGTTTTGCCGCCTTTCATCCTCTTTTGCCTGACCGTTCGCCTAACAGTCTTGAATATTGTTGACGGTTCGTCAATACTATTTTTGACACAATGTCAACAATGGCGGGTGAACGGCATGGGGGCATGCCCGGCCTGCAAAAAAAGAGGGGCGCCGCGGTCCCGCCGGGCTGTGGCAAGAGAAGGGACAACCATGATTCTCAACGGACCGGGGATTAGCTACACCGAGCCCGACATCGGCGCGGAGTTCGTGCTGCCGATACCGGAGCATCCGCGCGAGGCCATCGTCAAACTGTGCGAGCACTGCACCAACCGTCTGTTGCACCGCGACGAGCTGCTGGGCTACGAGTACTGGTCGTTTGCCGAGGCCGCAACCGACGAGCAGGCCGAAGTGCTCTGCAAGATGAAGATGCGCCGTCCCTATACGCTGCCCGAGATGGTCAAGCTCACCGGCATGCCCGAGGCCGATATCGAGAAGATGCTCGACGACATGAGCTACACGGGCCTACTCGAGTACAACTGGGAAAACCCCGAGCGCGCCAAGCAGTGGGTGCTGCCCATGCTGGTGCCGGGTTCCGCCGAGTTCCTCAACATGCGCGTGAGCCAGCTCGAGGAGCACCCGGTCTATGCCAAGTTCTTTGAGCAGGCGTCCAAGGGACCGCTGTCCAAGGCTACGCCGATGGTGCCGCCCGGTGGTGCCGGCATCGGCATGCATGTCATTCCGGTCGAGAAGGCTATCGATGCCGCGAGCACGTCGGTGCCGATCGAGCATATCGAGCATTGGCTCGACAAATACGATGGCAAATATGCCGCTAGCACCTGCAGCTGCCGCGCGAGCCGTCGCGTGATGGGCGAGGGCTGCGCCGACGACCCCGCCGATTGGTGCATTGCCGTGGGCGATATGGCCGACTATGTGGTCGAGACCGACCGCGGCCATTATGTAACGCGCGACGAGGTCTACGACATCCTGCGCCAGGCCGAGGACAACGGCTTTGTGCACCAGATCACCAACATCGACGGCGAGAACAAGATCTTCGCCATCTGCAACTGCAACGTCAACGTGTGCTACGCCCTGCGCACCTCGCAGCTGTTCAACACGCCCAACCTGTCGCGCTCGGCCTATGTCGCCAAGGTCGAGAAGGACAAGTGCGTGGCCTGCGGTCGCTGCGTTGAGGTGTGTCCGGCCGGCGCCGCCAAACTGGGCCAGAAGCTCTGCAGCAAAAAGGCCGGCGGCCGCGTGCCCGAGTATCCGCGCCAGGAGCTGCCCGATGCCACCAAGTGGGACCACACCAAGTGGTCGCCCAACTACCGCAACGACAACCGCATCGAGACGCATGAGTCCGGCACCGCTCCCTGCAAGACGGCCTGCCCCGCGCA
>UQVT01000183.1 GCA_900544465.1 uncultured Collinsella sp. | reverse complement strand
TGGCCGCGCTGCTGTTTGGCCTTATGTACGTGTGGCGCCGCGGCACCGCCATCGAGCGCACGCAGACGATCCTGCTGCCCGTCTCCAAGTACATTGACCAGCTCGGCCGCCTGCGCAACGACGAGACCTACCCCGTGCTCGCCGACAATCTGGTGTTCCTTACCAACAGTCCCGACCCGCTCACGCTCGACCGCGACGTGCTCTACTCCATCTTGGACAAGCACCCCAAGCGTGCCAAGGCATATTGGTTCATCAACGTACACGTTACCGACGAGCCCTATACGCACGAGTATTCCGTTGAGACCTTTGGCACAGACTTCCTGTTCCGCGTGCGCTTGGACCTGGGTTTTAAGGTCAACCAGCGCATCAACGCCTACCTGCGCCAGATCGTTGGCGACCTGATGGCCTCGGGAGAGCTGCCACCGCAGCACCACACCTACTCCATCTACGAGACGCGCGGCAACGTGGGCGACTTCCGTTTTTGCATGCTGCGCAAGATGCTCGCCCCCGAAACGGACATCAACCGCAACGACCATCGCGTCATGGCCATCAAGTACGCCGTCCGCCGCGCCTGCGGAAGCCCGGCACGTTGGTATGGTCTCGAGAACTCGGCCATCATCATCGAGTACGTGCCACTGTTTGCCCGCATGCGCCCGGCCGTTAAGCTCGTGCGCACCCAGGTGCCGCTCGAGGTTCAGATCGAAGAGGCCGAGGAAATGGAAGTCGATATCTTCTCGGACGACTTGGTCAACGGCAACGAGGCCGGCAAGAGTATGAACGTCGATCCCACCGAGCTGCTCGAGAGCGTCGCCGATACGCCCGAGCAACAGCAACTCGACGGACTCGAGAGCACCCAGCTCAACGACGCCAACTTCTAACACGCCACCAGCCATTGACGACAACGGCTCCGCATCTCATAAAAGGTGCGGAGCCGTTTTATGTCGCAACGGACCGGTGAGCTACGAACGACGCGGCTCGGGAACCACGAGCCTATCGGGGCTCGCGCCCTCGGCATCCATCAGGCTCACGTAGCGAATCGACGGATCCCCATACATCGCGTAGTAATAATTGCCCGTGCGCGCGCTAAAGCATCCGGTGTAGATAGTCTTCTCGAACTTGCCATCGCCCATCCTGGACGCCCCCTCGATCATCACCACGCCCTCGAGCGAGCGGAACATGCGGACGACGTTTTCGGTCTCGCTCTCCTTTTGCGGGTAATTGGCATTGAGGTACGCCGCCTTTACAAAACGGCTCGGCGAATAGCAGTCACCCGGAATACCGCGCATGCCGGCACCCGCACCATAGGGCTTGAGCTCGGCGCCACGCCATGTCGCCGTCTGCGGAAAATCGCTTGTGGCCGTGATATAGGTGCGCAGGTTTTCCATGTGCCACGGGAAGGTGGGCTGATTGGCAAGGGTGTCGACCGGATCGTCGTATACATGCAGGCCGTCAGCCATCATCTCGACCACGATGCTACGCTGGCTGTCGCCGATAATCCAATGGAGCAGCGACACGCCCAGCCCCTCTCCGGCAGATTTGGCGACAATCACCGTGTCGCGCAGCGCGGCCTCGACCTCATCGACCGTCGAGAACGTCGCTGCCACCCACAGGGGAAACTCATAGGCTGCGATATTGGTCTTGCCGTCGACAGGGTCCTCGGCATACTCGGCATAACCCGGGAAATTGAGACCCGCCACGGCGAGGCCCGCATCGTTGCCGCAGTCGAAGAACATGGGATAGTTCTTGTAATCGATGCACATACCGATCACCGCGTGTGCCGCTGTCGCGTCGTCGATAAACGAATACGGAATGTAGAACCCGCGCGGCATCACGCGAACCTGTTGGCCGTAGTCAAAGCTCCAGTCGAGGTTGCGGCCTAGATACATGTGGCCAGAATTATCGGTAAATCGAATGCTCGTACACATAGCGCCTCCTAGCTTTACGTTCTTGCTAATTTCATTATCTCCAAACAAAAAGGCGCTAAACACAAAAGCCCGGACATGACAACAATGTCATGCCCGGGCCATTCAAGCAGGATAAACTCAACCAAGTTAACCCCGCAGGTCGTCTAAGGGGTCAAAGTGCCGCAGATTGCCACGAAAGAGGAGCGAAGCGTACTTAAGGTACGCGAGCGACGATTGAGCGGCAAGGTGCGGTGCTTTGGTCCCCTTAGACCAACTTTCCAAGACAGTGGTCGATCATATGCTGGATCATCTGTGCCTCAAAGCCCGCGTAGTCGCGGCGGCACTCCTTCATCTTGCCGTCGACGATCTGGTCAAAGGCAACCTTGCACTTGATGTAGCGCGTGGACTTGGTGACCTCCTCGTGCGTCAGGCAGCTCTCCTCCATCTTGCTGGCACCCAGGCCAAACACCAGGCGGGGGTTGTAGAGCACATGGGGCTCGCCGGCATCGTCCAGGTAGACGCAGACCTTCTTGGTGACGCCGATCTGGTTGGCGGCAAGGCAGCCGGCATCGTCGAGCGACTTGATGGTATCGATCAGGTCCTGTGCCACCGACTCGTCCTCGACGGTCGCGACCTCGCAACGCTGGGACAGAATAGCCTCGTCGTGGCAGAGCTCTTTAATCATACGTTCCTCCATAGGGGTCGTTGTAACTGCTTAAGTATACGGTACCCACACATTTTCATACGGAAAATACCGCCCGTCCGCTACAAAGCGCCGAACATCAACATGTGAGGAACAGCAAGGTTGTAAAGGCGATATAGTAAGTGAGTTCGTGTCAATTGGCCTAAACTCGGGGCCGAACAAGGAAAGGGTATGCATGGACGAACTATTTCACGTCAGCGAGCGTAAGTCCACAATCGGGACCGAACTTCGCGCTGGACTGACAACGTTCCTGGCAATGGCCTACATCATTGCCGTCAACCCCGCGGTGCTCTCGGGCGCCGGCATCGATGCGGGGGCGCTCGCCTGCGCCACCTGCCTGGGCGCCGGCATCATGACCATCTGCATGGGCATCTTCGCAAACCGCCCGCTCGCCTGCGCGTCGGGCCTGGGCATCAACGCCATGATCGCGGGCATCGCCACCACCATGTGCGGCGGTGACTGGCACGTGGCCATGAGCGTTATCTTCCTCGAGGGTATCGTCATCTTGCTGCTCGT
>UQVT01000182.1 GCA_900544465.1 uncultured Collinsella sp. | reverse complement strand
TTGGAGAGAGCGCTCCCGCAAACTGCCTATTGACAACTTATAGGAGCGTCGGTTTCGGTGCTGGAATCCTGCGATTTTGCCGCCGAAAGATGCGGATGTTTCAGGGGTCTAAAACAGCCGTTCACTTCTCGTGAAAAGATTAGACCTCGATAGCGGGGGATGGGATGCCGGTGCAAAACGGCGTCAAGGGTTGGTCGAGCAGGTGGTTTCTCCATTGATGTCCGCACGGCATGGGACACTTACCCTGCCGCCCTGCTCTGCCGCGGCGGCATGTACCCAAACAACGACCCTCTAAGGAGCTCGATACCAATGAGTGGCAACGCAAAGCATCTCGCAAAGAAGTGCGTCAAGGACGCGGGGCCGTGCCTTGCGCTGTGCGTAGCCGGTGCAGCGGTCGCGCTGTTGGCTGTTCTGGGGCCATTCGACGTGCTCCGAAGTGCTAGCTCTCTGCACGTTTGCATGGCCCTTGCCGGCGCCATGATGACCGGTGGCGCGCTCGATTTGATCTTTTGGGTGCTCGACCCGTTTGGATGGAAGAACGAGGGGTAAGCCCTAAGGGATGGAAGGGCTGGAACGGTTGGCTTAGTGATCGTGCAGAATGTGGGCTAGCGACTTACAGGGAAGTGGTAATCCGATGACGGTCTATGTGACGGGTGATATTCACGGCGGTGCCGACATGCAAAAGCTGCGCGATTGGGACCTTGGGGATGGTCTGACGGGCGACGACTATCTAATCGTCGCGGGCGACTTTGGTTTTCCGTGGGATTTCTCTGCCGAGGAGTGCGCTGATATCGCGTGGCTCGAGTCGCGCCCCTATACCGTGCTGTTCGTCGACGGCAACCACGAACGCTTCGACCATTGGGCGGAGCGCCCCATGGAGTTGTGGCACGGTGGGCTGACGCAGCGCCTGTCGGACACTTCGCCCATCCGACGCCTGACGCGCGGCGAGATTTTTGAGCTCGACGGCTCAACGATCTTTACCATGGGCGGTGCCACGAGCGTAGATAAGGAATACCGCATTCCCTATTCCAGCTGGTGGCCGCAGGAGCTGCCGGACGAGCGCAACTTTGAGGAGGCGCGGACAAAGCTCGACAGCGTGGGCTGGAAGGTCGACTACGTGATCACCCACACCTGCTCCACGCGCATGTTGTCGCCCACGCTCTATCCGGCGCCCGGCTGGAATTATCCCGATGTCGATCGACTCACCACGTTTTTTGACGAGCTGGAGGACCGTCTGGACTACAAGCGCTGGTACTACGGGCATTTTCATCGGGATGCAAACCCGGCCGAACACCATACCGTGCTCTACGACTGCATCGTTCGCCTGGGCGACGAACTCCAGCCTTGGGATGTCGCGTAGGGGCGAGGCGTTTGGCTACTCGGCCGTTATGGTGATGTTCTCCCGGTGTGCGCGGATGACATCCCAGCTAAAGTGATCGACCAGCTGCTCGGCAGAACGCGGCGTGGTGTCCGGTGCGATGCCCGTTTGCCCGGCGAGCCAGCCCAGCAGTGCCTCGGGTGTGCCAAAGCGGGTACGGAGCTCGCCCAGGTCTAGGTCGCGGTCGCGCTTGGAAAGGCGGCGGCCGTCCGGTGACATGAGCAGCGGAATATGTGCGTAGTGCGGTGTGGGCAGTCCCAGCAGATGCTGCAGGTAGATCTGGCGCGGCGTGGAGCCCAGCAGGTCGCATCCGCGCACGACCTCGGTGACGCCCATGGCAGCGTCGTCGACTACCACGGCTAGCTGGTAGGCAAAAACGCCGTCGCTGCGGCGCACCAAAAAGTCGCCGCACTCGGTGGCGAGTGCCTCGCATTGGGCTCCGTACGTGCGGTCAACGAATTCGATCACGTCGTCTGCGAGGTCGTCGACGGTGGGCACGCGCAGGCGTGTGGCCGGGGCGCGCAGGGCGCTGCGGCGGGCAACCTCCTCGGCAGAAAGGCCTCGGCAGGCGCCGCGGTAGATGGGCGTGCCGTCGCTGGTGTGCGGCGCGCTCGCGGCGTGGAGCTCGGCACGCGTGCAAAAGCAGGGATAGGTGAGGCCGGCACCCTGCAGCAGGTGCAGGGCGTCCTCGTACAGATCAAGGCGATCGTGCTGGTAGTAGGGGCCTTCGTCCCACTCGAGCCCCAGCCAAGCTAGGTCGTCAATCAATTGGGCGGCAAGTTCCGGGCGCTTGCAGCGATCGTCCAGGTCCTCGATGCGCAACACGATGCTGCCGCCCTGGCTGCGGGCCGAAAGCCACGCACACAGGCAACTGAACACGTTGCCCAGGTGCATGCGGCCCGAGGGCGACGGGGCAAAGCGGCCCACGACGGGGGTGGGCGCTGCCGTTGCTGGTGCGTCCGCGGCGTGTGTTGCTATGTTGCATGCGTTGATATCCATGCGGACGAGTATAGCGCGGGGCGCGGTGGGGGAGACGCTGCCGTGGCCTGCAAGTTGCCGAGGCCGCGCGTTGCGCGTGCCGGACCACCGGCTCGATAGCTCGATCGCCGCCCGCCAGCCCAACCCCTCAAACGACAGAAACCCCGGCAGCTCTTCGCAACTGCCGGGGTTTCCGCGGAAAAGGGGGACATGATCCTCAAGCGAACGGCAAAGGGGCAAACCGTTTTCGCTCAACTGCTTTATGCCCCTTGCTCGCGGACTCAATCAGTGCGCGTGCGGCAACACAAAGCCGCTACACCTGTGACGGAGCTATGAAGTGGTATTTATTGCCGGAGCGGGCTATGCCAAGGAGTGTCCCAGATTGCCGGCAGATAAGGAACGTCCCCAGGTGCCGGCCGCGGGCGTGACTTTCGTCCCGTTTGATACTCCGCTGGCCTAGATGTTCGTCACGCGTACCCGCAAACGTGGGACAATGGCGCTGTTGGTTTTACAGACAAAGGATGTGCCTATGAACACCCTCGCCGCCAAAGTCAGCCGGCAGCGCCGCCTGTTTGCGCGATTCGCTTCCGTCTGCGCGCTCGTTGCGCTTGCGTTGTTGCTGCTGCCTGCCGCCGCGCACGCCGACGGCTACTCCATGACCCAGACCTATATCAGTGCCACGGTTGAGGCCGATGGATCGCTGGCCGTTGTCGAGGGACGCCAGTTTGATTTCGACGACGACATCAACGGCGTGTTTTGGGAGATCAATACGGGCACCAACCAGCAGGGCG
>UQVT01000181.1 GCA_900544465.1 uncultured Collinsella sp. | reverse complement strand
GCCGTTTAGAAACCATATGCGCACGTAAGCTCCACGAATATTTGAGACAATGGGCGCCCAAACACCGCGGCGCGCCCGCGCAACCATCCAGGTCGCCGCCGCAAGCCGCTTCACGCGACGCCAGCAATCCCGGCGCAAGAAAGGATTCACGCCATGCGCTTTATGCTTAACTGGCTCTTCACCTCGATCGCCATCGCGATCGCCACGTTCCTCGTCCCCGGTATCCAACCCTTCGGCTTTGCCGAGACCTGGGTCTGCTTTGCCTTTGTGGGACTGTTCCTGAACATTGTCGATTCGTTCGTCAAACCGTTCCTCACGGTCATCTCGCTGCCGCTCACGATCATTACGCTGGGCATTTTCCAGCTTGTCGTCAACAGCTTTATGCTTGAGCTCGCGAGCTACCTGTCGGTCAACCTGCTGGGCGTCGGCATCTCCATCGCCAGCTTTGGATCGGCCTTTATGGGCAGCATCCTGGTGTCCATCACGCGCAGCATCCTCGACAGCATCGCCGAGGACTAAAACGGCCATTCCGACCGTGTCCGTCTCAACAGCCCAAAACGAAGGCCGCCCATCGCAAAAATGGACGGCCTTCTTATTTTTCAAGTCTCAAAGGGCGAGAGAATCTACCATTTCCACCCCGTCCCCAAATGCAGGTGTGGGTTAGATGACGTAGTCGTAGCCATGGTTGGGAGCGACTAGTTGATCGAGCGTCACACCGTCGAGGTAGTCGTTGATGAGCTTGTCCAGGTTCTTCCACACGTCGAGCGTGGGACACTCATCCGAACGCGAGCAGCCCTTGCAGTCGCCATCCAGGCAGGCGACCGGCGCCAGACTGCCCTCGGTCAGGCGCAAGATCTCGCCCACCGTGTACTGCTCGGGCGGGCGCGTGAGCACATAGCCGCCGCCCTTGCCACGCATACCCGAAAGCATGTTGGCGCGCACGAGCGTAGCCAAGATGTTCTCCAGATATTTCTCGGAAATCCCCTGGCGCGCCGCGATCTCTTTGAGCGGGATGCGACCGGCTGCCTGGTGCTCGGCCAGGTCGACCATAACGCGCAGGGCATATCTGCCCTTAGTAGAAACCAACATGTATAGTGCTGCCTTTCGGTCATTTAGTCCGTAGAAATTCTAGCCGAAAAATTTGTTTTGAAAATACCCGTTCCGGTCAAGATGGTTAATCGACTCGTAATAATCTTCTATTTCCTATTGCGTTACTAGGCTTTACTGTCTACTATGCTTGCCAACAGCAAAACGAACAACCTATAAGGTTTGTGGGTTTCGTTGCTACACACACCGTAAAACCACACGGTATCCAGTCATTTGAACACTTTGGAGGTTCATCATGAGCAATGTTTACACGTCCATCGATCAGCTTATCGGCCACACTCCGCTTCTGGAGCTCACTCACTTTGAGGCCGATGAGGACCTCAAGGCCCGCGTGCTCGTCAAGCTGGAATACTTCAACCCCGCCGGCTCCGTCAAAGACCGCGTCGCCAAGAACATGATCAACGAGGCCGAGAAGGCCGGCAAGCTCGTGCGCGGCGGCGACTACACCATCATCGAGCCCACGAGTGGCAACACCGGCGTCGGCATCGCCTCGGTGGCGGCGGCTCGCGGCTACAAGGTGATCATCACCATGCCCGAGACTATGTCCGTCGAACGCCGCAAGCTTATGCAGGCATATGGCGCACAGCTCGTGCTCACCGACGGTTCCAAGGGCATGAAGGGCGCCATCGCCAAGGCCGAGGAACTGCAGAAGGAGACGCCAAACAGCATCATCGCCGGCCAGTTTGTGAACCCCGCCAACCCCGCCATCCACAAGGCCACGACCGGCCCCGAGATCTGGGATGACACCGACGGCGAGGTCGACATCTTCGTCGCCGGCGTTGGAACCGGCGGCACCGTGACCGGCGTGGGTGAGTTCCTTAAGGAGCAGAACCCCGAAATCAAGGTCGTCGCCGTCGAGCCCGCCACTTCCCCGGTGCTCTCCAAGGGCCAAGCCGGCCCGCACAAGATCCAGGGTATCGGCGCCGGTTTTGTGCCCGACGTCCTCGACACCCAGGTCTATGACGAGATCATCCCCGTCGAGAACGACGACGCCTTTGCGACCGGCCGCGCCGTGGGCCACAAGGAGGGCGTGCTCGTGGGCATTTCGTCCGGCGCCGCCGTGTGGGCCGCGCTGCAGCTGGCCAAGCGCCCCGAGAACGAGGGCAAGACCATCGTGGCCCTGCTTGCCGACACCGGCGAGCGCTACCTGTCCACGGCGCTCTTCCAGGACTAGGGCCTGTCGCCCATAGGTTGAGCCCACGGACGAGCCGGTCTCCTCTCTCCCGGCAGTCTGAGCCCATCCAATCAGGGTGTCCCACGAGACGCCCGAACTTGCTACAATGTCTGCGGCGCGGAACCAGCCTCCCGCGCCGCTTTTCTTTTTTGGCCACATGCCACCAAGGAGAACCTCCCCATGCACAACAAGCGCGTGCTCGTCGCCATGAGCGGCGGCGTCGATTCCAGCGTGACCGCGTACCTGCTCAAAAGCCAGGGCTACGAATGTGTCGGTGCCACCATGCGCCTCACCTGCCCCGCGCCCGATCCCGCCACGGGCATGAGTAAGGTCGACCGCGACATCGCCGATGCAAAGGCCGTCGCCGAGCGTCTGGGGATACCCCACCATGTGCTCGACTTGCAGCAGACCTTCGACCACAGCGTTATCGAGCGCTTTGTGAACGCCTACCAGGAGGGGCTGACGCCCAACCCGTGCATCATCTGCAACCGCCACATAAAGTTTGGCGCGTTGCTCGGTGCGGCGCTGGACATGGGCTGCGACTACATCGCAACGGGTCATTACGCCAAAACAAGCCAGACAGTAGACGGCACCTGGCAGCTGCATCGCGGCGAAGATCCCAAAAAGGACCAGAGCTACTTTTTATATTCGCTTACGCAGGAGCGCCTGGCGCACACGATCTTTCCGCTGGCAGGCCTAGACAAAGAGCGCGACGTGCGCCGCATAGCCGCCGAACAGGGCTTTACCAACGCCCAGAAGGCCGAAAGCGAGGACATCTGCTTTATTCCAGACGGTGACTACGCGGGCTATATCGAGCGCCGCTGCGGACATCCCGCTGCACCGGGCGACATTGTGTGGCGCGACGGCAGCGT
>UQVT01000180.1 GCA_900544465.1 uncultured Collinsella sp. | reverse complement strand
CGATGTAGGTTGCATGGTTGGCTTTGCCAAATGCGCGAATCGAATAGCTTTTGCCAATCTGGCGAGAACCCGTAATGAACAAGGCCTTTTGCTCGGAAGACTTCAACCAACGCTCCAGCTCTGCCGCTATTTTCCTGCGCAGCATAGGCTCTCTCCTCAGTGTCATCGAATGAAATGCAAAGTTTAATATGCTTGATTATCGATGAAACGCAGAATTTTTAGAACCTAAAATCGGATGAAATGCAGAGATTTGAGATTATAAGCAACAAAGAAGGGGCACCACCGGCGAATGTGACAAAGGGACTGTCCCTTTGTCACATTCTCTCGGTTACTCGTCGACGATCTCGGCAAGCCAGACGTTCAACGTATCGACCTCGGGGCAGCAGAACTTTGCCGTACCGGGCTCGTTGCCAGGCACAGTTCCGCCATAGCGCAGGATATCGATATAGGGAAAGCCCACATGGCAGGCCATGGCGCACATCTTGCCGCGATCTCGGTCAAAGTCAAACACATCGCCCGGCTTGTGACCATGATGGCAGCAGCACGTCCCCAGCTGGTCCACGCAGCTAATGCGGATACGCGGACGCTTGCCGCGCGGAGCGCCGAGCGGTTTGCTCTCGCCCGAAGGCTCGCTGCTGCTCTCGTCGGCGCTACTCATGGTCAACCACATCCAGGCAGGCCTCGATGGGAAGGCCGGCCGATTTGTCCTCTTGGTCGGCATTGCGTTCGATAAGCTCTGCCACCACGCGCATGGCATCGGACGTCGCGCGCTGCAGACTCCAGCCTGCCATAACGCGGCCGACGAGCACCGCCGAGAACGTGTCGCCCGTGCCCGGGAAATAGACCGGAATGAGCTCAAAGGGAATCGTAAAGTACTCCCCCGCCACATGGTCGTAACCAATAACCGCGTTCGTGCCATTGACTACGGCGCTCGTAATGACCACCGACTTGGCACCCAGCTCGCGCACGGCGTCCACAAGGGCGCGGGCTTCATCGGGCGTAATTTGCTCGACGATAGGCGTGTCGGTGAGCAAACAGGCCTCGGTGTAGTTGGGAACCGCGTAGTCGGCGCACTCGAGCAGGTGCCTCATGAGACCGATCGTGGACTCGGGCACGCCCGCATAGAGCTTGCCGTTGTCGGCCATGATGGGGTCGACGAACACTTTGGTGCCCTTTTGCGCGCGGCGGTGGCAGAAGTCCGAGATAATGCGCGCCTCCTCCTCGGTCACGATAAAGCCGGTCGAGATGGCATCGAACTCAAAGCCGAGCTCCTCCCAGATAGCGAGGCTCTGGCGCACGTACTCCGTGGTGTCGTGGATGTAGAACTTGGGATAGTTGAGCGTATCGGAAACGAGGGCCGTCGGCAGGTTGTGGATGCGATAGCCCATGTGCGACAGCACCGGCAGCATCGCCGAGAGCGCGACCTTGCCGTAGCCGCACATATCGTTGATCAGCAGCAGCTGAGTGTTCTTCATGAGTGTCCCCCTTGGGTCGGGCGCGGCGCGACGGCGCCATGGTGCGACTAAGTGTAGCGCAGGGAGGATTGCCGGCGAGCGCTAGCACCACGAAGGGCACATTGTTGCCGACAGGTTTCGAAAATGCAGCGTCGGCCGGTTGCGGCGTTTGGGAAACGCCGTATCTAATTAATTTGGTACCTTGACATTTATTTCATGCGCTCCTAGATTAGTTAGGCACAAAACAATTACTCTACCTAACTAAAGAAAGGAGCACTGCAACGATATGTGTGTTGAAGCACTCGTCTATCCGCATGAACCCGGCGGCGACCCCTCGCAACCGGCAGACGAGCCCGAGGCTCAGTCAAAAGAGGACCAACTCGCCAAGCGCATCCTGAGTGGTCTGGGATTTTGCGGCCATTACATGCACTTTCACAGTGGCGGTACCTCGGGAAAGGCGCCCATCGTCTGCCTGCTCGCCAAGCAGCCAAACGGCGAGATGTCACAGCAGGAACTTGGCTTGCACTTTGATCTCAAGCCCGGTTCGCTATCCGAGATTCTCTCCAAGATCGAATGCGCCGGCTTAATCGAGCGCAGCCGCAATCCCAAAGACCGACGGCAGCTCATCATTCGCCTAACCAAAGCCGGCTGGGAAAAGGCCCGCGTTGAGCAGGCGGCCCGTATCCACTTTAGAGAGCATGCCTTTAGCGCCCTCACCCGCGACGAGCGCGAGCAGCTCGCCAAAATGCTCGAGAAAATCCGTGTAACCTGGGAGGAACTGGATGATTAAAACCCTCATGGGCAGCATCCGCGACTATATGAAAGTCACTGTTGCCACGCCGTTGCTCGTGCTTGGCGAGGTGCTCTGCGAGATGCTGATTCCATTTATTACGGCCAACCTCATCGACACCATTAAGGACGGCGCCACCGTGGCAGAGCTTTTGCCCACATCCGGGATGCTCGTGCTCATCGCGCTCACGTCGCTCGTCTTTGGCGCCGCGGCCGGCGCCACCTGCAGCCATGCGAGCTGCGGCTTCGCCAAGAACCTGCGTCACGATCTGTTCTACAAGATCCAGACGTTCAGCTTTGCCAACATCGATGAGTTCTCGAGCTCCTCGCTCGTCACGCGCCTGACCACTGACATCAACAACGTGCAGCAGGCCTTTATGATGATTATCCGCATCGCCGTGCGCTCGCCGCTGGTGCTGATCTTCGCCTTTACCATGGCGTTTATCATGGGCGGCAGCGTCGCCATGGTCTACCTGGTCATCATTCCGCTACTGGGCTTTGGGTTGTTCTTTATCATCTTTAAAGTGCGCCCCATCTTCTCGCGCGTGTTCCACAAGTACGACGCCCTTAACGAGTCTGTCGAGGAAAACGTCACCGGCATGCGCGTGGTCAAGAGCTACGTGCGCGAAGACTTTGAGAAGGAGAAGTTCGCGACGGCCGCGCGCGACGTCCAGCTAGACTTCACCCGCGCCGAGAAGCTGCTCGCCCTTAACAACCCCATGATGAACATCTGCGTCAACGGCGCGTTCGTTGTCATCATCTACCTGGGCTCCAAACTCATCATCACGAGCCAGGGCACGCTGTTCGACGTGGGCCAGCTCTCCTCGATCTTCACCTATGGTTTCCAGATCCTCATGAGCCTGATGCAGTTGTCGATGATCTTTGTCATGGTGACCATGGCCGACGAATCGGCACACCGCATTAC
>UQVT01000179.1 GCA_900544465.1 uncultured Collinsella sp. | reverse complement strand
TCGGCGGTCTGCCGCTGGTCTGGCGCGTGCTGACGTATCAGCGCACCTACGGCGATAACCCGCATCCCGACGACGTGCCGGCGGCACAGTAGGAGCGCGTGACCATGGCTACCCCCAAGATTTCCGTTGTCGTTCCCATCTATAAGGTGGAGGAGTGCTTGGCCTGGTGCCTGGACTCCCTGCTTGCACAGGACGTGCCCGATTGGGAAGGCGTGCTGGTCAACGATGGCTCGCCGGATGGCTCGCGCGACATCGCGGCTGCCTACTGCGAAAAGGACGCGCGCTTTACGCTGGTCGATAAGGAGAACGGCGGCCTGTCGAGCGCGCGTAATGCGGGTATTACCGCGTCCACGGCTCCTATCATCGCGTTCTTAGATTCCGACGACCGCTTTACGCCCGATGCATGCCGCGTGATCGTCGACGCCTTTGAGCGTGAGGGCTGCGACGTTTTGACCTTTGGCGCGAACCCGTATCCGTTGGAGGCGGGGTACCCGTGGCTCAACTATGTATTGAGCCCGCGCGATGTGTCGTTTGAAGGCTATAGCTCTGACCTGCTGTTTAAGGAAGCGTCTCGTCCCTTTGCATGGCGTACCGCCTGCAAGCGCGAGTTTTTGCTCAATAACGGGATCGTTTTCGACGAAACCGTCAAGTATGGCGAGGACCAGGTCTTCGACTTTGCCGTGTACGGTCGTTCGCGTAAGACCGCGCTTATCTCCAACAAGCTGTACGACTATCGCGTGGCGCGCAAGGGTTCGCTCATGGACACCATGCGCTACGACGACGAGACGCGCCTGCTGGAGCACGTGAAGATTTACTCCGCGGTGCTGACTGACTGGCAGCGCGACGGCCTCGATGCTCAGCATGCCGAGGACCTGGCTTATTTCCTATGCGATCTGGTGCTGTATGATGCGCTCAGGTTGCTGGGTTCGGACTGCGGCAAGGTGCTCGCTGCCGTGGCAGTAGTGCTTAACGGCTCTGCTGTAAGTGGCGATGCCGCGCTCGCACAATGCGCTCCTGCTGTCGCCGCTATGGTGCGTGCGGCACTTACCAGCAAGGCTCCCAATGCTCGTGCGTGCAAAAAGCTCATGTTCGATTACGACGTCTTGAGGTTTGGGCGCCTGGGCGCGTGCAAGCGCATGGCCGCGAATGCCCTGGGAAAGCGAGAAGTGTAGAGATGAGTATCAAGCGTTTGGCGCTTTGCCGCAGCCAGGGTCGCCTGTTTGTGCTGCTTCGTTTTGTCGGCGAGGATGTCGCGGGGATTATTGAGTGCGAGGGCTCCCGGGCTTTTGCCCACGCGACGACCAATGGCGCCAGCGTGCCGTTGTTGGTGCTACCGGTCGATCATGGCCGCGTGTTGGCGCTATGCCCTTCAGTTGCGGGCTATGAGCGCGAGCTCGCCGTCTTAGTGCTGCCGTTTTTGGATGGCTCTGCGACCGACGTCGACTTTGCGTCCAGTGGCCAAAAGCTTGGATCCATTCGCCTCGATAGCCGTATGGCTAAGCTGGAATCCAAGATTAACTACAAGGCAAAGCCTGCGTTGTGTGCGCTCATCCGCGATGCGCAGCGCGGCGAGCGCTGCGGCCGCTACGAGATCGATGCCATTCGCTATTTGCCGGCAGACTCCGGCGCGGTGTGGCGCTATGAGGTTACCTGGGCGGGAGACCCCCAGTGCGCACCCGAGTTCCAGATCTTCGATACGCATATGAATGCCATCGATGTCACCGTGCATGTGTTTGAATCGCAGGTCGATGTGCCGCAGCAGGACGGATGCCGCGTCAATAAAACGTTTCTGAGCGTTGAGATGCCTCAGGATATACGAGATTTTGTCGCGATTGTGAGCGATCCCACAGAGCAGATCCAGAGCGGGTTTTGCGCCATGGATGGTCGCCTGTACAACGGCATGGTCGACGACAGCTGGAACCGTATGAAGGACGCGCGTGCAGACGACGCAGCTTATCGACGTTGGTTTGAGCAGCATCGCGCAAAGCCGGGCGATTTGGCGTGCCAGCGTGTCGCTTCGGCGGCCTTTGCCTATAGGCCGCTCGTGAGCATTGTGGTGCCGTGCTACAAGACCGATCGAGTCTACCTGCGCGAGCTGCTGGACTCGGTACTAGCCCAGAGCTATGACAACTGGGAATTGCTCCTTATGGATGCCTCACCTGAATGGGATGCGGTTGCCGACCTTGCGGCAGGCGCCCACGACGAGCGCGTTCGTCGCTTTGGGCTGCCCGGCAACGGCGGCATTGTGGTCAACACCAACGCGGGTATTGAGCAAGCGATGGGCGACTACATCGCGTTCTTGGACCACGATGACATTCTGGAGCCGGACGCGTTGTTCCACTATGTTGCCGCGCTGAACAATGCTGCCGAGGGCGAGCGTCCCCAGGTCCTGTTCTGCGACGAGGACATGTTTCAGAAAACGGGGGAGTGGGGCCAGCCGGTCTTTAAGACCAAGCTCAATGTAGACTTGCTCTATAGCCATAACTGCGTGACGCATTTCCTGATGGTGGAGAAGGCGCTTATCGATCGTATCGGCACGTCCCCAGAAGACGTTGCGGGTGCCCAGGACTACGACCTGACGCTCCGCTGCCTTGCGGCGGGCGCGCGGTTTGAACATGTTGCGCACGTGCTGTATCACTGGCGCGTTCATCCGGGGTCGACCGCCGATGGCTCTGCCGATAGCAAGCCGTATGCTATTGAAGCCGGTCGTCTTGCGCTGCAGCGCCACTTTAACGCGCTGGGCATTTGCGGAACGGTCGAGGAGACCGAGACGCCGTTTGTCTACCGCATGCGCTTTGCGCTGCCGGAGCCTGCGCCGCTGGTGAGCATTGTGATTCCCACCAAGGATCACATTGAGACGCTCGATGCCTGCGTGATGTCGATCGCCCAGAAGGCCACGTATACCAATTACGAGATCGTCTTGGTGGAGAACAACAGCGAAGCCCCGGAGACGTTTGCGTATTACGAAACCCTGCCAGAGCGCGTGGCTGCAGCATCCGAAGGCAAGGGCATCGCGCGCGTTGCGTACTGGCCGGGTGAGTTCAATTACTCCCAGATCATTAACTTTGGCGTGGAGCATGCCAAGGGTGATTACCTTCTGTTGCTGAACAATGATACCGAGGTCATAAGCCCCGACTTTATCGAAGAGATGATGGGCTATCTGCAGCGTCCCGATGCGGGCGTGGTGG
>UQVT01000178.1 GCA_900544465.1 uncultured Collinsella sp. | reverse complement strand
CCTCGAGCTGGCGCTCGTAGTCCTCGTCAGAGGCATCCACAACTTTAAGGATCAGGTCGGCACCAAGGACCTCGGACAGTGTGGACTTAAAGGCATCAACAAGACCATGCGGTAGCTTTTGAATAAAGCCAACCGTATCGGTAATGGTCATACCACGACCGCCGGGCAAGCGATACGAGCGCGTCGTCGGATCGAGCGTGGCAAACAATTTGTCCTGTGAAAGCACTGTAGACCCGGTCAGGCGATTGAGCAACGTCGACTTACCGGCATTGGTATAACCGGCTAAGGCAACGCGAAACGCCGGCGACTCGATACGACTCTTTGACTGGACATCGCGGCGCTGTTCAACCTGCTTAAGCTCGCGACGAAGCGCGGCAATCTTGTTGCGAATCAAACGTCGGTCAACCTCGAGCTGGCTTTCGCCCTGGCCAAAGCGCGAACCAATGCCACCGCGTGTCTGCTCTTTAGCAAGATGGCTCCACATACCGCGCAAGCGAGGCAACAGATACTGCAATTGGGCTAGCTGCACCTGCAGGCGGCCCTCACGGGTCTGAGCGTGCAGGCCAAAGATATCGAGAATCAACGCCGTGCGGTCGATAATCTTAACCGGTTCGCCCACGGCTTTCTCAAGATATGACTGCTGCGAGGGCGTTAAATCGTCGTCGAAGATAACAACATCGACATCCATACAATGCACGAGCCCGCAAAGCTCCTCAACCTTACCGGAGCCGATAAACGATTTTGGATACGGCTTAACCAGACGCTGTGACAAACGCGCCACGCACTGGGCGCCAGCCGTATGGGCCAGGCGCTCAAGCTCGTCAAGCGAACGATCGAGCGGCCAGGCGTTATCGCGCCACTCAACTCCGACAAGAACGGCACGTTCAGGCTCAGGCGCTGTGGGAACGAGGGGAAACCGAGCCATTAGGCTGCCTCGATACGATGAAGGATATCATCAACGACCTCATCGATCGTAAACTCGTCCATATCGAACCACACGATGCGGTCATCGCGTTTAAACCACGAAAGCTGACGCTTGGCATAGCGACGCGAGCGCATCCTGATGAGTTCGCGAGCCTCATCCATAGAAATCACGCCGTCAAAGGCATCGATGATCTCTTTATAGCCAATCGCTTGCATCGAAGTCAGGGCATCTCTCAGCCCCTGGTCCATAAGACCACGAACCTCATCAACAAGACCCTGCTCAAACATCAGATCGACGCGTAGGTTAATTCGCTCGTAAAGCGCCTCACGATTACGCATCAATCCAAACCACAAAGCGTGATAATGCTCGCGCGGAACACTAAACTGCAACTTTTGCTGCGCGTAGGACACGCCATCATCGTGCATTTCCAGCGCGCGAATCACGCGACGAACATTATGGGGGTGGATGACCGCGGCGGACTCGGGGTCACGCTCGGCAAGCAGCGCGTGCAGCGCTTCCTCGCCAATGCGCTCGGCAAGCTCCTGATACCCCGCGCGGCGATCGTCCTCAAGTTCGCCCGAGGGAAAATCCATCTCATCCAGGGCCGCCTTGAGATACAAGCCCGTACCCCCGCAAAACACCGGTAGGCGACCCTCGCCCAGCAAGCGCTCAACATGTACACGAGCGTCTGCCTGATACAACGCTGCAGAATATGCAACGCCCGGTTCAACAATATCGACCAGGCGTAGAGGCGCACAACATTCCTCAGGCGCCATCTTTGCCGTGCCGATATCCATACCTCGATAGATTTGCATCGCGTCACACGACAGCACTTCGGACGAAAGACGAGCCGCTAAACGATCTGCGACATCACTTTTACCAACCGCGGTCGGACCGACAATCGCAACAGCAGAAAGGCTTGCCCCGTGAGAAATCATTAGCGCGGCTCGCCCACAACGGATCCGGACAGATACCACGTCTTGGCAACATCGATGTCAACATCGACAATCTTGCCAATCAACTGATCGATGCTGTAGCCCTCGGGAATCGGTGCATGAACGGTCTGATTCTTAGGACTCTTGCCCAGCAGCACCGCGTCATTCTTTTTGCTCGTACCCTCAATAAGCGCCGGCACGACGGTGTGGAGCTCACCCTGGTTATACTCGTGCGCAGTGGTCTCGATAACCTTCACCAGACGGTTGAATCGCTCAAGAATCACCTCATGCGGCGTGGGATCGTCAATCTCGGCGGCCGGAGTACCGGCGCGCTTGGAATAGATAAACGTATAGGCCTGAGCATAACGGACCGTCTCGGCAAGCGAGAGCGTCTGCTCAAAGTCTTCCTCGGTCTCGCCGGGGAAACCCACGATGATATCGGTCGAAAGCGCGATATCGGGCATGCGATTGCGGATGCGATCGACGAGCCCCAGATAATCCTCGCGCGTATAGCGACGATTCATCTCTTTAAGGATGCGCGTCGAGCCCGACTGAACTGCCAGATGCAGCTGCGGCATGACGGCAGGCGTCTCGGCCATAGCGTCGATGGTCTCGGGCAGCAGGTCTTTGGGGTGCGAGGAAGTAAAGAAGATACGCTCTACACCCGTTTCGCCCACGGCGCGCAAAAGGTCGGCAAAGCGCGGCTTACCAAACAGATCGCGACCATAGGAGTTGACGTTTTGACCCAGAAGCGTGACCTCACGCACGCCCTGGCGCACTAGACCGGTCACCTCGTCGACAATCTCCTCGAAAGGGCGGCTCTTTTCGCGACCGCGCACATACGGCACGATGCAATAGGTGCAGAAGTTATTACAGCCCGTCATAATGGGGACCCAAGCGTGATACTGGGTCTCACGATGCCACGGCATGCTCATGGCATCCGTGTCCTCGTGCTCATTGGTGCGAATATGGCGCTTACCGTCCAAGAATGCCTCGGCAATGAGCTCGGCCACATGCGCGATGGAATGCGTGCCAAAGATAACATTGACGTTATCGACATTGGTGAGCAGGCCCTCGCCGTCTCGTTGGGCAATGCAGCCGCCCACGGCGACCACGCGCTTGCCCGAGGGCGAAGGCGGGAGGCTCTTACAAGAGTTGCACTGACCGTACAAACGGGTGTCGGCGGCCTCACGAACGCAGCACGTCATGAACACGACAATGTCAGCATGCTCCGGATCGAGCCCCATGAGGCAGCCATATGAGTCGAGCAGACCACTCACGCGCTCGGAGTCGTGCTGATTCATCTGGCAGCCAAAGGTGCGGATAAAGT
>UQVT01000177.1 GCA_900544465.1 uncultured Collinsella sp. | reverse complement strand
CACACGGCCCAATACGGGAACGACTGGAACGGGCCCTTCACCGGAGTCGAGCCAACCGCGGTGCCACTCGTCGCCTGCGCCGTAGCGGCATTGGCGGCCTGCGCACTCCAGCTTGCCGCTTGCGCCGCCTTGGCCGCAGCATCACTCGCCTGCGTTGCCGCCTCGGTAGCGCGCGCCGCCGCCTCATGGGTGCGAGCACGCTCTGCCGCCTCGGCCTCGCGCTGACGGGCGCGGTCCTCGTTCTCAAACTCGATATCGTCCTCGATCTCGTCGCTCGGATTGAGCAGCTCGTCTAGGCTCACGCCATAGAGTTTGGCGAGTGAGATCAGGTTCTCGGTATCGGGCGAGCTCTCCGCGCGCTCCCATTTACTGACTGCCTGGCGCGACAGCCCCAGCTTTCGCGCCAGCCCTTCTTGGCTAAAACCCTTGCTGCGACGAAGGTCGGCGAGCCGCTGCGCAGTTTCTACATTCATGGTTCCTCCTATGTGATGCCAGCCGTGCCGCCGGACCGTTTTTGTTCTTAAGGCGCCTTGCACAGTTAAAAATCTATCCGCCACCGCCAAAAGCATGCCACCTATTCTAGTGAGATTTTTGACAACCGGCGGTTGCGGGCACATATGAGCTGCGGAAATGTGTCCAAACAAAGCAATGACCCACGGCTCGGTTGTCCCCGTTGCGGCGTTAACGGTAGTATGGTCGTACTGTTTATTCCGCACCGCCAACGGAGGGAGTCCCGCGCCGTGAACCGCGATTTCGCCTCATCGCTCATCCAGCTCAACAATACGTTCTATCGCGAGCACTCCGCCTCCTTTTCCGATACGCGCCAGGCCCCGTGGCCCGGCTGGGTGCGCACCATGGACATTGCGCTCGAACAGCTCGACGTCGCCACGATCGAGCATCCCGTCCGCGTCTTCGATCTCGCCTGCGGCAATATGCGATTCGAGAACTTTGCCGCCGGCGGCGCACTTGCCGCCAAGGGCGTCGACGGTGCAAATCCCTCGGCAGATGCCAGCTGCCCGTTTGAGTTCTATGGTGTCGACTCGTGCCAAGACCTGGCCATCGATGCACGTGGTCACGCCCTGCGCATCCCCAACCTGCACTTCCAGGAACTCGACGTGCTCGATGCCCTCATGAGGCTCAACCCCGCCGAGACGCCCGACGTGCTTTTCGATGCCCCGCTCGCCGACATCTCGGTCTGCTTTGGCTTTATGCACCACGTGCCATCGTGCGAGTACCGCGTACGCGTGCTCGACGCCCTGGTGCGCCAGACACGCCCGGGCGGCATCATCGCCATCAGCTTTTGGGAGTTTATGAATGATGAGCGCATGGCGCGCAAGGCCGTTCGCGCCGAAGCCCGCGCCGAGCTCACCCCGCCGTTTGAGGGCTACGACTCCGCGCAGTTTGAGGCCGGCGACCACCTCATTGGCTGGCAAAACGACCGCCACGCCTACCGCTATTGTCATCACTTTGACGATCAGCAGATCACCGACCTGGTGCGCGGCGTCCGTACGTTCTACAAGAGCGGCGAGGTCCCCGTGCGCGAGCTTGAGCGCTTCCATGCCGACGGTCGCAGCGGCGAGCTCAATCGCTATGTGATTCTCAAGCGCCTGTAGGCACCGACGACTCGCCGTCGAGCCGCACAGCGTCTTTCGGGCAAACTATGCCTACCCTTTTTTCAACCCATTGACGGAACGCGCAGCTATGCGTTCCATACTTATGACCAAGGAGCCTCATGGGAGCCGTCCACGTTCGCACGCCTAAGAACTTTGTGCTCGAAGAGCGCCTGGAGCGCTACGTCGATGCGATTGAGACGAACCCTGAAATCTATGCCGGAGATTGGCGCGAGGCCTGTGCGCCAGTTGGCAGCAAGCCCTTTGAACACCTTCACCTGGACCTTGGCTGTGGCAAGGGAACGTACCTTGTAGAGCGCGCGGCCCACGAGCCAAACACCCTCTTTATCGGTATGGACCAGGAGCCCATCTGTATCGCCTATGCCGCGCAGAAAATCTGCGAGCAGGAGCTGTCCAACGCACTCGTCCTGCCCCGAGGCGCCGCATCGCTGCCGCAGCTGTTTGCCGCAGGCGAGCTCGATGCCATCACCATCAACTTTCCCACGCCGCAGCCCAAGGCCAAGTACGCCAAAAAACGACTCGTCCATGTCGACCATCTGATGCTCTACCGCCCGCTCTTTGCAGCCGGCGCCACCGTCACGCTGCGCACCGACAGCAAGCCATTGCGCGACTACGCCCTGGGGCAGTTTGCCTCGGCCGGCTACGACACGCTTTGGGTAAGTGACGACGTTCGCCGCGACCATCCCGAGCATCCCGAGACCGAATATGAATGCCGCACGCGCGAAATGGGCGCCGCTGTCTATGGCATCTGCGCCACACCCGGCACGCAGCCCAGCGATGAACAGCTCGCGGCGGGCCGCGTGCAGGAGCAAAGCCTTGCGTGCTACCTGCCCGATAACCTCGATGAGCTCACCTATGTACCTTTGGGCATGGAAGAAGCCGTCGAGAACTTTAGAAACCGCGCCCGCAAAGGCAAGAAGCGCCTGCCGCAAGAGTCCTAGGGGCTTCTGATGGTCGCGGCGTCGGCAAACAAGCGCAAATAGGCGCTAGCGAACGGCCCTCAAGCCTAAGTGAGTAGACTTTTTTGCAATAGCCAAGCACAACCCGCATAACCAATACTAAAACCGCAGGTAGAGCCCTTGCGCAAAAGCCATGTGCTCGCGATATTGCAAAAAGTCTACTCACTTAGCTGGCAACTGCACCAAACGGCTGGGCAGAACGCCCATTTCCTGCATTTTCTTGCCTGCGAACGCATCGATGCGACGCTACGCCATAATAGTTGGCGGACAAACGCGAGAGAAAGCAACCACATGGCACAGACCACGACAGACACCACCGCCAGCACCGTTTCCGGCGCCGGAGCCGCCAGCTCATTCTCGGGCGGCACGGGAACCGAAGCCGAGTTCGGTTCGCTCGGCGCGCTCTCCCCCACCTGGTGGGAGCCCGAGGATGGCAGTGAGCCCGAACCGTGGCTCACGCCCGATCAGGCCTTCGAACGTTTCTTTGAATGGACGAGCGATCGCGGTATTGAGCTGTGGGACCACCAGGAAGAGGCCCTCATGGATCTAGCCGCCGGTGACCATGTCATTTTGGGAACACCGACCGGATCGGGTAAATCGCTCGTCGCGCTGGGCATGCTCTTTATGGGCATGGCGCAGGGCAAGCGCTG
>UQVT01000176.1 GCA_900544465.1 uncultured Collinsella sp. | reverse complement strand
AAAGAGAAGAGGCGGGGCATGCCCCGCCTCTTACACCACATCTCTGCGCGCTACCACTGGCAGCTGGCGCATGGCTTAAAAGAGCTGGATTAACCCGTTCGAGCACGATGCTTTGACCCCTCCGTGCCTCTCACCTCGCCTCAAACCATCACAACATTCGGCGTTTTTTGCCAAAATCGGGAAAAGCATCGAATGTTGTGATGGTTTTTCTACCACTCGACCGGGTGGAATCGCTTTCTTGCGCACGAAGGTGTGCGGACCCGTGGGCAGGGGAATAAGGTTGGTTATCCGACTCCATTGGAGGGCTCATGGACCTGCCGATCGTCCTGTCCCATAAGACTGCCTGGCTGTACCACAACGTGGCGCGCCCGTCCGAGCCGCTCTCGCGAGCAAGCAGTCTATACGATGGGGACTCGCTTGCTAACGAGGCGGAGCCGACTGCGAGCCTGCCCAAATTGGGACTCGATGCCAAGGGGCTGAGGGCTTCAACGGCAGTTGGGATCGTTACCGACTATCTGGTTTCGCTCGGTATTCCACGAGAAGAGCTCGATCATATCGACACGCTCGTCAACTTCGATTTTGAGCGCTCGACGCCGGCTGGATTTAGGTGCCACGTGTTTGGGGCGCCGGTGGCTCCAGGCCATCTTATCGAGGTGGCAGAGGGCCTTCTAGTGGTTGATGAGGCCATGTGCTTTGTCCAAGCGGGTTCGTGGATGAGCGAGCCCGAGCAGCTGGAATATGGCTACGAAATCTGCGCTCGATACCATTTGAATCATCTGTCGACAGGCGATTATATCGAGATGGGGCAGAGGTATACCGTTGCCGACTTGATTGCTTATTGCAATGAGAACCGATCTCGTCAGGGGGCTATACGCGCGGCCGCCGTGCTCAAGCGCGTGCACGATGGCGCACGGTCGCCCATGGAGACGGCCGCCGCAATCATGGTCGTAGCAAAACGTTCTCAGGGAGGGCTGGGATACGCCAAGATCGAGCTCAACCATCGGGTCGATGTTCCCAACGAGTTCAAGTATCTCGCAAAGGCCGGGTATTTCGAGATCGACGTATATGCGCCTGCGAGCGGTACGGGGATTGAATACAACGGCTCGGACCATCTTGATAAACAGCGCAGCGCGTCGGATGCGGAGCGTATGACCGTGCTGAGCGCGCTGGGCTTTAGAATGATCGTCCTCACCGGGACTCAGTTTGCCCATCAGCTGCAATTGCACCGGGCGATGAACGCCATCGCACTTGCGATGGGCCTTAAGTGCGACCGAAGCGAAGCGTTCCAGAAACGGCAGAACGATCTGCGAGAATTCGTGATTCGGCACTGGGACGGCGGCCTTTAGGGGCGTTCCGGCCTTTCTACGGGGCGCCATGGGCAGGCAAACCATCACAACATTCGACGTTTTTCGCCAAAATCGGGAAAAGCATCGAATGTTGTGATGGTTTGTGTGTTGAGGATGGGCTTGGGAAGCCGGTCTTGCTCGCAAAGGCCTTTCGTGTCGTACGCATGTCGACCCATTCTTCCCGTGCGGTACTATATTCCCCGAAGAATAAAGGCAGCGCGAGGGGAGGGCTGCGTGGACGGGCTCGTGCAACATGACGGCTTTGGCCGCGATATCAACTACCTGCGCATTGCCGTTACCGACAAGTGCAATTTCCGCTGCATTTACTGCATGCCGGCCGATGGCGTGGCGCCCCGTGCGCACGACGAGCTGCTCAGTGCCGAGGAAATCGCCCGCTTTGTGCGCTTGGTGGCGGGGGAGGGCATTTGCCGCGTGCGCCTGACGGGTGGCGAGCCGCTGGTCAGCCGCCGTATCATCCCGCTCATTCGTGACATCCGCGCGATTCCGCAGATCGAGGACATCTCGCTTACCACCAATGGCGCACTGCTGCCCAAGCTGGCGCCGCAGCTCAAAGACGCGGGACTTAACCGCGCCAACATCTCGCTCGACACGCTCGACCCTACGCTCTTTGGAAAGATCACGCGTCTAGGTCGACTCGAGCAGACCATGGCTGGCATCGACGCGGCGCTGGCTTGGGGCTTTGAGCCCGTTAAGGTCAACTGCGTTGTTGTGCGCCGGCTCAACCAGGATGTGGCGGCCCTCGCACGGCTGACCGTCGACCGCCCTATTCATCTGCGATTTATCGAATATATGCCCATCGGCGACGAGCACACGAGTTCGCATTGCGCTGTGGATCCGCATGCTCCCACGCTCAATCCCGAGCTGTGGGATGCGAGCGATACCGTGCCGAGCGACGAGCTGCGGGCGCGCATCAATGCCGGGGTCGCCGCGGCGGGTCTGGGCGAGCTCGAGCCGCTCGACATCAACGACGCTCCTGCCGGCGCGGGCCCTGCGCGCTACTGGCACTTTCCGGGCGCGGCGGGAACGGTTGGCTTTATCAGCGCCATGTCCAATCATTTTTGTGCGAATTGCAACCGTCTACGCCTGACGGCCGATGGCAACGTGCGTCCGTGCCTGTTCAGCGATGCCGAGTATTCGGTGCGTGAGGCGCTGCGCCGTGGTGATGATATGCAGGTACTTTCGATTTGGCGCGATGCCGTGGCCCACAAACCGCAGGAACACGCGATAATTGAGGGCACGCAACGATTTATGTCCCAAATCGGAGGATGATCATATGGCCAAGAGCAGGTACGCCGATGCCACCAAGGCCGCTCGCAGGGCCGCGATGTCTGCCCACAAAGTCACGGCTGCGGCGAATGCTGGCAACGCCGACGCATCCGTGCAGCCGTCTGCCAGTGCTGCCGCCGAGCCCGCCCGCGACGCCCGTCGCGACGAGCTGACGCACGTGGACGCCAAGGGCGAGGTACGCATGGTCGACGTGTCCGACAAGGCCGAGACCCATCGCATTGCCATCGCCGAGGGCACCATCCTCATGCATCCTGAGACGCAGGCCATGGTGCTGCAGGACCGCGCCAAAAAGGGCGACGTGCTTGCCTGCGCGCGCGTGGCGGGCATTATGGCCATCAAACGCACGAGCGACATCATCCCCATGTGCCATCCGTTGCTCATTACCAAGAGCAAGTGCGACATTGCGCCCATCGCTCCAGCGGGGACGTCTGTCGATGACGTGCCCGAGGGCTGGGCGCCGTCGCGCGCGGACGGGCAGGTTGGCTTTCACGTGATGGTCACGGCCGGCGTGACGGGCAAGACGGGTATTGAGATGGAGGCCCTGACCGGCGCGAGTGCCGCGTGTCTGACCATCTATGACATGTGCAAGGCCGTCGATCGCGGCATGGAGATCGTCGACGTGCGCCTGCTGC
>UQVT01000175.1 GCA_900544465.1 uncultured Collinsella sp. | reverse complement strand
ATCACCAAGCGCGACTACTGGATTGCCAATTTTGCAGGAGCGGCGGCAGTCGTCCTGCTGACCTGGGTGTTCTCGCTGTTCCCGCTGGTGCAGTTTGCGCCGATCGGCTGGCTCGGCGGTTTTATCGCCGGTCTTAAGATGAGCTTTGGCGAGTCCGTCGGCCCATGGCGCAAGCACGATGAGGTCTTTAACGTCAACAAGGCACACCGCGCCGCCGCCGATGCGGGCGACGCCGAGGAGCGCCGCCGCGCGCGTCACAATGGTGCAGCCGACCGACAGCTCATCTCGGTCACCGATGACAGCAAGGGTGCTGGCAAGCACGCTAAGAAATAGTAAGAAGAGGTAACTATGGCAGAAAACAAGGAAGAACAGCTCACCGACGAGGAGCTGGCACAGCTTCAGCTGGCAGAGGAGAACGAGAACGCCGTCGACCGTCTGGTCAAGGAGCTCGGCTGCCCCACGCGCCGTATCCGCCAGTTTGCCGCCCGCGTGCTGCACCTGCTGGCCGAGCGCGATCCGCAGCGCGTCGTGCCCTGCGTGCCCGCGCTGATCGAGGCACTCGACCGCCCCGAGGCTCAGACCCGCTGGGAGGCTCTCGATGCCCTGGCGGCGCTCGTCGCCACCTGCCCCGAGCAGCTGGGCGATGCCTTTGAGGGCGCCGAGACTGCGCTGTTCGACGAGATTTCCTCCACGCTGCGTTACGCCGCCTTCCGCCTGCTGTGTGTGTGGGGCGCCACGAGCGTCGAGCGTTCGCGCGAGGCTTGGCCCATCCTGGACGAGGCCATCCAGTGCTACCACGGCGACCTCGAGTATCGCGACATGCTCGGTTGCCTGTACGAGTTTGGCCAGGGCGAGATCGACGCCGAGGTCGCCGAGAAGCTCGCGCTGCGCCTTAAGTTCGATGCCGAAAACGGCAAGGGCAGCTATCTCAAGGCCCGTTCGAGCGAGATTTGCGAAATGCTTGTTAAACGTTTTGGCCTGGATCTCTCCAAAAAGAAGAAGCGTGCTAGCGTTAAAAAATCTGACGACGCCGAAGACGAGGAGTAACAGATTATGGCGCACGATGTAGTCCTGATCCCCGGTGACGGTATCGGTCCCGAGATTACGCAGGCCATGCGCCGCGTGGTCGAGGCCACCGGTGTCCAGATCAACTGGAACGTCCAGGAGGCCGGTGCCGGCGTCATGGACGAGTTTGGCACGCCACTGCCCCAGCACGTGCTCGATGCGGTCGCCGAGACCAAGGTTGCCATCAAGGGCCCCATCACCACGCCGGTCGGTACGGGTTTCCGCAGCGTCAACGTGGCCCTGCGCAAGCACTTCGACCTGTATGCCTGCGTGCGCCCCTGCCTGTCGCAGCCGGGCGACGGCTCGCGCTTCCGCGACGTCGACCTGGTCATCGTGCGCGAGAACACCGAGGACCTCTACGCCGGCATCGAGTTCGATGAGGGCGCTGCCGAGGTCGAGGAGCTCTCGCAGCTCGTCGAGCGCTCGGGCCAGAAGACCTTCGCCGCGGATTCCGCCATCTCGATCAAGCCCATCTCCATCGCCAAGAGCCGCCGCATTGTGGAGTATGCCTTTGAGTATGCCCGCCGCTGCGGCCGCAAAAAGGTGACGGCCGTGCATAAGGCCAACATCATGAAGGCGACCGATGGCCTGTTCCTGCGCGTTGCGCGCGAGGTGGCCGCCAACTATCCCGATATCGAGTTCAACGATAAGATTGTCGATGCCACCTGCATGGGCCTGGTCCAGAACCCCAACGACTTCGATGTCCTGGTGCTGCCCAACCTGTACGGTGACATCGTGAGCGACCTGTGCGCCGGTCTGGTAGGTGGACTGGGTATGGCTCCGGGTTCCAACATCGGTGCCGACTGCGCCATCTTTGAGGCCACGCATGGCTCCGCACCCGATATCGCGGACAAGGATATCGCCAACCCCACAGCCGAGATCCTCTCTGCTGCGATGATGCTCGATCACCTGGGCGAGAACGACGCGGCCAATCGCATTCGCGCCGCCGTCTCTGCCACGCTCGACGAGGGCGAGCAGGTTACCGGTGACGTGCGTCGTGCCCAGACTGGCTCCGTCGAGGGTGCTGTGGGCACGCAGGCCTTCGCCGATGCCGTTATCGCGCACCTGGCCTAAGGTATGCACGCTGCAAACGCCTAAATAGTACTTAAGTGTTTGCGTATAACCTGAGAATCAATACGCCCGGCGCTTTGTCGGGCGTATTCTATTGCGGACTATGTTTCCTAACAAGGAGTAACTGATATGGGTCTGATTCAAAAGAAGGACGAGAAGGACGAGATCGACGGCATCCAGATCATCGAGCGCGGCGAAGGCCCCGATGGTGATGAGGAGGAGAAGACCGATCTGGTCGCCGGTACGTCTGCCGAACATATTGCCGCCGGTACGACGGCCGAGGAGGAGGACGCTCGCCTGGAGGCAAAGATCGCCGCGGACGCCGCCGACGAGAACCTCATGCCCGAGGAGCAGGACGAGGACGACGATATCCTGGGTTCCGACGAAGACGACCGCGCATCCAAGCACAAGAAGACGATGATTGCCGCCTTCGTGGTTGCAGTCGTGATCGCTGCTGTGGTCGGCTTCTTTATCGGCAACGGTGGTTTTGGCGGCAAGGGCGTCGGCTCGGCGACCCTGTCCGAGGACCAGCTCGATTCGACCGTGGCGAGCTATAGCTACAACGGCAAGAAGAGCGACATCACCGCGCGTGAGGCCATCGAGAGCCAGTACAGCCTTGACACCGTCAAGGACGACGACGGCAACTACACCGCTCCGTCTGCCGACGTTATCCTGTCCTACGTGCGCAACCAGATTCTGCTGGACGCTGCCGAGGACGAGGGCATTACCGTCTCTTCCAAGGAAATGAAGCAGTATGCCGAGGATTCCATCGGCACCTCCGACTACAAGACCATGGCCACGCAGTACGGCGTGTCCAAGGACCAGGCCAAGCAGATCGTCCGCCAGTCCGCGACGCTGCAGAAGCTCTACAAGAAGAAGGTGGGCGATAGCTCCGCAAGCATGCCGACCGCCCCGACCGAGCCTGCTGACGGCAACGAGGAGACCGCGAGCAAGGACTACGCCGATTACATCATCAACCTTGCCGGTGACGAGTGGGATAGCGAGAAGGGCACCTGGAAGGATGCCGACAGCACCTATGCCAAGGCCTTCGCTGACGATGCCTTTACGGCCGATAGCGCTACCTATAAGCAAGCCATGACCGCCTATTACACCGCCTACCAGCAGTATTCCTCGCAGGCTTCGAGCGCCAGCTCCAAGTGGACCGAGTATGC
>UQVT01000174.1 GCA_900544465.1 uncultured Collinsella sp. | reverse complement strand
CCTGCTGATAGTGCAGGTGCTTCTCGTCGATATCGGCCAGGTCGCGGTCGAGGTAGCGGCGCGCGAGCCAGTTGGCCATGGGGAGGTTCTGGTCCAGGTAGTTACCGCATTCCTCGGGAGCGGCACCGGGGACATCGCCCTCAAAGCCGGCGATAAACTCGAACAGCTCACGCACGAGCGGCAGGATCTCCTCGCTCGTCACCTCGCCAAAGACAACCAGGTAAAAGCCCGTGCGGCAGCCCATGGGGCCAAAGTAGACAATACGGCTCGACCACTCGGCATGATTGCGAAGGAACGTCGCGCCCAGGTGCTCGATGGTGTGGCACTCGGCCGTGTTCATGACCGGCTCCTTATTGGGTGTGGTCAGGCGCAGGTCAAAGGTGGTGACGGCGGCGCCGGTCGCCGGATCGCGGTCGATGCGGCTCACATACGCGCCGGGTTCAAGCAGCAGATGGTCAACGGAAAAGCTCGCGATGCGCTCCATGGCAGATCCTCTCGGTAGTCAATTTGGGACGGGGCTCTTTTAGCTGGTTCGAATGGTCGCACCAATCATACCAGTCAAAAAAGCCCCGTCCCAAAAAGACAACTTAGCCAAGGACACGGGCCATACGCGTCTTGAACTCGGACAGGAAGCGCGGAGCATCCACGGTCAGTGCCACAAGCGCGCTCTTGTCCGGATCGGACAGGCGGCGCTCATCGCAGATAGTGCGACCGCGGTACTCGCCCAGCAGATCAACACGCAGGTTGCAGCCGAGCGCACCTACAAGCGTGGGGTCGATCGCCACGGCGACGGCAAGCGGATCGTGCAGCGCACAACCACCCAGGTAGGGTGCGTTCATCTCGTACGAGCCAATGTAGTGCTCGACCATGCTCGCAAATGCGCAGCCTGCCATGGTGCCCGAGCCCGTCCAGCCGGCAATGTCGCGGCGTGTGAGCACCACGCGATGCGTCACGTCCAGCCCCACCATGGTGAGCTTACGGCCCGAGCGCAGCACCGCGTCGGCTGCCTCGGGGTCGCTCGCCATATTGGCCTCGGCGCCCGCGCTCACGTTGCCGGGCACGGTAAGAGCGCCGCCCATCACGACCACGCGGCCAATGGACATCATCGCCACCGCATCGCGCTCCAGGGCGAGCGCCAGGTTGGAGAGCGGGCCAGTCGCTACGTAGACCAGATCGGGACCATAGGTGCGCGCGGCATCGATCAGATAATCGACCGCAGCGTTGCCGTCGGCCGAGGTCGCCCCCACCGGCTCGTAGGGCGACGCGGGCACGCTCGCGCCGCCGATGCCGTTCTTGCCGTGAATGAGCGCGGTGGACGCCGGCGGCGTATAGGGCTCAGTCGCCTGCAGAGGACGGTCGGCACCCAGGTACACCGGAACCTCGGGGCGACCCAGCAGATCGAGCACCGCCAGGCAGTTGTGCGCCGATTGCTCGACGCGCACGTTGCCAAAGCACGTGGTGATGCCCACGAGCTCCACCTCGGGGCTCGCGATGGCATAGGCCAGCGCCATCGCATCGTCCACACCCATATCCAGATCAAGGATCAGCTTCTTGATTGCCATTGTTCTACTCCGCTTCTCCGTCTTTATCGTTTAACCAAACCAATGTTCAACTTCGGCGCGCGTGGGAATCGATTGCTGAGCGCCCAGGCGCGACACCGTCACTGCCGAGGCGCGAGCACCCGCAGCCATGCACTCAAAGAGCGGCAAGCCCTCTAGGCGAGCCGCCGCCAACGCGCCGATAAACGTATCGCCGGCGGCCGTGGTATCGACTACCGTACTCGAAAGTGCCGGCATGCGCAGCAGCTCGCCGTCATCGCCGAGCGTAACCGACCCGGCGCCGCCCAACGTGATGACCGCAGCTCCGGCGCCCTTGTCGAGCAGCGCATTGAGCGCGGCGACGCAACTCGCATCATCCGTGGGCAGAATGCCCGTCAGCACCTGGCACTCGGTCTCGTTGGGGCAGACCAGGTCGACCGCGGACCAGGCCTCCGCAGGCACATCGCAGGCAGGCGCCGGATTAAAGACTGTATAGAACCCGAGCTCGTGAGCGCAAACAAGCGCCTCGGCCGTCGCTACAAGGTCACATTCACCCTGGGCGATAAAGACGCTTCCGGCAGCCGGGGCAATCTTGCTGGCGTCACTATCGAGTTCATCGGCCACCAGACGCCTCAGCGCGCGGGCAACGTCCTCGCCCGCAAGCGCATGGTTGGCGCCCGGCGACAGCACGATGCGGTTGTCTCCCTCGCAGCGAATGATGGTCGCCGTTCCCGTCTCCACATCATCGCGATGCACTGCAAAGTCACAGTCCACGCCGGCGTCTTGGAGCCCCGCCACGAGCGACGCGCCGAACGCGTCGCGACCGACCGCGCCGATCATGTGCGTGCAAGCGCCCATACGCGCGGCAGCTACGGCCTGATTGGCGCCCTTGCCGCCGGCGTTGGTGATAAACCCGCTGCCGCCGACGGTCTCGCCCGCACGCGGTATGCGCTCGCACGCCACCGAAAGGTCCATGTTCATGCTGCCGAACACCGCAACGATGCCGCGATCTGCCATGGAAACCTCCTCATCTGCGGGCCTTATGCCCACCGCCAGCCGTCGATCGTGCACTCTCGCACCCCCTATAACTTTAGTTCACTTTGATGTGGACGCGCGCTTGAGCTTGCGCCAGCAGCAAGCATTCACAGGAGCAGGCAGCTACAATGAAGGCGTGCTGATTATTCTCGTCATTGGATGATGTTTTATGGAACAACTCTCGCAATCGGGCTCGCGCGGTCGACGCCGCACGGGCAACGAGCCGGCGCCGCACGAACGCGTGAAGGGCGAACGCCGTGCCAACGAACCGCGACGCACCGTGAGCCCCCATCGTGCTTCTGCCAACAACGCGGGCCGCGCCAACACTCCCGCCGAGGGGCAGACGCCTGCTCGCCCTAAGTCCCGCTACATCCCTGCCCTTGACGGCCTGCGCACGCTTGCCGTCGTCGCGGTGGTGCTCTATCACCTCAACCTCACGTGGGCGCAGGGCGGTCTGCTCGGCGTCACGATCTTCTTTGTGCTTTCGGGCTATCTGATCACGCGCTTGCTGCTCAACGAAGTCGCTAAGACCGGACGCATCGACCTCAAGAGCTTCTGGATTCGCCGCATCCGTCGCCTGGTCCCCGCCGTGGTAACGGTAGTGTTTGTAACCTGCGCGCTGTGCACTATCTTTAACCACGTGATGCTCACCAAGATGCGCCCCGACATCCTGCCGTCGCTGCTGTTCTTCAACAACTGGTGGCAGATTGCCCAAAACGTCTCGTACTTCAATGCTCTGGGCGACCCCT
>UQVT01000173.1 GCA_900544465.1 uncultured Collinsella sp. | reverse complement strand
AGGCCAGGGCGCCGCTGACCGGTGGACGGCACCGAGCCGTACGCTTGAACTGAGAGGGGGGAGGCCTCGCGGCCTCCCCCTTTTTTGCGTTTACGGGGCGTAAATGACTCTATTACACCAGACGATCTTATCGTTTTTGGTATTGAGCCTTTATTTCAAGAAGATAAATCGAATAACAAGGGCAACTGCTATGGCCACAATGATCAACAGCAGGAGTGTCAGTCGATGCTGCTTGCGTCGTTTACTTGACGAAACGAAGATCGATTTTCCTTGTTTTGGCGTTTCGAGATAGCGAGCCGAATGCGTCAAGGTTTGCTTTGGTCGAGGACCTCTTTGTTGATGAGCGGCGGATGCTTTCAGTGGCTCATCACTAGCTGCGCTGTTTTTAGATAATGGTGCGTCCTTCAGATATACAGGGTCTCCCGAGGCGACGCCCATATGTTTACGTCCCGTTTGGGCATCCTCGAGCGTTTGATATCGATTTCTCGTCACATACTCGGGCTCAGGATCATTAATGGGCTCTTGCGAGATGTGGGGGCGATGGAACCGTGGCGGCTGCGTGGAAGTATCTTCCCCCTGCGTCGGCATAAACATTTTGTTCTGGTTTTGGTCGTCCATGATGCCCTTTAGCTCGTTACCAACAACGTGTACGCGCTCATTGTAAGCCCCTTGCTATTTGTAGCTGCGAACATACTTGTTATTTAGGCTCTGGTTCAAAGAACCTTAACCTTACTAAAACATTAGTCATACACACTTAGATATGCTTATAGTACTGGACTCAAAAAACTTTATAGTCGATGTATATATAAGCACTGTGTGGGCATATATAAGAGCGTCAAAAGAAGTCCCAGTCACCTAGAAGATGGCTCGGCAGTCCTAAAAGGAGTGGTAAACATGGCAAGCATGGTTCCTTATCGTTCGGTTTTTGGCGTTCGTCCTTCTGCTAGCTCGCTGTTCGATCTGTTTGATGATATGACCGACCTTGCAAACAACTCGATTGCTTCCAAGGCGTTTCCCGTTGACGTTGAGGATAAGGGCGACGGCTATGAGGTCAAGGCCTATCTGACCGGTGTCGCCAAGGACGATATCGATGTCGAGCTCAATGAGGGCCGTCTGTCCATTAGCGTGAATGTCGAGGAAGACGAGGAGAACGAGGGCAAGAACTTCCTGCAGAAGGAGTTCAGCTCGTACAGCGCGACGCGTGGCGTGTATCTTAAGGACGCTTCGAGCGAGGGCCTCTCGGCTAAGTACGCTGACGGCATCCTGACCGTTACGGTTCCCAAGATCGTCGAGAAGAAGAACGTTACGAAGATCTCCATCGACTAACTTCGTTGGTGTTCTGCGCTATGAAAAGACAACAAAAGGGGCTGGGAAGCGATTCCCGGCCCCTTTTGCTGTTTAGGACAGTCTATTGAATGGTTGCTGGCCGATACTGGCTTGCGGGGCGTATCGAGAGTTTTCGCGATCCTTGGAGAAGGGTGGCGGAGCTGCCGACCTCGTCATCCAGGGTTGCGGCCAGAGCTTTGGCATAGCTTTTGACGGTAAGGCTCGGACGATTGTTGTCTTGGCTGATATGCATGGCAATGAGCTGTTCGGTGCGATCGGTAACAAGTTCGCGCGCGGCTTCGGCGGCTTGGCCGTTGGAGAGGTGTCCCCTTGCAGACAGGATGCGCTCCTGAAGAAAGCGGGGATATTCTCCCTCGCGCAGCATGGTCACATCGTGGTTGCTTTCGAGCGCGAGAACTCGACAATCTTTGAGGGTGTTCATGGCTTGGCTCGATAGCTCTCCGGTGTCGGTAGCAAAGCCGATGGAATCATCGAGGGCGTCGAATCGAAAGCCGATTGGATTTATGACATCGTGTGATGTTGAGTAGGTTTGCACGTGGATGCCGGCAATGGATAGGGTGTCACCGGGATCGAATTCCTCGACAGGCAGATGCGAAAGATTTTCTTTGCTCGAAAGAGTGCCCCTGCTGGCAAAGAGGGGGCCGTGCCAGTGCTTGCACCAGACATCGAGGCCCTTGATGTGATCGCTATGCTCATGAGTAATGAGAAGAGCCGAGACGTTGTCTGCCGAGAGCCCCAGTTCTGCCATGCGCTTTAATGTCTCGCGGCGAGACAGTCCGTCATCGACCATAATGAGCCCCTGCGGGCCCTCGATGAGTGCGCAGTTGCCTTTAGAGCCACTGCCGAGGATATGAAGGTGCAGGCAAGACATAAGATTCCAAAGGATACAATGGGTGCGGACGAATAAAGGAGGAAGCGAATGCCAACGGTATCACAGCATTACGGACACCATGCCGTGCCTGGGGCAGTCGATGAGACCCGGACGAGGCAGCAGGCAGCTCCTGTCGTGCTCATGGTATCAGGCGGCGCGGACTCGACGGCACTGCTTCTTATGGCGTGCACATCAAAGCTGGATATCCAAGACGGACGCGGTGTTGCCCCCATTGCTCGCGAGCGCCTGCATGTGCTGCATGTAAACCATCATCTGCGCGGCAAGGCGTCCGATGGCGACGAGGCCTTTGTGCGTGAGCTCTGCGCGCAATATGGTTTACCGCTGTGTGTGGAGCACGCTTATTTTGATGGGGAGTCGGGCAATATTGAGGCCGCGGCCCGCGAGGTGCGCTATGCCGCGGCGCGGAGGTATGTTCGCGAGCTCTGCGCCCAGACGGGGGCACCGCGAACGGCGGCTCGTATCTGCACCGCGCACACGTCTTCGGATCGCGCGGAAACGTTTTTGATGAACGCGATTAAGGGTTCGGGGCCCGCTGGCCTATCGAGCATTCCTCGCCGGAGGAATATCGTGGTGCGTCCCTTGCTCGACCTAACTCATGGCGAGCTCGTGGGCTATCTACAGGTACATGGTCAGCCGTGGCGTGAAGACGAGAGCAATGAGGATATCTCGTATCTGCGAAACTACGTGCGCCATCGGGTAATGCCAGTGGTGGCACAGCGTAATGCGAGCGTGTGCAAGACGATTGGCGCCGCCTGTGAGATCTTGGGTGACGAAGATGCGTTTCTATCCCAGCTGTCGGCACAGGCGTTTCGAAGCTGCCTGCGTAAGGAGGCGGCGGGCGCGCTAGTGCTCGATGCCAGACGCCTTGCTGCGGCCGAGGTGGTAATCGCGCGGCGCATCGTGCGACTGGCGATCAAACGCATCGATCCGGGCGCTCGTCCAGAGATGCGACATGTGGAGCGAGTCCTTTCCTGCGTTGCCGAAGGCACAGGCTCGGTCACGCTTCCGGCGGGAATTGACGCGCGCGTCGAGTTTGGCATGCTAGCGTTTAAGGCGCCGGCGGCTCGTGAGGGGCTGGTTGCGGACTGGATTACCATACCCGGTCGTTTGCCGTTGGGCGGGGGGCGCATGCTGGTCGCAGAGCCGATGGCCGTTGAGCCGGGATGCGATATCGTGCGCCGCGCCCGTGAGCTTGCAG
>UQVT01000172.1 GCA_900544465.1 uncultured Collinsella sp. | reverse complement strand
TTGGCCTCGCCTTGCAGTTCGTCGAAGGTTTTGCCCGTAAAGACATCCGTCTCGGGGTGGGCAAGCTGCTCCTGCACAATCTGCGAATTTGCGGCGCGCTCCATAAGCTGGCGAGTCAGCGCATGCGTGTAGGCAATGCCCGGGGACAACGCGCTCGCGTTGGCGGTCTCGTTGGGTCGCACCACGCCCACAATGTGCACGTCGATACCGTCGGCAACCTTGGCGGCCATAAAGTCGGTGTCGCCAGACATATCGGTCCATATGCCGGTCTCTTCGTTTTTGCGATACGCATCGGCCGGCGACAGCACCTTAAACGTCGTGGACAGCGCGTCGTCGTAGGTAAAGTCGGTGCCGGTCTCGGGCGTTTCGACCCCACCGTCAGCCGTCATAGCGCTGTTTACCAGATCGTTGAGCTCATCGATATCCAGCGCACCGATGCTGTAGAGCGTATAGTCGCCCACCGTGCCGCGGCTCGAAAGCACCATTACGGCTTCGTTGGCAGACGTGGGCCAATGACCGGCGACGACATCGTACTGGCTGTCGAGCAGACTCTGGTCGTCGATCATCTCGTTAAAGACCGAGGTTCCCATGGATTCCATGCTCACCGTTGCCGCCGAGCTCGCGCCTCCGCTCATGGCCTCGGTCATGGCGTTGGGCACCAGCCGGACAGGCTTCTCATCGCCCTTGCCGGCACGATAGACAACCGGCGATACACCGTAGCCGTACTGAATGGCGTTGACCTCTTTGTCGATACCGTCGCCGCCGTCGTCAAGCCATGCCTTAAAGCTCGTCATGTCGTTGGACTTAACGCTCGCAAACATATCCTTTACGGCCGTGACCACGGGAATCTTATCGGTTTCGGCACTGTCGTCGGACGAATCCACGTTTTCAGGCGAGTCATCATCCGCAGCCCCCTGTCCGCCCATCATGGACGACAGGTCGTAATCCTGCTTGGAAATGGTGAGCGGGTAGCTCGAGAGCGTATCCTCCTCGACCTTTTTGATGTAGCCGTTTACGCCATTGGAGAGCGCCAGGATCGCCGCGATACCGATAATGCCAATCGAGCCCGCAAAGGCAGTCATGGCCGTGCGGCCCTTCTTGGTCATGAGGTTTCGGGCAGAAAGCCCCAGCGCCGTCACAAAGCTCATCGAGGTTTTGCGCGTAGGCTTGGCCTCGCGGCGCGCGGCCTTGGCAGCATCGAAGGGATCGGAATCGTCGGTGATCTTGCCGTCCGCCAGATTGACGATGCGCGTGGCATATTGGTACGCCAGCTCGGGATTGTGCGTGACCATGATGACCAGGCGGTCGCGCGCCACGTCCTTGAGCAGGTCCATGACCTGTACGGATGTCGTTGAATCCAAAGCGCCAGTCGGCTCGTCGGCAAGGACGATCTCAGGGTCATTGATCAGGGCGCGGGCAATGGCCACGCGCTGCATCTGCCCGCCCGATAGCTGGCTCGGGCGCTTGTTAACGTGCTCGCCCAAGCCGACTTTCTCCAACGCCTCGCGTGCACGCTGGCAGCGCTCGGCATGCCCCACGCCCGTGAGCGTAAGTGCCAGCTCCACGTTTTCCAAAATGGTCTGATGCGGAATGAGGTTATAGCTTTGGAACACAAAGCCGATGCGGTTGTTACGGTAGGCATCCCAATCGCGATCGCGAAAGTCCTTGGTCGAGATGCCGTCGATGAGCAGGTCGCCGGAATCGAAATGATCGAGTCCACCGATTACGTTGAGCATCGTAGTTTTGCCCGAGCCCGAGGGGCCCAGAATGGCCACGAACTCGTTATCGCGAAAAGACAGGCTCACGCTGTCGAGCGCCACCTGCGCAAACGACTGGGTAACGTACCTTTTGCAAATACCTTTGAGCTCCAACATGGACGGCAACCTCTCCCACGCGGGCGCACTCGCCCGCTCTCCCCCGCCGTTCGTATTCGACGCGTTTGTCCTACTCTATCCCCATTTTTTGCCGGCGCCAGTGAGGAATGTAGGGAACCGCGCCAAAAAACGAACGGGACGGCGCCCAAAAGAAGAGGTCCCGAGCGGGACCTCTATGTGGTGGAGCTTATCTTGAAAGGGAGCGGACTACTTCGCACAGCGGCGCACGATCCTCGCCATGCCTTACGCGTTTTCTACTGCTCGCTATTCGCAATCGCCTGGTCGATAAGTTTGTTGAGTGCTGCGCGCTGCTCGGCGGAGCTGATGGCTCCCACGATGGGCTCCCCTACGATGTTGCCATTCTGATCGATGACATACGTTGTCGGGAACGAGAACAAATTTGACGTAAACTTACCGGCCTCGCTATCCGACTTGAACCAGATGTTCTTATATGTCACGCCCTTCTTGCTCAGCACGTCCTTGGCATCTGCAATCTCGCCCTTGTTGCCATCGAGCGTAAAGGAATTGACGCCCACGACCTGGCCGCCCTTCTCGGCAAGCTCCTTATTCAAATTCTCAAGATCGCCCAGCTCGCCCACGCACGGCTTGCAAGTGGTGAACCAGAAGTTCATGACGGTGACCTTGTTCTTAGAGAACAGCTCGTCGCTGCTCACGTCGTTGCCATCCAGGTCCTTGCCCGTAAAGCTGGGGAACTTCGTCGCCTCGTTCGAAGCATTGGCGCCAGCCGTCATGCCAGCGGTCGAAGCGTCGACGCTCTCGCCTGCGCTCGGCGTGCTTCCACAGCCGGGGAACTCCTTCTCCAGGCTCTCGAGCTTGTCCTCGATCTCCTTGATCTGCTGTGCACCGGCCTTGAGCGTCTTGAGCTCATCCGCCGTGAACTCATCCTTGGCGCCGTCGATGGTCTTGAGCAGGAAATCGCCGTAATTGCTGCCGTCCTCAATCATTGCCGAGTCTTTATTTGCCGCATTGAATACCTTTTCCCACAGCGCGTTATCACTCGAAAAGATCTCGTTCTCCTTCTGCATGAGCTTCGCATACAGCTCGGCGGCCTCGTCGGCATTGGCCGGCTTCTGCGCAGTGAGTTCTGCGATCTTAGGATCGGAGCTCGCAGATTCGCTCACATTGCCACCGGGCGCCGAACATGCTACAAGACACAAGGCCAATACCGGCACCATAAACAGGGCCGCAATCTTAGAAAGCTTCATAGTCATTCCTCCGTTTTGTCGAAGCTTGTTTACTTTTTATCGGCGGTCAAGGGAAGCTTTTCCGCCGACACATCCAGGCTATAGCGATAGCTGATGGCATCGACAGGACAGGCCCCGATGCACTTTCCGCACCGGATACATTCGGCATGATTGGGCGCGCGGACCACATCAACGTCCATCTGACAAACCCTTGAACACTTGCCGCACGAGACGCATTTGCATGCATCGACCCGAATCCCTAGCAGGGATACCTTATTCATGAGCGCATAGAATGCGCCGAGCGGGCAAATCCATTTGCAGAAGGGGCGATAGAACAAAACGCTCAGCACTACCACGGCAATGAGAACG
>UQVT01000171.1 GCA_900544465.1 uncultured Collinsella sp. | reverse complement strand
CCGATGGCCGTTGAGCCGGGATGCGATATCGTGCGCCGCGCCCGTGAGCTTGCAGCTGCCGGGGAAGTGACAGCTTTGGTAGACGCGGCTGCCCTGGGTTTTGCCGACAGCGATAGTGAGCGGATCCTGGCGGGCTCGCGTGGCGAGATCCCTGCCGAGGCGCGATTGGCGCGCCTGTGGGTGGACGGTCCTGTACCGGGAGACGTGATGTGCCCGTTGGGGATGAACGGTCGAAGCAAGAAAGTATCCGACTTGCTAGGTGAGGCTCGCATTCCCGTTTCCGAGCGCGCCGGCGTGCCCATGGTGATGACGGCGCCGGGGGGCGCCGTGGTGTGGGTCGCCGGAGTTCGCGCGGACGAGCGTTTTAAGTGCACGGCCGCAACGCGCGTGGCATATCTGCTCCGCGTGGTCGATGCGGAATAGCGTCCCACGCCAGCTATTCTGTGCGACGTTGACGGTATTCCCGCGCTGATGGCGCGCGGGCTGGTAAATTTACCCCATGCGCTGCTAGAATGTGTAGTTCGCGTCCATACGGCGGTGTGTGGGCGATAAGCACAAGAAAGGGTTGTCATGGCTTCTCAACATCCGGATATCGAGAAGGTTCTGTTCACGCAGGAGGATATCGACGGTATCGTCTCTCGCCTAGGCGAGCAGATTACTCGCGACTACGCGGGTAAGGATCTGGTGCTGATTGCGGTCCTGCGCGGCGCCGTGGTCTTTATGGGCGACCTGATGCGTAAGATCGAGCTGCCGACCAACATCGATTTCATGGCTGTTTCGAGCTACGGCGACGGTGTGAAGTCCTCGGGTATCGTGCGTATCATTAAGGACTTGGATATCGACATCCGCGGCCGCGACGTGCTGATCGTCGAGGACATTCTGGACTCGGGCCTGACGCTCAAGTATCTGATGAAGAACCTCGAGAGCCGCAAGCCCGCTTCTCTGGAGGTCGCCGCCTTCCTGTGGAAGGACGTTGAGGACCGCGTCTCGGCCATCACGCCCAAGTATGTTGGAACTCATTGCCCCGATGCCTTTGTGGTGGGCTACGGCCTCGACTATGCCGAGCGCTATCGTAACCTTCCGTATCTGGGCATTTTGAAACCGGAGGTTTATTCGTAAGATGCCCGACGACCGTAACGATAACAATTCCCAGACTCCCCGGGACCCAAAGATCCCGGGGATGCCCGGAGGCAAGAAGCCCACGCGTACGGGCTGGCTGTATTTTATTTTGGCTTGCGCGCTTCTGGGCTACGCCTTCTTTAACATGGGCTCCGGCTTTGCCAATTCCAGCAATACCGTTAAGCTCGCGACGAGCGAGATGGTGAGCGCCATCAAGCAGGATCGCGTCGAAGATCTGACCTATACGGTTCAAGACGGAAGCGTGACGGGTCATTACTGGAAGACGAAGAAGGACAAGGGCGATACGAGCGAGCTCAAGAGCTTCTCTTCGACCTATGTCGGCTCCGATTCGCTTGCCGAGCTCATGGCGGAGCACCCCGATACCAAGTACATCGTCAACACCAACGATCCCGATTTTTGGGGCGACTTGGCGATGAGTGTGCTTCCGACGATCGCCCTTATCGCCATCATGTTCTACTTTATGCGCCAGATGATGGGCGCCAACAACAGGAACATGCAGTTTGGCAAGACCAACGCCAAGACCAACGAGGCCACACGCCCCAAGGTCAAGTTTGAAGACGTTGCCGGCGTGGACGAGGCAGTCGAGGAGCTCGAGGAGATCCGTGACTTTTTGAGCGATCCGGATCGCTATCGCAAGCTGGGCGCCAAGATCCCGCGTGGCGTGTTGCTGGTTGGCCCTCCGGGCACCGGTAAAACGCTGCTGGCCAAGGCTGTTGCCGGCGAGGCGGGCGTGCCGTTCTTTAGCATCTCGGGTTCCGACTTTGTCGAGATGTTCGTGGGTGTCGGCGCCAGCCGTGTGCGTGACCTCTTTAAGGAGGCCAAGTCCCAGGCCCCGTCGATCATCTTCATCGATGAGATCGATGCCGTGGGACGTCAGCGCGGAGCTGGCTTGGGCGGCGGTCACGACGAGCGCGAGCAGACGCTCAACCAGCTGCTGGTCGAGATGGACGGCTTTGAGGAAAGCGAGTCGGTCATCCTGATCGCCGCGACCAATCGCCCCGATATTCTGGACCCGGCATTGCTGCGTCCCGGCCGTTTTGACCGTCAGGTTACGGTCGACCGTCCGGATGTGAAGGGCCGCGAGCAGATCTTGCGCGTGCATGCCGAGAACAAGCCGATGGACGAGGACGTTAAGTTTGAGAAGCTCGCCCAGATGACCGTTGGCTTTACTGGTGCCGATTTGGCGAACCTGCTCAACGAGTCTGCGCTGCTGGCCGCTCGCCGTCATCGTTCCGTGATCTCGATGGACGAGGTCGAGGAGTCGATGGAGCGCGTGATTGCCGGACCGCAACGCAAGGGTCGCGTGATGACCGAGGCCGAGCGCACCACGATTGCCTACCACGAGAGCGGTCACGCTTTGGTGGGCCACATCCTGGAGCACTCCGATCCGGTTCATAAGATCTCGATCGTCAGCCGCGGTCAGGCCCTGGGCTACACGCTGCAGCTTCCGCAGGAGGACCACTTCCTCAAGACCAAGAACGAGATGCTCGACGAGCTTGCCGTGTTCTTGGGCGGTCGCGTTGCCGAGGAGCTCATGTGCGATGACATCACGTCGGGCGCGAGCAACGACCTGGAGCGTGCGACCAAGATGGCGCGCGAGATGGTTACGCGTCTGGGCATGAGCGAGGAGCTGGGCACGCAAGTGTTTGGCGAGGCGCAGCATCAGGTGTTCCTTGGTCGCGATTACGCCGATCACCAGGATTACTCCGAGGAGACGGCACGCCGCATCGATATCGAGGTTCAGCGCATCATGCGCGAGGCCCATCGCCGTGCGGTCGAGATTTTGGATGCCCGTCGCGATCAGCTCGATCTGATGGCGAAGGTGCTGCTTGAGCGCGAGACCGTCGAAGGCGACGCCGTGAACGCCCTGCTCGACAACGAGTGGAATGCCTACCTTGAGCGCGAGGGCGATATCCTGGCGGCCAAGGAGGAGCGCAATGCCAAGGCGGCCGGCATGCCGACCAAGAAGCGCGCGCCTCGCATGAGCGAGGAGGAGCTGGCGGCTGATGCCGCGGCCTTTGCGCAGGCGGCCATGCAGGAGGATGCCGAAGCCGCATCCGATGATGCTGACGATGACCATGTCGGCGTCGGTGCCGATGCCGATGCCGACAAATAGTCTTTGTGGCGAAAGCCTCCGCGGGGAAACCTGCGGAGGCTTTTTCTTTTGAGCGATATGGGGCCGTCTGTTGATTGGGGACAGACTTAAATGAGCGTTTTCACGCATTTAAGTCTGTCCCCAATCAACATTGCTGCGACACTTTGCTCGGCTAAAGCGTACAATAGCGCCTATGCGAAAGGGGAACAGATGATCAACGAAACTATGTATGCTCGCGGTGCGGAAAGCTCCATCATCCG
>UQVT01000170.1 GCA_900544465.1 uncultured Collinsella sp. | reverse complement strand
ACCTTCATTACTCCAACGACGAATTCTAGGCGGTGTCCCCTCCCTTTCAAGAAAGGGCGGAGGCGGGGCATGCCCCGCCTCTTACACCACATCTCTGTGCGCTACCTTAAAGGGAGTTAGATAAATCGATTTTGAGCCCATTTTCGCTCAGAGCAGGCCGAAAAATATGGCACTTCTTTTGCAACAGTACTCATATTTGGCATTTTTTGACCACGGGGGCCAAGACCATGCCCCAAAACACAAAAGGAGGGGCCTCGTAAGGCCCCTCCTTAGGAAAGGGAATCGATTTATTCCACAGCCGTAGATTAATCCTAGCCGCTACTCCATCATATCGAGGACGGAAGGGCGAAGCTCGTTCTCGGCGGCCTCGGGATCGGTCTCGCGCAGGCGGTTGATGTAGCGGTTGTACCACATCACGGCAAGGCCCAGGAAGACAACCAAGCCGCCAACGTTGTAGACCAGCGTCAGCCACAGCGGCTGATCGAGCGGAATGGTGCCGCAGATAAGCACGAAGCAAAAGACCACAAGCAGGAATGCGGCAACGACCAGGCCGAAGGTACGCGAACCCATGCGGAAGCCACGGGGAGCAGCGTCGAAGTTCTTGCGCAGCATAAAGTAGGCAAGCAAAATCAGCAGCGGCGGGAGCAGAGCGGTGGCAGCCGTCATGTTGGTGACGATCATGAGCAGGTCGTCGAGGTTACCAGAGCCCAGAGCCGGGATGATCAGGATGGGGACGACGATGGCGAACTGCAGCCAGGCAGCGCGGGCAGGAATGCCGTGCTCATTGAGCTCGACGATCTTGCTACCAAAGACGCCCTTGGGAATCTCGGTGAAGAACACCTTGATGGGAGCGGAGGTCCACATCATGAGGGAGCCCAGCGTAGCGGCGAGAAGGATCAAGCCGATGGCGCGCGTAGACACTTCCATGGGAATGCCAAAGTGGGCAAAGACAGCGCCGAATACGTCGAAGATACCGGTGGAGATGGCAACGCCGCCCTCGGGGATGAACAGGTTAACCAGCAGCGAAGCGCCTGCATACAGAAGGCCGATGGTCAGGCCGGCGATAACGACGGTGCGCACGAAGGCCTTGACGCCACCCTTAAGGTCGTTAAGGAACACGCCGACAGACTCAGCGCCGCCAACGCCCTGGATGATCCAGGCAAGCGTACCGAAGAAGCCCCACGCAGTTGCGAAGTTGCTCATGTCGGGAGCCATGTTAGCGGGAGTAGGAGCCGTAGCGAACTCAACGCCGCCAAAGGCAGCAGCCAGGGACAGCAGGATGAACACGGCGGTCAGGCCGAGAGCCGCGGTCGAACCGAAGGAGGAAATGGAGCCGATCCACTTAGCGCCCTTGGTCGAAACCCACGTGGCGATAGCAAAGACGACGATCTCGATAATGGTGATCCACAGCTGCGAAAGCTCGGCGTTGGCACCAAAGAACACGTAGCTCGCGTAGATGATGACGTTGGGCAGGACGGACGCAAAGAAGAACAGGTTAACGAACCAGTAGCTAAATGCCGTCAGGAACGCCCAGCGACCACCCATCGAGGTCTTAACCCATGCGTACACGCCAGACTCGGAGTCCTTGTTGAGGCCGACGAACTCGGCGGTAACCAGGGTATAGGGGACAAAGTACAAAAGCGTGGCGAAGAAGAACGACGGCGCAGCTGCCAAGCCGATGGCCGCGTTGTTGTTGATGATGTTCTTGATACCGAACACGGCGGCGACCGTCATGCCCAGCAGAGCGAACGAACCAATCGTTCCTCTTTTTTCAGAGCTCATAAGCCCTCCCAATCATCTATTAAATGTCATCTAAAACCGTCCGACCTGCAAGTGCAAACACGGACGGCGCACCTGCTAAGGGGAATGGGGAAAAGGGAGTCAACAAAGCCATCCCCCTTAACGGCGCGAAGCAAACGTCCAGGCGGACGAATACTACTTGTTGGGGAAGGAATAACCTTCGACCGTCACGTGCAGTACCACGACGCGGGAATCCGCGGCATCGGCCACGACACGGTAGGCCTCGTCGATCTCGACGACGGCAACGCCGCCGGCGGGAATCGTCACAGTCTCCCCCGTACCCTCAAAGCGCTCGCGATCGTCGATATCGCTATAGGCGCGCGTGCAGGTAAGATCGGCCTTGGAAGCCACCTCGACGGCCAAATCGCCGTCGAGCGGGGCGAGCACGGCATGGTAGCGACGGTGACCGACCAGATCGGCAGTAGCCGCCTCGTGGGCGTTCACCCACCAATACACCAGCGAGTCGCCGATGGAGTACGCCACATCGTGCTGCAGTTCAGAAACGCCGTCGAGCGCCTGTCCGGTGCGCATCCACTTCTTGACGGACTTCATCTGAGCGTCGAAATCGGCACGTGAGTTAAAGACATGCATGACTTATGCCTCCTTAATGGGTGCCAGCGCCTGAGCCAGATCGGCAGACGTCAGCGGTCGCAGGGACACCTCAAAGCTGAAGCTCTCAAAACGGGTGCGATAGGAATCGAGCACCTCGGAACCCCAAGAGTTCGAGCCAAGGCCAAGCAGCTGGTCGTTGATGTTGACCGTGACCGTGTCGCCCTTGACAAGGTCGTAGACGTGCTTAGCGTTATCGATGGCCTCGCAGCTATAGGGCCATGCCGAGAACGAGAACGGGTTGGAGGCGGCGTCAGCCGGACGAGTCACCAGCACACCGTCACCGTGGCTAGAGCGAAGGGCGACCCAACGGGTACCCTCGCGGTTAGCGCAATCCTGTGGCATGACATACGGCGTGAACATGTCGTCGACCGTAGTGCGGTAATGACCGACCGGGTTGGCGCGCAGCGAGTCCGGATAGTTCTCGCCCGGGCCGTGGCCATACCACTCGACGGCACGATCACAACCGGGGACCTCGAAGGAGATGCCGATGCGCGGGATGATATCCGAGTAATCGCCGTAGGGCTCGCCGGATACCTTGAGGTCGACGCGACCGCTCGGAAGCACGGTGTAGACGAGCTCGACGCGCATGCCGAACGCGCGGACGGGAGGAGCGATACGCTGGTTCACGGTAACGACGACCGCGTTGCCGTCCTGCTTCCAAGAAACCTTGCGGGTAGACGTCTGCATCACATCGATGAAGTTGTCCTTCCACAGTGAGTCATACTCCTGGGCATGGTTATCGACGAGCGGATGCCAAAAACCAACCTGGGGGCCAGAAGCCATGACGTCGCGGCCGGATGCCTTCCACTCGCTCACGGTGCCGTTTACCTTGCTGAAGGTCAGCTCGCCGTTGAGGGAGTGAATGCGAATCTCCTGCTCGGTCTCCTCGACCGTAAGCTCAGGACGAGCGGGGGCGGCGATGGCCGGCGCAGGATGGTTGGCGATGGCAAACTGGCTAGCGCCCAGCTGGAACATCGGCTCGCACCAGACGTGAGCGGCCATGGTGTAGGCGCGAACGGTCAGCAGGGTCTCGCCTACCGCGGCCTCGCGAATCACCAGCGGAAGCTGGATGGACTCGCCGGGGGCAACCGCGCCGGGCATGAGCGTCTTGCGGCAGACCACGTCGCCGTCCACCAGGGTCTCCGCCG
>UQVT01000169.1 GCA_900544465.1 uncultured Collinsella sp. | reverse complement strand
TCACCGGCGCGGATAGCGGCTTCCACCATCTCGTCCTCGGTCATCGTCGCCTCCTTGTTGGAATCCTCTACCTGGTTCTCGGCAGCCTCGGCGGCCGGGGCCTCGTTGGCCTCGGTAACGTCTGCGGCCTCTACGGGAATCTTCACGTCCTTCTCCTCAGAGTCAACGGGGGCGGCGCCAGCGGCGGCCGCCTCCGTGCGAGCTTTACGGGCGGACATGATTATTTGTCCTCGTCGTCCACAACCTCGTAGTCGGCGTCGACGACGTCATCGTCGGCAGGCTGGGCGCCAGCGGCACCGTCGGTCTGCTGCTGAGCGTCGGCGTAGACAACCTGGGCCAGCTCGTAGGCCACGGACTGCAGGGACTCGCCGGCGGCCTTGATAGCCTCGACGTCAGAGCCCTCGAGCGCCTTCTTGGCGTCGGCGATAGCGGCCTCGGCCTTGGACTTCACGTCGGCGGAAACCTTGTCGCCCAGCTCGTTAAGGGTCTGCTCGGTGGAGTAGCACAGGCTGTCGGTCTGGTTGCGGACCTCGACCTCTTCCTTCTGCTTCTTGTCCTCCTCGGCATGAGCCTCGGCGTCCTTGACCATGCGATCGACTTCGTCGTCGGAAAGCGCGGTGGAGCCGGAAATGGTGATCTGCTGCTCCTTGCCGGTGCCCTTGTCCTTAGCGGAGACCTTGACGATGCCGTTGGCGTCGATGTCGAAGGTGACCTCGATCTGCGGCACGCCGCGGCGGGCAGCCGGGATGCCGGTCAGCTGGAACTTACCGAGCGACTTGTTATCGCGAGCAAGCTCGCGCTCGCCCTGGAGCACGTTGATCTCGACGCTGGTCTGGTTGTCGGCAGCGGTGGAGTAGACCTCGGTCTTGGAGGTCGGGATCGTGGTGTTGCGGTCGATCATCTTGGTCATGATGCCGCCCATGGTCTCGACGCCCAGCGACAGCGGGGTAACGTCGAGCAGCAGGATGCCCTCGACGTCGCCGGTGAGCACGCCGCCCTGGACGGCAGCACCGTCGGCAACGACCTCGTCGGGGTTCACGGACATGTTGGGCTGCTTGCCGGTCATGGTCTTGACGAGCTCCTGGACAGCGGGCATACGGGTGGAGCCGCCGACGAGGATGACCTCGGTCAGATCGGAGAGCTTGAGCTTAGCGTCGCGCAGGGCGTTGGTGACAGGCTGCTTGCAGCGCTCGAGCAGGTCGCGGGTGATCTTCTCGAACTCGGCGCGGGTCAGCGTGTAGTTGAGGTGCAGCGGGCCGGACTGGTTCATGGTAATGAACGGCAGGTTGATGGTGGACTGCTGCGCCGCGGAGAGCTCCTTCTTGGCGTTCTCGGCAGCCTCCTTCAGACGCTGCAGGGCCATGGGGTCCTGACGCAGATCAACGCCGTTCTCCTGCTGGAACTTGTCGGCCATCCAGTCGATGACGCGCTGATCCCAGTCGTCGCCGCCCAGGTGGTTGTCGCCCGAGGTGGACAGAACCTCAAACACGCCGTCGGCGAGGTCGAGGATGGAGACGTCGAAGGTGCCGCCACCCAGGTCGAAGACCAGGATGCGCTGGTCGGTGCCCTGCTTGTCCAGACCATAGGCCAGGGCAGCAGCGGTCGGCTCGTTGACGATACGCTTAACGTTGAGGCCGGCGATCTTACCGGCGTCCTTGGTGGCCTGACGCTGGGCGTCGTTGAAGTAGGCCGGGACGGTGATGACGGCGTCGGTGACGGTCTCGCCCAGATACTTCTCGGCGTCGGCCTTCATCTTCGCGAGCGTCATGGCGCTCACCTGCTCGGCGGTGTAGTCCTTGCCCTCGATGTCGACGACGGCACGGCCACCCTGGCCCTCCTTGACCTCATACGGCACGGTCTTGATCTCGGAGGTGCACTCGGAGTACTTGCGGCCCATGAAGCGCTTGATGGAGAACACGGTGTTCTTGGGGTTGGTGACAGCCTGGTTCTTAGCGGCCTTACCCACGACGCGGTCGCCGTCGGCACGGAAGCCCACGACGGACGGGGTGGTGCGGTCGCCCTCGGCGTTCACGATAATGGTCGGAGAACCGCCCTCGAGGACGGCCATAGCGGAGTTAGTAGTACCAAGGTCGATACCAAGAATCTTACTCATTAGAAATTCCCTCTCTCTTTTGCGTTCGCGCCGCCTCGACGATCTGTCGCGCGGCGCTTCGGCTTGTCTTTCAGGATGTAGTGTATCCCCTTATGGGCCGGAATATACAAAATCTAAGTCAATTCATATAAGATTTCTTATTGCTGAGAGTTTAGGTTCTTAAATGCGCAGGTAGACGCACTGTTTGAGTTCTGGGCAAATCTATCGAGATCTATGTAGAGATGGCTGAGGTTTGCGTCCGGGGGTGCCTGGGGGCCGTCTTGCGGAAAGCTCATCCCGGTTTGAGCGTGGATTCCGGGTCGCAGTTTCCGTCTGAAGGCTCAACCGGAAACCATATCCCGTTTTGAGAGCTGATACCGGCTCGCATTTTCCGCTAGCGGGCCTAACCGGAAACTGCAACCCGTTTTTCGACAAAATAATGGGATGCGGTTTCCGCAAGCACGCTCAATCGCCCTATATTTCAAGTCACCTTTAGCTAACATTTACGCAGCTCAACGGCCCCACCTGCGTGTTTTTTAGTAAACCTTGGCATACTCGGCGAACGGTATGAAGATGCCGGTCAGAGGGTATTGCAAACGGTCGCTCCCGTGGTATGTTTTTGCCCGAATCAAACCGGCGCGCATCGCCTGTAGCGTCGGTCAACAGAGAGGAAACTACCATGGCTCATCCCGTAATTGATGCCGACGAGTGCATCGCTTGTGGCGTTTGCGTCGACTCCTGCCCCGCTGGCGTTCTGGAGCTCCAGGACGTCGCTACCGTCGCTGACGAGGACTCCTGCGTCGCCTGTGGCGCTTGCCAGGACGCTTGCCCCGCTGGCGCGATCACCGAGATCGTCGAGGAGTAACAACTCCCCCCACCTGCACACTCAAAAGTACACCGTGCACAAAAAGGAGGCCTCCGCATCGCCGCGGAGGCCTCCTTTTGCATTCGTGGGCAGCTAATTGGGGACGGTGTCGGGCTAGGACAAATCATCCTCGTAGGGCATTAAATCGGCTAGGTAGCCTTTCTCCTTGAGCATCGCCTCGATCTCGTCGAGGGTTTGCTCGTCCTCTGCCGCAATGCGATGGAAGTGGTAGCCGCTCGTCACCGTTAGTAGTGGAAAGCTCTTGCCGCTCTCGATATCGTGCAGGTAGCGCTCAACATCGCGACGATTGCGGATGTCCAGATCGGCCGTGATCTTGCCGTACACACGATGGTTGACGATCACATTGAGCACGGCGCCGCCGGCGTCGACGATACTCGTAAGCTCGTCGCCCGCCTGCTCCACGCCGTGGCGCACCTTAACAAGACGCGTGGGCACGGCGGGGCTACTCGCGGCTTCCTGCAGCACGTAGCCGCGGTTGGTCGCCACGATATCGTGCCCATCGGCGCGCAGCAGGGCGATGTCCTGCACCACGACCTGGCGGCTCACACCCACCTCGCGGGCAAGCGCGCTGCCCGATACGGGCCCCTTGGCTCCCTCGAGCACGGCCATGATGGCACGGCGACGCTCGCGGGCGTTCATTATTTACCGTCCAGCAGACGCAGGTGCTT
>UQVT01000168.1 GCA_900544465.1 uncultured Collinsella sp. | reverse complement strand
GGGTTGTTGATCGGATGAGCCTGGGGCACGGTGCACCTTTCGACGGGGCGGGCAATATGCTGAATCCTATAACAACGGTGGGTTCATTGCCCGTTGTCGTACGCCGGTGATTGCCGCCTTCGTGCTGATAATTACGCCGATTGCCATAGATACGGTGGAGCTTTGGGTGCCGGCGGCTCGGCACGCTAGAATAAATCAGTTGCACAAAGACCGCCCGTCGTGTGGGCAGTTCTAGATAGGAAGTTTCCATGGCATTGCAGTTTACAGAGCGCGAGTTTATCCCCGTGCTGCTCGGCGGCGACATCAACGCGTATTCGGTGGCGCGCGCTTTCTACGAGGAGTATCAGGTTAAGAGCCTGGTCTTTGGCAAGTACCAGACCGGCCCCGCGTATCGCAGCCAAATTATCGACTACACGCCCAACGTGGATATCGATACCATGCCGGTCATGATCGAGACCGTTAACGGCGTCGCACAGGCCAATCCTGATAAGAAGATTATTCTCATGGGTTGCGGCGACAACTACGTCGCGCTTGCCGCGCAGGCCCAGGACGCCGGCCAGCTTGCCTCGAACGTCATCGCGCCCTATGCGCCCTACAGCATGCTCGAACAGTGCCAGAAGAAGGAGATCTTCTACGAGCTGTGCGAGAAGCACGGTGTGCCCTATCCGCACACGTTTACCTTTACCATGGCGATGCTCAACGCTCAGGGTGAGGCTTCCGCCGAGGCACTCGACCAGATCGACTTCCCCTTTCCGATGATCCTGAAGCCCTCTGACGGCATCATGTGGTGGGAGCACGAGTTCGAGGGTCAGAAGAAGGCCTACGAGATTGCCGATCGCGCCGAGCTGGAACAGGTCATTCGCGATGTGTACGTCAGCGGCTACACTGATGACCTCATCTTGCAGGACCGCGTGCCCGGCAACGACGAGTACATGCGCGTGCTTACCAGTTATTCCGACCGCAACGGCAAGGTTCGTATGATGTGCCTGGGCCATGTGCTGCTCGAGGAGCATCAGCCCCATGGTGTCGGCAACCACGCTTGCATCATCACTGAGCCCAACGACGAGCTCATGGGTGGCGTGCGCAAGCTGCTTGAGGACCTTAAGTTTACGGGCTTCTCCAACTTCGACGTCAAGTACGACCAGCGCGATGGTTCGTTTAAGTTCTTCGACTTCAACACGCGTCAGGGCCGCAGTAATTACTATGTCACCAATAGTGGCTTTAACGTTGCTAAATACGTGGTGGATGAGTACGTCTATAACCGCCCGTTTGAGCCGGAGTTTGTGACGGCGCAGGACGAGGCGCTGTGGATGGTCGTTCCTATGGGCGTCGTTGACAAGTACGTCAAGGACCCCGAGCTGCGTGCGAAGGCACATCGTCTGGTCAAGGAGGGCAAGGCTGCCGATCCTTCGTTTATGAAGGGCGACTTTGTCTTTAACCGCTGGCTGCGCATGTGGCACACCAAGCTGCGCCACTTTAAGCTGTTCAAGACGTATTACAAGTAGATCAGCGCGGCGCCCGCCCGGTTTGCATCGGACGGGCGCGGGTATGATACGCGCAATTGCGTGGGCGTCACCAAGGAGGCGGCGATGGAAAAGCTGGGAGTTATCGGCGGCATGGGCGCCGAGGCCACGTCGTATTACTACGACCAGGTGGTACGTCATACGGCGGCTACCTGTGATCAGGAGCATATCGACATGGTGGTGCTTTCCAAGTCGACCATGCCTGACCGCACGCTGGCCATCAAGACCGGCGAGCATGCCGAGCTGTTGGCGACCATGAAGGAGTGCGCTCAGGCGCTCGAGTCGCTGGGCTGCGCGCACATAGCGATTCCCTGCAACACGTCACACTACTTCTACGACCAGATCCAGTCGTTTACGAAGGTGCCGATTATCCACATGCCGCGCGAGTCGGTGCGCTATGCTCTGGCCGGCGCGGTGATGGGGGAGTGCGAGTTCGACCCCAACCTGAGTATGCCGGCCGAGCCGGTGCGCAAGATCGGCATCATGGGCACCGACGGTACCGTGGGCGCAGACGTCTATGGGCGCGAATGTGAGACCGCGGGCGTTGAGGTCGTCTATCCCAGCGAAAAGCGTCAGGCCGACGTGATGTCGCTCATCTACGACGATGTGAAGGCCGGGCGCGAACCCGATATGGACAAGTTCGACCGCGTGATGTGGGAGTTCGCCCGTAGCGGCTGCGACCGCGTCATCCTGGCCTGCACGGAGCTTTCGGTGTTGCAGAAGTATCGCGAGATGCCCGAGATCACCCTCGATGCGATGGATGTCCTGGTACGCGAGTCCATCATTCGCAGCGGCGTCTCCTACCGCCTGTAGCCCTCGACCTGCCAAAAAGGGACAGGTTTATTTTGGTAGGCGGTATCTGGGAAAACAGTAAGGCCCCGGCTCGTTTGATGCGAGCCGGGGCCTTTTGCGTTTGTCGGTTGCTGCCAGCGATTGCTAGAACAGGAAGCCGATGGCGATAAGGGCGATGCTGACGATAAGTACGGCGATATCCAGGCCTTTGATGGGGTAACGCTTATACGAACTCGCACGCGTGCGCAGGTAGAAGCCGCGCTGCTCGGCGGCAAGCGCGGTGGCATCGGTCTTGCCCACGCTCGAGATGAGCAGTGGCACGCACAGCGGCAGCATGAGCTTGAGTTTCTTGACGGGATTCTTAGTGTCGTATTCGACGCCGCGTGCAGTCTGTGCCTCCATGATGGCGTTCATTTCCTGGCCAAATACCGGCACAAAGCGCAGTGCCGTGGTAAAGGTGAAGGCATAGCGATATGGCACGTGCAGCACCTCGACGCAGGCGTTGGCGAGGTCGTTGAGCTTGGTCACCATAAGCATAAGGATGAGTGGCAGCGCCACGCCCAACAGGCGTAGGCAGGCCTTCGATCCGGTAATGAGGCCCGTGTCGGTGATAAAGCCCCACACCATGTTGCCGTCGCGCATAAAGGCCAGCTGAAGCACCAGCATGATAAGCGCGAGCGGAATCAGCAGCTTGAGTAGCGAGAGCAGACGGTCGACGACGCCGGCGTAGGCGCCCAGTGCAAGGGTGAGCGCCAAAAAGCCCAACAGCGCCACGTAGGTGTCGGACAGGAAGATGCCGACGATGATGGCGGCGGCAAGGCCCAGTTTAACGACCGGGTTCAAGTGGTGTAGCAGTGTATCGCCCGGCATATAGTCGATGACGTTAACCACGGTGGACCATCTCCTCGGTAATGCGAACGATATCGGTGACCTCGCTCACCTGTGCAAAGGCGGGAGAGACGGAGGATGCCAGGCGACGGGAAAGCTCTATGACCTGGGGCGGCTCAACGTAGGCGCGCTGCATGAGCTCGATGTCCGAGAACAGTTCGTGCGTGCGGCCGCGCTCGAGGATGCGGCCGTCGGCCATTACCACAATGCGCTCGGCAAAGTCGGAGACGACTTCCATGTCGTGGCAGACCATGATTACAGCGCAGCCGCGCTCGGCCATGGTGCGCACCGTTTCCATCACGGTCATGCACTCGCGGTAGTCAAGGCCGCTCGTAGGCTCGTCGAGCACCACGATTTTGGGCTCTACGACCACGACGGAGGCGAGTGCCACCATCTGGCGCTGGCCGCGCGAGAGCGAGAAGGGCGCCTCGTCGGCCGGCAAGCCAAAGCGGTCGATGA
>UQVT01000167.1 GCA_900544465.1 uncultured Collinsella sp. | reverse complement strand
GGACGAGGACACATGCGCTGCCAACTCGGCGGCGATTAAGGCCATCTGCGGCGTCAACGGTCTGTCCGTGGACGTGGGCGGCGGCGTCCGCTCGCTCGCGCGCATCGACGAGTTGGCCGGCTACGGTGCGCGCCGCATCGCACTAGGCACGGTGCTCGTGACCGAGCCGGGTTTTGCCGAGGTGGCGGCCCAAGGCTTTGGCGAGCTGTTGGTGGCAGATATTGCCGCACACGACGGCCAGGTCAAGGTGAATGGCTGGCGTGACGGCGCGGGCGTGGCGCTCGACGACGCCGTGGCGCAGCTTTCCGAGCTGGGTTTTAAGCATCTGGTGTATACCGACATTGCGCGCGATGGCATGCAGACGGGCATCGATGTGGCGGCGTATCGCCATGTGGCCGAGGTCGCGGGCTTTCCCGTCGTGGCATCGGGTGGCATCTCGACGCTCGACGACATCCGCGCGCTGGCCGCAGTGGGTGAGGGCGCGATTGAAGGTGCCATTACCGGTCGCGCGCTCTACGAAGGCAACTTTACGCTGGTACAGGCGCTGACCGCCGCCCGAGGGGAGGAGTAGCCCATGCTTACCAAACGTGTGATTCCCTGCCTGGACGTCAAGGACGGCCGTGTGGTCAAGGGCGTCAACTTTGTGAGCTTGCGCGATGCGGGCGATCCGGTGGAGCTGGCGCGCGCCTACGACCGCGAAGGTGCGGACGAGGTCGTATTTTTGGACATTACCGCGACGAGTGACAACCGTGTGACGACCATCGAGATGGCGGCGCATGCGGCCGAGGAGCTCGCCATTCCCTATACCGTGGGCGGCGGCTTTCGCGACCTTGCGGGCATGCGCATCATGGTTGCAGCCGGTGCTGACAAGGTGTCGCTCAACTCTGCCGCCGTGCGCGACCCGTCGCTGATTAGCCAGGCTGCCGCGGCGTTTGGCAGCCAGGCCGTGGTCGTGGCGATCGATGCCAAGCGCGTCGGCCTGCCCGGCGCATCTGGAGCCGACAAGTGGGAGGTCTTCACGGCGGGCGGTCGCAACGCCACGGGCATCGACGCGGTGGCGTGGGCCGAGGAAGCGGCTCGTCGCGGCGCCGGCGAGATCTTGCTGACCAGTATGGATCGCGACGGCACCAAGGCCGGCTTTGACCTGGCACTCACCCGTGCCGTGGCGCGCGCGGTGCCGATTCCCGTTATTGCGAGCGGCGGCGTGGGTACGCTCGAGCATTTTGCCGAGGGCGTGATCGAGGGCGAGGCCGATGCCGTGCTGGCGGCCAGCGTCTTTCACTTTGGGACGTTCAGCATTCGCGAAGTCAAAGAGTATATGGCCTCTCAAGGTATTCCTGTGAGGCTGGATTTCTAATGCTGCGGCTTGCCCAGGCACCGCATCTTGCCGCTCAAACCGTCGCTCGCGTACCAAAGTACGCGTCGCTCCTCTTTCGCGGCAACCTGCGGCACCTGGACAACCCTCGCCGACCTGTGGGGTTTCGTTTATGACTTGGGAGAAATGATGACTGAGGTAATAGAAGCGTCTGATCTTACGTACGACGCCCGTGGGTTGATTCCTTGTGTGGTTCAGCAGTATGACACCGGCGAGGTGCTTATGGTTGCCTGGATGAACGAGGAGTCGGTGGGGCTGACGCTCAAGACCGGCACCACGTGGTTTTGGAGCCGCAGCCGCCAGGAGCTCTGGAACAAGGGCGCGACGAGCGGCAACATGCAGGCGGTCAAGGAGCTCTGGGCCGACTGCGATAGCGATACGCTGCTGGTCAAGGTTGACTCGCCGGGTCCGGCCTGCCATACCGGCAACCGTACCTGCTTCTTTAAGAAACTCGCGTAGGGCGGGCGCTCGATTAGACGCTCGGCCAACCAGAAAGGATTGAACTATGGGTGTGCGCACCGCAAACGTTCAGGATGGAAATATCGGTGAGACGCTGACGGGGCTCGCCGAGGTGATTCACGGTCGTCGTGATGCATCGCCGCAGGAGAGCTATACCGCTCGTCTGTTGACCGACGTCGAGGACGAGCTGCTCAAGAAGCTTGCCGAGGAGGCGAGCGAGGTGATCATGGCCTGCAAGGATAACGATCACGATCACATCCGCTACGAGGCCGGCGACCTGGTCTACCACCTGCTCGTGACGCTCGAGCGCTACGGCATCACCCTCGACGAGCTAGCCGGCGAACTCAACGCCCGCCGCCACTAGTCATTGGGGACGTTCTTAAACGACTAGTTAGGCGAGGGGCGTGGGTTGCCATTCGCCGGTGGGGTGGGGGATATCGAAGGTTCGATAACCGCAGTCGTAGGCGTGGGCCTGGGCCTCGCGGATGTTCCAGCAGATGTCGCAGGCGCGGTGCGCGTCCGAGCCAAAGGTAATCGGTACCTCGGCGTGGGCGAAGCAACGCAACAGCCCAGTCGCGGGATAGTAGTCGTCGAGGCCCTTGCGGGGTGCGGCGGTCGAGACCTCAACGCGGCGACCCGTATCGTGCGCGCACTCGGCCATCTGCTGCCAAAACGGTGCGGGGTCAAAGTCGGGCGCAAAGCCTTCCTTCGAAAAGCGCATGACCAGGTCGGGATGAGCCATCACATCAAAGTTAAGTGGGCTTTCGCAGGCGCGGCACCAGTCGTCGACGTAGCGCTCCCACACGCCGCGCACGCCCAGGTTTTCCCAAACGTGCAGGTCGGTGTCGTCGTCGATCCAACCGCAAAGGGAATCGGGTGTATCGGGGCGAGCGACGTTTTCCGTTTTCGCCGTACCCGCGGCACCGGTCATGATATCGCCTGGGTTGCCAATCCAATGCACGCTGCCAAGGCGTACGACGGCGCCCTGGGACCAGCGCTCTACCAAGGGCTCGCAACCCTCGTACCAATCGCATTCAAAACCGTAGATAAAGGTGAGCTCCGGAGCGATCTGCGCGGCGAGTTTGCGGGCGTCCTCAAAGGCCAGACGATGTGCCGTCAGGTCACCCTCGACAACCTGTACTTCGCAGTTGGCGTCCATGCTGGCGGGCAGGGTGAGGTGATCGGTCGAGACCATGACGCGGCAGCCGGCCGCAGCAGCGGCACGGACGTTGTCCTCAAACGAGGCATGCCCGTCCGAAAACGAGGTGTGGGTATGGCAATCGACCAGCGGGCACATGGGCATAGCGGCTCCTTTGCGTCAAGCGAATCCGCTTCATTGTAATGGCGCAGCTCTCAACACGCCGGGCACGCCGGGGATCGAAATCGATTGGAAAGGTTGCGCGGCGCGTGGTGCGGCCTCGCTTGCTCTCAAAACGTGTACGTCAGCCTCCAAAATCGACAAATAATGACATGTTTGGAGGCTGACGTACACGTTTGGATGGGGGCGAGGGCGGCGACGGACGAAAGTCACGCTTGTGCCACGTCCGATGTGCTAGCGTTTGGATGAACAAAACGAGCCCGTGCGGAAAGGAGCCGGACCGTATGCCATGCGATAGTACATCCCCGCTGTCCCGCGAGACCGATGCACCCGAAACCATCGTCAAGCTGGAATGCGACATCGACGATGCGTCGCCCGAGGTGCTCGCCTACGCCGCCGACCGTCTGCGCGGGGCAGGCGCCCGCGAGGTGCACTGGCTGCCCCTCTATTGCAAGAAAGGCCGCCCCGGCTGGCAGCTGCAGGTAATCTGTGCTCACGAGGATATCGAGCGCCTGCAGACGATTATCTTTTTGG
>UQVT01000166.1 GCA_900544465.1 uncultured Collinsella sp. | reverse complement strand
TGCAAACTTCTGGTCGGGACGACTGGATTCGAACCAGCGACCCCTTGACCCCCAGTCAAGTGCGCTACCAAGCTGCGCCACGTCCCGAAGCTTTTGTTTGTTGCTCTGCTCTCGCTCGCAACAGGGAGTATATTAACCCGAAACTTTGGCCTTGTGCAAGAACTTTTTTAATTATTTTTGAGCAAGTCCAAAATTGTATCTGCGAGCTGGGGTTTTGTTAGCACGGGAAGTTCTTGCGTCCCTGCTGTGCTTACAATCCAGGCCTTATTGGTGTCGGTTCCAAAGCCCGAATCGGCGCGCGAGACATCGTTGGCGATAATGGCATCGCAACCCTTGCGGGCAAGTTTGTGCTGCGCGTACTCCACGACGTTATCGGTCTCGGCTGCAAATCCGATCACACGGCGCTCGCCCTTCTGGCGCGAGAGCTCAGCCAAAATATCGACCGTCTCGACCAGTTCGATGCGATCCAAGCGCTCGTTGGCCTTTTTGAGCTTATGGTCGGCGGGAGCGGCGGGTGTGTAGTCGGCGACAGCCGCCGCACAAATGGCCGCATCGGCCGTCTGAAAGGCACCTAGCGCCGCCTGCAGCATCTCTGCGGCGGTCTGCACGCGCACGCACTCTAAGCCGCGACCCACGTCGAGTGACGTCGGCCCCAGCACAAGCGTGACCTCGGCACCACGGCGAGCGGCCTCCCCCGCCAGGGCGATGCCCATCTTGCCCGACGACCGGTTACCGATAAAGCGCACCGGATCGATCGGCTCATGCGTGGGGCCGGCAGTGATAACAATTCGTTTACCTGCAAGGTCTTGGGGTGCGGGGTTGAGCACCTCGCAGATGGCTTCGACAATGTCCTCGGGCTCGCTCATGCGTCCCGTGTCCACGTCGCCGCAGGCAAGGTAGCCGCTGCCGGGTCCCACCACATGGACGCCACGGTCGCGCAAAGTGGCCATGTTGGTCTGCGTCGCCGGTGCCTTCCACATACCGTTGTTCATGGCAGGCGCGATCACAATGGGTCGCGGCGTGGCGAGCAGCGTCGTGGAAATCAGGTCATCGGCAATGCCGTTGGCCATCTTAGCGATGATATTTGCCGTGGCAGGCGCCACGACCACCAGGTCGGGCTCCTGCGCGAGCGAAATGTGGTGGATGGGGTCGGAGGGGTCGTCGAACAGGCCCACCGCGACCGGCTCATTGGTGAGCGCGCGGAACGTAAGCGGCCCCACAAACTCCGTGGCATGCTCGCTCATAACGACCTTGACGCGTGCGCCTCGCTTTTGCAGCAGTCGCACTATATTGCACGACTTATAGGCGGCGATCCCGCCGGTAATGCCCAGCAGGATCGTTTTTCCCTCAAGTTGCATTGAATTGTTGGATGCCGCCGTCATCATTTAAGCTTCCTTGCTGGGAAGCACCAGCAGGCGGTGGCAATACGGGCAGTGCGCGATCTCGCTACCGTCGTGGTTGAGGTCGCTCATGGACGATGCCTGCAGCGCGGTGTGGCAGATGGTGGGGATGTTGCCCTTGATGGTCTCGACGGCCAGGCCGCGGAACTGCTTGAGCAGACGCTCGTAGTCGGTGAGCACGTCGGTCGGCAGCGTGGCAGCCAGCGCGGTGCGCTCCTTGGTAGCGGCGTCAATCTGGGCCTGGAGATCGGCGGCCTTGGCTCGTGCGGCCTTGGTGTCGGCCTTCACGCCCTCCTCGAATTTGGCGATAATGGCCTGCGCACGGGCCTCGCGGTCGAGCGCCTCCTTGTGGGCGACTACGACGTCCTTGCGGGTGTGCTCGATCTTGTCCAGACGCTTGGCCAAGGTGGCGAGCTCGTTCTCCAGGTCCTGAACCTCGCGGTAGTCAGAGCCGTCAACGTGGCGCTTCTTGGCAGCCTCGATGGCGTTATTGGTCTGAATCTCGGTGGTGTTGAGGTCGTCGAGCTCAATGTCCAGATCCTTGCGCTGGGCGTAGAGCTTGGTCATCTCGGACTTGAGCTTCACATAGGTCTTGCGCTTGGAAGCGAGCTCCTTGAGCTCCGGCATATTGGCAAGTTCGCTCTTGTTGCGGGCGAGCTCCAAATCGATCTGTTGCAGCTTGAGTAGCGTAGCGCCGGCGCTCATAAGTTCTCTCCTTTTGTCACAGTCCACCATTGGCAAGGGTTCAGTATTTTAATCGCATGACGGGGGTCGACCCCGGCGTCAACTGCAGAGTTCATCAATATATCAACGAACGGCTCCTCGGAGCGGTCATGGCCGAGCAGGATGATGCCCAGACCGCGCAGAGCGAGGTCCTGCGCCACGTGATAGCCCGCCTCGCCCGTCACGATGACATCCGCACCGGCGGCGACGGCAAGCTCGCCAAAGTCGCCGAGGGAGCCGCCCAAAATGGCGATGGTGCGGCACGGGTGATCGGCCTCGCCCCACACGCGCGGGTCGCTGCCAAACGCCGCTGCGGCACGGTTGGCGAGATCGCGCAGGTTACAGGCATCGCGGAGGGTCGCAAGTGCGCCCAGACCTGTGAGCTCGGGCTCGTCCACATGCTCCAACGAGCTCATGGGCTCAGCGCTCAGCAACTTACTCAGGCGAACGCGCGCTTCGTGCGAGCGGTCTAGGTTGGTGTGAAGCGAGATGATACTCACGCCGTAACGAGCTGCCTCGTACAGCGCAGCGCTGCACTGGGGACGCGCGGAATCGGCCGGACAAAAGGCCTCGGGCGCCTTGATATAGATGGGATGATGCGTCAGCAGCACGTTGGCGCCGGCCTCGAGAGCGCGGTGCACGTTGGCCTCGGTCGCGTCGAGTGCACAGGCAACACCGGTGATCTCTGCAGCGGGATCACCCACAGATAGCCCAACATGATCCCAGCCCTCGGCGTCCGCCTTGGGATAGCGCGCCAGCAGGGCGCGCTCGATCTCGGCGACAATCATGCGGCGCCTACGATCGAGAGCAGCGTCTGGGCGAACTCATCCAGATCGCACGGGTTCACGCGGTCATCGAAGGAAATACGCAGCGCGCCCAATGCCTGCTCGCGACCAATGCCCATGGCGCTGAGCACGTGGCTCGGGTCCATGCTGCCGCTCGAGCATGCCGATCCGGCCGAAACCTCAAAGCCGGCGGCATCGAGCTTGATGATGAGCTCCTCGGAGTCCATGCCGTCGACGTAGATTGAAACCATACCCGGCAGACGGTCTGCCTGCGCGTAGTCGCCCATCGTGGCGTGAATGCGCGGATGAGCCGTAAGCGTGGCGTAGAGCTTATCGGACAGGGCCTGCAGCGTCGCGCGCTCCTGGGCCACGTGGGGCGCCAGCGTGCGGGCGGCAGCGGCAAAAGCCAGCTGCGTACGCAGATCCTGCGTACCGGCGCGACGGCCGGCTTCCTGTCCACCGCCAAAGATGCGCGGACGCAGCGGCGCGCGGTTCTTAAGGTAGAGCGCGCCGGATGCCACGGGGCCGCCGATCTTGTGCGCGGCAACGGTCATGGCATCGACACCCAGCTCGGTGACATCGATCGGAATATGTAAGTAGCCCTGGATGGCATCGGTATGAAACAAGGCACCGGCAGCATGTGCGGCGGCGGCCAGCTCGCGGATGGGCTGCACCACGCCGGTCTCGTTGTTGGCGACCATAATGCTCACGAGCGCCACGTCGTCGCCGAGCATCTCGACAAGCGCGGCAGGCTCAATGTAGCCCGCACGACAGGGCTGTACCAGGTCGACGGTAAAGCCGGCGGCACGCAGCAGTGGCAGGTTATCCAGAATCG
>UQVT01000165.1 GCA_900544465.1 uncultured Collinsella sp. | reverse complement strand
AACAAATCCAAGTTAGACCATTTCAAATGGTTCGATGTCTGCCCGGATGCGACACTGAAGTAAGTGTCCATCCTCGCAGTATCCGGTTCTCAAGGTGCACGCCCCGCGGCTGATCCGGTTCCACCGGGCCGCGCGGCAAGGAGATATATTGCCAGACCGCGAAGCCCTGTGGGACGTCAATTCCACTCTTCACAAGTCCTACACAACATATTGCTTTCTATAGGTAATAGAAAGACTGGTGCGGATCTTCCGCACGTATCAGATGATGACCCTTTGGTTCAGGAATATATAGAGATCGGTCACCTGTAAGTGTTTATCTACCCGCGCTTTTAGCAATGTAAACCGCGCCTCAGATAAAAAGAGGGAGCGCCGCGCACAACGCGACACTCCCCTAGCGATTCAAGAGAATCTATTAGGCCTCGAGAGCCTTCTTGGCGATGGTAGCCAGCTCGTTGAAGGACTCGATATCCTCGTAAGCCATCTGAGCCAGGACCTTGCGGTCGAGCTCGATACCGGCAACCTTCAGGCCGTGCATGAACTGAGAGTAAGAGATGTCGTTCAGGCGAGCAGCAGCGTTGATACGAGTGATCCAGAGAGAACGGATCTCGCGCTTCTTGTTGCGGCGATCACGATACTGATACTGCAGGGAGTGCTGGACCTGCTCTTTAGCATGCTTGTAAGTACGCGAAGCGGCACCGTAGTAACCCTTCGCACGGTGCATAACGGTACGGCGCTTCTTCTTGGCGGCAACAGCGCGCTTAATACGTGCCATGTTCTATCAACTCCTAGACGGTAAAACGAAAAACGGGAACGCGAACTTAGGCGAGACGCGACTTGATGACCTTGCGGTCGGCAGCGGCGATCTCGGTCTCCTGACGGAAGCCACGCTTACGCTTGGTGGACTTCTTGCTCAGGATGTGGCTCTTGAAAGCCTTGGCGCGCATAAGCTTGCCGGTACCAGTCTTGCGGAAACGCTTCTTGGTGCCGCTGTGGGACTTCATCTTAGGCATGAAATACTCCTTAATCGGTTACAGAACACTAGTTACTTGGTATCGCTTGCCGCTTTATCCTCATCGAAGGCGCCCTTAATCGGGGCGAGCAGCATAAGCATGTTACGGCCTTCCATCTTAGGCTTGGACTCGACCGTAGCGTAAGGCTTGAGATCCTCGGCGAGGCGCTCGAGAACGTTAAGGCCCTGCTCCGGGTGAGCCATCTCACGGCCGCGGAACATGATGGTGATCTTAACGCGTGCGCCCTTCTTGAGGAAACGCAGAACGTGGCCCTTCTTGGTCTCGTAGTCGCCAACGTCGATCTTGGGTCGGAACTTCATTTCCTTGACCTCGACCTTGGACTGGTTCTTACGAGCAGCCTTGGCCTTCATGGCCTGCTGGTACTTGAACTTACCGTAGTCCATGACCTTGCAGACCGGCGGCTCCGCGTTGGGAGCGATCTCGACCAGGTCGAGACCCTGATCGTCGGCGACGCGCTGGGCATCGCGGATGGCGAACAGGCCGAGCTGAGAGCCATCGACGCCAATCAAACGGCACGAAGATGCAGTGATCTCGTCGTTGATGCGGGTGTCATCAGACTTAGCTATTTTCCCTACCTCCATTCATAAAAAAATAACCCGGCGCTTCTCAGCAACCAGGTCGTACACATAGACTTCCTCGATTTGAGGAAGGTAATCTAAGTTGTATGACCAGTCAGCTGCTCATTGGCACCAAAAGGTGGGAACCCTCGGGTTCCTCTTTAGGGCATTGCGGAAACAACGCCTTGCGAATAATAACACGTACAGCGCGTTATCACATTACGTACACGAAAAAGGGGCCTTGACCCCCTTGAACGCTCGCTTGCATGTATGGTGCCCGAGGCGAGACTCGAACTCGCACGTTGTTGCCAACGGTGGATTTTGAGTCCACTGCGTCTGCCAATTCCGCCACTCGGGCACGTAATGCGTGAGTTAGTTTATCACAGCTTTCTGTTGATTAGTCCGAAAATGGAACTTCGAGCATTTTGATAAGCTCAACCTTGCGCAACATCTCCCGCTTACGACATCCACGTCCGTCAACCGAGGCCTCGCCCATCTGGTTGTCATAGGGGTCCTCACGCATGCCGTCGAAAGCAGGCACAAACTCAGCCTGGAATCGATTGTTGGCCACCATACGCCACGGATCGAGATTGCCAAAGTAGTGACGGCGGCGCCACTCCTCGCCCATCCTGCGAGCAGAAGATCCAAATGACACGTCGGCGTTGAGCCACCCGGTTTGCGGCGTATAGAACTCTGCCCAGTCGTGCGGCCCCACCGAATCAGGCGCAACATACAGGCCACTCTGCCAGCGGGCGGGCACGCCCGCGATGCGGCACATGGTGATAAACGTGAGCGCCATAACGCCGCAATCGCCGCGGAGCGAGTGTGCACAGTCATCGGCGATGGAGCCCAAAAGCAGGTACGGTGGCTGATAGCGATAGTCAATATGCTGTGTCAGGTAATCATAGATAGCACGAGCGCGATCGAGCGGATTCTCGAGACCGTCAATAACACGCTCCGTCAACTGTCGCATGTACGGCGTGAACGCAATGTGCGGACGGTCCTCGGAGGTGTCCTCGGGCAGTGGCGCGTCCATACAGGGATGCGATGGGAGCGCGCCACCATAGATATCGCAATAGGCGGCATCGACGTGATAGCGATAGGTCACCGAGAATGAATGTTCAGTCGAAGATGTCCAAGAGGCAGCGCGAGCCGAAACGTTTTCAGGGGCAACGGTACCCCCCGACGTCATATCGAGAACCTCGATTTGAGACTGTTGACGACAGGCGGCAGCAACGGGTAGCCACGCGCGAACAGCCTCTCCCTCCAGAGCTCCAGGGACAGACACGGATGCCTTAAGCGTGATGACGCGAGCCAACCCGTTTTGCGACTCCATCTCCCTGAGCATCTGGTTACGCAGCGCGATGCCGTCCGCAGAATCGGGACGCAGGCCCGGAACCTCCTTGGGGTACACGCGAAGCGAATCGAGGAAGTTGTCGAGAACGAACAGCTCGCCATCGATAAAGCGCCAGTCAATACGCTTACGGTCAATCAGATCGTCAAACTGCTCCTCGGTAAACTCAGGCCACTCCTCGCGAATCATCGCAATAGCTCGATCGCGCGACACCGAAAAATGAAGCGGCGTCTCAAGCATGCGATACCGCTCGGCACGAACACAAGCAGCCAGCGAAGGCTCAGGGTTCTGCTCCAGAAGGCGATCGCAAGCAGCAACAGCCTGCGTCAAATACCCGGCATCCTTGAGACGAAGAATCTCAGGCGGCAGTCCAATATCGAGATGACGAAAGTCATCACAGCAAACATCAACAGAGCAACCAACAGGACCCTCGCCAATAACCTTCCCATCCGAAGGCAGCACATCAATAACAGCCATACCAAAACTCCAAGTCACTAGAACGCTTGAAGCCCATTGTAGCGAGATAAAAAGAAAGCCCCAACAAGGGAGCCATCAACGCCGCCGAACGGTAGTCAATAAATAAATTCAGCCCAGTAACCCTGCGGCGTTAAACAAAGGAAGCCCCATCCCCCGGAACTGTTTCCTTGGCGCGACTTCTGGCGAAGCCAGGTGAGCGCAAAGGAAACAGTGTAGGGGGACGGGGCTTCCGGCGGGAAGTTTAGCGACGCTTACGCCTTGTTGACGGAGCCAAACTCCTCCATGAGCTCCTTGGTGCGAACAACGATGTTGTCGCGACCAGGCTT
>UQVT01000164.1 GCA_900544465.1 uncultured Collinsella sp. | reverse complement strand
GGCCGCGCCGGTGGGTTTCCGGCACGGCCCGCTTGGTATCGCGCTTAGATTCGCAAGGTTGCGGCAGCCAGCGGCCTACTTTGCGTCGTAGGCCTCGGCGTCCCACCAGTCGAGCTGGGCAATGTTGTCGCGGATGTGCTGGCAGCTCTTGTGGAAGCCCTCGAGCTCGTACTCGGACAGGTCGAGCGTGTAGACCTCCTCGACGCCCTCGGCGCCGATCACGCACGGCAGGGATGTGAAGATGCCCTCCTCGCCATACTGGCCGGTCATGAGCGTGGAGGCGGAAAGCACGGCGTGCTCGTTGTGCAGCACGGCGGCGCAGACGCGCGCGGCGGAGTTGGCGACGGCGTACTCGGTGCACTGCTTGCCTTGGTAGGTCACATAGCCGCCCTTGCGCGCGAGCTCCTCGACCTCCATGTGGTCGAAGGCGTACTTGTCGGGGTTTTCGGCCTGAAGCTCGTTGAGGCTCTTGCCGGCGATGGTCGCGGCCTTAAAGGCGGCCAGCTGGCTAAAGCCGTGCTCGCCGATCATGTAGGCGTCGATGGACTTGGGGCTCACGCCGACCTTCTTGGAGATCTCGGTGCGCAGGCGGGCGGAATCCAGGCCGCAGCCCGAGCCGATGATCTTCTTGGGATCGTAGCCGGTCAGGTGCCACAGCTCGGTGCACACGACGTCGCAGGGGTTGGAGATGCTCACAAAGATGCCGTCGAAGCCGGCGTCGACGATGCGCTTGGCAAAGGTGCGGGCGGCGTCGGTGGTAAAGAACAGCTCGCCGTCGCGGTTGCCGGCGGCCAGCGCGACCTTACCGGCAGCGTTGACGATGACGTCGCAACAGGCCAGCTCCTCGTAGTGGTCGTAGCAGTTGACGATCTTGGTGTTGTACGGGACAAACGAAAGGGAGTCGCGCAGGTCCTGGACCTCGGAAGTCACCTTGGCCTCGTTGATATCGCACAGGTACAGCTCGTCGGCAATGCCCTGCATGAGCAGGCTGTTGGCGACATGTGCTCCTACGTGGCCCTGGCCGACCACACCGATCTTACGCGTCTGGTACATACGAGTATCCTTCCGGCCGAGTTTTTCGCGTCGAACCATTGTAGCTTCCTGCTGTCACTTTGCTAGGCTAAAGCGCCGTAGATTTTTGGGCATGCCTTAATCTCTACTTTTGGAGTGATTTGGACCACTGGTGGTGTCTCGGGGCGATGCACTCGCGCGGATGGGGCGGTCGTTGTACCATAGCTGCAACTGACTCGTAAGGAGCATCCATGCCCATTCGCATTCCCGACGCCCTCCCTGCCGCCGCGCAGCTCGAGAGCGAGAACATCTTTGTCATGACCGAGTACCGCGCGCTGCACCAGGACATCCGTCCGCTGCGCGTGCTCATCCTCAACCTCATGCCCACCAAGATCGCCACCGAGACGCAAATCATGCGCAAACTCTCCAACACGCCGCTGCAGGTGGAGGTGGACCTGCTGCGCACCAAAACGCACGAGGCCACGCACGTGAGCGCTGGCCACCTGGAGACGTTCTACCGCACGTTCGACGACATCCGCGACATCCACTACGACGGCCTGATTATCACGGGCGCGCCGGTTGAGCAGTTGCCCTTCGAGGAGGTCGACTACTGGCCCGAACTCTGCCAGATCATGGATTGGTCCACCACACACGTGCACTCTACGCTGCACATTTGTTGGGGCGCGCAGGCGGGCCTGTATCACCACTACGGTATTCAGAAGCACGACCTGCCGGCAAAGGCGAGCGGCGTGTTCGAGCATTATCTGGTAAAGCCTCAAAGCCCGCTGGTGCGCGGCTTTGACGACCGTTTCTATGCTGTGCATTCGCGCAACACCGATGTGCGCCGCGAGGACGTGGAGGCCGAGCCGCAGCTTGAAGTCGTGGCCGTGTCTGACGAGGTGGGCCTGTACATCGTCAAGTCGACCGACAGCCGCCGCTTCTTTGTCTTTGGCCACCCCGAGTACGATACCGACACGCTGCGTCTGGAGTACGAGCGCGACGTGAAGCGCGGGCTCAACCCTCAGGTGCCGGCGCATTACTTCCCGAACGACGACCCCACCGCCGAGCCGCGCAACGTCTGGCGCAGCCAGGCTCAGTTGCTCTACACCAACTGGCTCAACTACTACGTCTACCAGACCACGCCCTACGACCTAGCCCGCGCCGGCGAGGAGCACTAGGCTACGGCTGCTGCTGTGCCGGCGGCGTGACGAGCGTGGATATCCGGACGGACGAGCGTGGATTTTCGGACATTTACAAATCGAGCGTGGATAATCTCCCACTTTTGGCTTGAAACTAGGCTCAAAACGGGAGATTATCCACGCTCATTTTTTAGGCATGTAGATGCCGATGGCTCGGCTAAGCGACGGTGCGTGCAGAGGCAAAGTCGCATTTGGCGTAGTCTTGAATCTCGACGGGTTTTTCTTTCTGATAATCCGATGGACCAAGGCCTCAAAATGTGGAGACAGGGACCTCTCGACAACCGCCCTGCCTGCAGATATAAGCCATCAGCCTAAAACGTCCAAAACCGTCAAGCATTTGGTCAGCGCCTGGACGGTATTTGGTCAGACTTCGCATGAAACCGTCTGGTACGTTTGCGCCGTTCCAAGATTTGGGAGGCGACATGGGAAACATGACGGCGAATCAAAGGCTTGCAAGTCACATTAAAGCATGCGAACAGCAGATGAGCTGCGTGTACGCGCGCACGGCGGCGGAGGCAAAGCAGATTGAGCGGCGGGCGGAGGCGGGAAGTCTCGAAGCGGTCATGCCGGGGCTGTATGCGCGTCCGGAATACTGGTCCGAGCTCAAGTTTCGGCAGCGTTATCTGCATCGGGTGCGGGCGCTTGCGCAAAAGCACCCCGACTGGACATTTTGCTCCTATACGGCGGCTGTTATCTATGGCCTTTCGGTTTCGCATGCCAATTTGACGCACATCCATATCGCCGCGATGCCGGCCCAATCGACGACGCCGGGCTCTCAGGTCATTCGTCATCGCTATGCTCGTCAAACACGGGCCACCCAGATGGATATCGCCGTAACCGATATCGATCAAACGATTACGGATTGCTTGGTCGATGCATCGTTTGTCGAGGGACTGATCATCGCGGATTCGGCGCTCCATGAGCAACTTTTGTCGAAGGAGCATCTCGTTGAGACTGTCGACAAGCTTGGCCTGAATCGTCGCGGTGTTGTGACGGCGCGCAGGGTTGCACGATGTGCCGATGGGCTGTCGGAAAGCGGCGGCGAGTCCAAGGCGCGTGCCCTGATGATCGAGCGCGGCTGGCAGACGCCGGAGTTGCAAGTTGAGCTGTTCGACCCGGTTGAGCCGGGACGACCGTATCGCGTCGACTACTTGTGGCGCGTGGGCGACCGGCTGATTATCGGGGAGTTCGACGGATTTGTTAAAAGCGAGAAGGCAGCGGAGGAGGGCAAGCTCGCGAAGACGCAGTTCGATGAGCGCCAGCGCGAGTCGAGGCTTTCGCTGCTTGATAACTGCAAGATCGTGCGCTTGTGCTGGGATGATCTAAGGGATCCGACAAAGTTCGATCGCAAGCTCAAGGTCGCCGGCGTGCCGCGTGCGTGCTGAGGCAGTTGCAGGGCGTTTGGCTGCACAAGCGTGGAAAATCGGACGGACGAGCGTGGATTTTCGGACGCTTGTTGAATGAGCGTGGATAATCTCCCGTTTTTGGCTCGTAAGGGGGTGCGGACAGAAAGTTGGACCGTGAAGCGGTCCGGACTGGAGGTTCGCATG
>UQVT01000163.1 GCA_900544465.1 uncultured Collinsella sp. | reverse complement strand
GCCTCAAAAGGGGCGGCACGCAAACTTCTAATCAGCTTTTCAGTAACGAGCACGCGACGACCCAACGCCGGAGCGCATGGCGGGGAAATACCTTTGCCTCGCGCGACCCTGCGGAGCCGTGAGCGAGAGGGAAAGGTATTTCCCCGCCCTGCGCTCCGTGGTCGGTGAGAACAGACTACATGCCCGCGAGACCGCGGGCGGCGGTAGCGCACATAAACGCCAAGGCTAAAATCACGAGCGAGCCCGCAATGTCTGCCAGCACGCCCATTACGCGGCGCTCAAACAGCCAGCTCTCAAAGTGCGGGGCAACGTTGCGCCAAACACGCCACAGCAAGATGCCCATACCGATGACGCCCGGGATATTGAGCAGTAGGATCTCGGAGCACAAAAGACCGATCAGGTTGCCGGCGACAAAACCAGCGTCGCCCTCGCAGTATTTGCGGTAGACCACATACAGCATGTACGCCACAAACGGCTGCAAGCACGCAGAAATAAACGTGACCACCATCGAGGGCTCCTGCGAAAAGACCTCGGTGAGCTTATCCACGCTCGTGGCATCCTTAGAGGCCAGGAACAGGCCAATGACCACCACAGGCACCACGCCCAAGATGACCTCGACCATCGTAAACAACTTGGCGGTCAAGTCCTCACTAGCCGAATTCAAATGGGGCGCCCACTCAGGATGAGCATGCGCACCGACCTTCTTGTCCTTCTCAGCACGATCGGCCTTTTTGCCCTCAGCAACCCGACGACCAGGATCCTTGCAAGTTCCCGCCGCAGCAACCCGAGCCCGAGACTTCTTACCCATAACCAACACCTCACAAGAGGAAACGAATAGCCAACGCTACCCAGTGTACCCTCTAAGCAACGTCACCGCCCCAACCGGCCCCCACAAAAACGTGCCGCCCCATAAGGGGCGGCACACAAACTTCTTATCAGCTTTTCTGTAACGAGCACGCGACGACCCAACGCCGGAGCGCAGGGCGGGAGGCCGGATTGCCTTCCCTCAACGCGACCCTGCGGAGCCGTGAGCGGGGAGGGAAGGCGATCAGGCCTCCCGCCCTGCGCTCCGCAGCAGCCAGCGCCAAGCGCTAGTAGTTCACCACCTGCTCCTCAAAGTACGCCTTCGGGTGGTTACACACCGGGCACACCTCAGGCGCCTCGGCACCAACGTGCAGGTGCCCGCAGTTCAGGCACTTCCATACCTTCACGCCCTCACGCTCAAACACCTCGCCCGACTCGATGCGCTCGACGAGTTTGTTGTAGCGCTCCTCGTGGGCCTTCTCGACGGCGGCGACACCACGGAACTTTGCGGCAATCTCGGCAAAGCCCTCTTCCTCGGCGGTCTTGGCGAACTCGTCGTACATCGTGGTCCACTCGTAGTTCTCTCCCGCGGCGGCATCGCGCAAGTTATCCAGGGTGTCGGGAACGGCGCCGTCGTGCAGATACTTAAACCACAGCTTGGCGTGCTCGGACTCGTTGCCTGCGGTCTCGGCAAAGATATTCGAGATCTGAACGTAGCCATCCTTCTTGGCCTTGGATGCATAGTAGCGATACTTGGTATGCGCCTGAGACTCGCCAGCAAAAGCGGTCTCGAGGTTCTTCTTGGTTTGGGAGTTCTCAAAATCCATAGGTGTACTTCCCTTCAATACATGCCGCCCATAGGCTTTGGGCGGCCTGATTTTATGGTACCCCCTGCCGAAAAACTAAACCTTACAATCCTGTTCTTCAGATTTGCACGGGCTAAATGCTCAGCCAGCGATCGCCCTCGGCTCGGCAAAAGCCCTCACGCTCCAGGTCAGCTAGAATGCCCGCGATCAAGTCGCACTCGACCGGCCCGCGACCGGCTGCCGCTTCCATCTCGTTAACGCCCACCACGGCATCAGCAAGCGTAATCCCCGCCGGCTGGCCATCGCGCGCTGCCAGCAACATACGCACGATATGCGCGCGCTTTTGGCGACGTGAGCCCTCAAACTTTGATTGACGGCTATAGCCCGCCGAGCGTCTGGACGGATTGGGCAACGTCTTTTTTAGATATGCGCCGTAATCTAGCAACGCGTAATACCACGCGCGCGGCGTATCGGCATCATCGAGCGGCACGGCAAAGGGAGCGATCTCGTCGGTCGCCGCACCGGGGGCCGCCGGACAGGCCGCCTGAATCAGCGGCACCAGCTCGCGATCGGGAACAGCCGGTACATCGGGAAAGAAGTGATGCAGAAAGACCGTGCGCACGTTGGTCTCCAGATACACGCCCGGAAGGTCAAACGCAAACGACCGGATACCCTGCGCCGTTGCCGGGCCAATACCAGGCAGAGCGACCAAGTCACGCGTCTCACGCGGAAACTCACCGTCCCAGTCCTCCACAACGCGCTGAGCGGCCTTGTGGAGCGCCAGAGCGCGTCGGTTGTAGCCCATGCCCTGCCAAGCGTCCAAAACATCGGAGGGCGCGGCCTGGGCAAGCGCCTGCACGGTCGGAAAGCAATCGAGCCACGCCGGCATACGCGTCTCCACGCGCGGCACCTGTGTTTGCTGCAGCATGACCTCGGAAAGCCAAATGATGTACGGATCGCGCGTGCGGCGCCACGGAAGGTCGCGATAACGCAGGACCCCTTCCGAACGAATCATCGAACGAAAGGGGTCCTGAATCATATCTATGCTCCTTATGCGGCGCTATTCCTCCCGGCAAGCGCACGCGCAGGTGGCGTACTCGGGAAACGCGTCGCGGTCGGCGAATTTGGAATCGACGGCCGGGAACTGGCGGTGAGCGACGATGTCGCCGAGCGAAACGGAATCGAGGTAGTCGCGCATCAACGCTTGAGCTCCGGCCCACAGGGGATGATAGCAGCACGTGTCCATGCGCGCACAGTCGCCATCGGGTGCGGTGCAATCATTCATAACCATAGGGCCCTGAACGGCCTCGACGACCTGACGAATGGTAACGTCGTCCGGACTGACCTTGAGACGCATGCCACCGTGGACGCCACGCAGGCTCTCCACAATACCGGCCTGGACCAAACCGTGCTGAATCGAGCGGGCAAACGAATACGGGACATTGACCTCTTCGGCAGCAGTGCGAACAGAAAGCAAACGCTCCGGATCCTCGGCAAGCATCGCCAACATACGAAGGGCGTAATCAGTCTTCCTCGATATGTCCATTTTTCCCCTTTCAAGGAATACGAACAGCTCGAACGAGCTCCGGGGCCGAGCTTGTGTCGAGACGCTAAATGACCGCAGGACATCCAAATGGTAAATCGGATATCCACTGAGTGCCGCGCTTGGAGCGAAATGCATCAGATGCGGCCTACAGTGCAATTTAGTATAACCTAACCCCCTGTCTCGTTGAACAGGTGTTGCGCAACAAAGCTGTTGTTCAGACAAATATACTTGTTAGATTTTACTTGCGTTCCCGAAGGCGCGGGGATTCTGGGCGAAGATGCACCAGGGCAATCGTTCTACCGAAACAAAGTGCATCAAACGCAAAAAGCCACGTCCGAAGACGTGGCTTTAATTGCGTTGGCGGGAAGTACGGGGCTCGAACCCGCGACCTCCGACGTGACAGGCCGGCGCTCTAACCAAACTGAGCTAACTCCCCAGGCAGTCGTTCGCGTTTGTTTCCGCTCGCGTGCGCTGCGGGGATTAGTATACACAGAAGTCTGTCCGGCGCGCAACAACTTTTTTGAAAAATTTTTCGGTCCCTCCGGGAGGGTCTCCGGGGCCGGCTGGCGCGGGTTAAGTTTGCTGCTCTACAGTCCTGCGCAAGACGGAAAGCACATTAAGTG
>UQVT01000162.1 GCA_900544465.1 uncultured Collinsella sp. | reverse complement strand
CGCCTCCCCCGCGGCGCAGCTTCTTTCCGCGGGCTCGGGGTGCCACAATGGGCTTTGAGTATCGGCCCGTGCGGTAGCCCTTACCGCACCTGCGGGGAGGAGGCTTCCCATGCCCCATGTTACCTCCATCGGCCTGGACGTCCACGCGCGATCGGTCGCCGCCGCGGCGTTCAACCCCTTCACCGGCGAGGTGGTGCGCCGCAGCTTCGGCACCGACGCCTCCGAGATCGCGGAGTGGGCCCTCGGCTTCGAGGACCCGAGGGCGTGCTACGAGAGCGGCCCCACCGGCTTCCACATGGCGCGCGAGCTGCGCGCGCTCGGCCTCGACTGCGCCGTGGCCGCCGTCTCCAAGATGCAGAGGCCGGCGGCGGACGCCCGGCGCAAGAACGACCGGCGCGACGCCGAGTTCATCGCCCGCATGCTCGCCACCCACAACATCGTCGAGGTCCCGCTGCCCGACGCGGCGGTAGAGGCCGCCCGGGACCTCGACCGCGCCCTCGACGACGCGACCCGCGAGCTCCGCCGCTCGAGGCAGCGCCTCAACATGTTCCTGATCAGGCTGGGCCACGTCTGGGACGAGCGCAACGCCGACGGGGCGAGGAGGAAGGCCTGGACGAGGGCCCACTGGAGGTGGGTCTCGGAGATCAGGCTCGAGGGGCCGCAGCGCGACGCGCTGGAGTACTACGTCACGGCCGCCCGCTGCGCGGAGTCGGACAGGCGGCAGCTCGAGAGGAGGGTCGTCGCGCTGGCGGGCACCGACCGCTGGCGGGCGACGGTGGAGGCGCTGTCCTGCATCAAGGGGGTCGACACCCTGACGGCCTTCAGGCTCGCGGCGGAGGCCGGGTCCTTCAGCAGGTTCCGCTCGGCGCCGGCCTTCGCGAGCTGGTGCGGGCTGACCCCGTCGGAGCACTCGAGCGGCGAGTCCGAGCGGCGCGGCGGGATAACCAAGGCCGGCAACGCGCTCGCGCGCACGGCGCTCATAGAGTCCGCATGGCACTACTCCACGTGCTCCCCGAGGCCCAAGGCCCCAGCCCCCGGCACCGACGTGCCCCCGGCGATACGCTCTAGGGCGGACGACTGCACCGCCAGGCTCCACCGCCGCCGCGAGGCGCTGGCCGCGGCGGGCAAGAGCGCGTGCAAGGCCAACGCCGCCGTGGCGCGCGAGCTCGCCTGCTGGGTCTGGGAGATCGGGTGCAGGTCCGAGGGGACCGTCCTCTAGCAGCCGGCGACAACCGACTCCCGCCGGGAGGGCCCGCGCCTCGACGCATCGCCGGCGCGAGTTCACGACCTTTTTGATGGGCAGCCCCGGGGCCGCGCCCGACAAAAGACTGGATTCGCACGATCGCGCCGGACGGAGAATCGAAATGCGGTGGGGTGCGCGGACATACCGGGCTGACCGCCGGAAGCGCACCCGCAAGAGCCCGCGGATATTAGCTTGCCAGGCAAGCGTCGACTAAGCCATGCAGCGTGCGCGGGCTCTCCCGACGGGAAACGAAAAAGCCCGGTTTCAAACCGGGCTCGAACGAACATGCCTATTGACAATGGCTTTCTCATATTAGAAAAGGACCCCTTTGCAGAGGTCCTAGTCAATTCAAGGTGGCGGGGAAGGGAATCGAACCCCTGACACGAGGATTTTCAGTCCTCTGCTCTACCAACTGAGCTACCCAGCCATTTGAGGTGTGCCTTGTTTCAAGGCTTGATTAGTATAACCAAGGACGCGTTCCGGTCAACCGAGAATTTTAAAAAAGTTTTTGAGCACAGCCTCGGTTCTATAAATCGGCACGTCAGAGACATCAGCCGGCAGCAAGAAGTTTTTCGCTCAGAGCCGCACGGGCAAACTCACTTGGCGTCATCCCCTCGGCAGCCGCCCGTCGACGAATGGCCTCCTTCATTCCCAGAGGAATCTTGACCGACAGCGTTGCCGTCCCCTCACCTGAGAGCGGGGGCCGTCCATGCACGATCCCACCAACGGTGCGTTCGCCATCCGGAAACTCTCCGCGCTCGTACGACTCGCACCACGCGTCAATCATTTCATCCGTTACAACCTGACCATTAGCGGCCGTATACGTCTTGCTCATCATCGACCCCTCTGCCGAGCTCGCTCGATCTCTTGCCAGAATTTCTTCTGAACCGGAGACAGGGCATGAATAATGAGCCATCCACGAATTAGTTCGACCGCAACAAGTTCCACACTTCGACCATCTGGAAGCCATCCAATGGCAAGCCATCTCGGCGGCTCGTCCTCCGACTCGCGGCGAATGCACTCAGTAACCGCGAACCAGGCACCTAGCACCTGCTTTTCCGTCAGGTGCTTTTTAGCGTTGGGATGGATCTCAACATCCATGCATCTTCTCCTCCATCTTACCCAATTTCGTATGACGAAAGTCCGCTGTCGCCAATCTCTTACGCCGGCACTTGTTGGAGGGCGGGAGGTGTAGCGAGGATTGAAGGGCGTTCCAATACCGCCCAGGCGCCGGGGCAGGAGCACATACACCAGGGACATACGTTTTCGTAGCGCGCGAGGATATTGCCGCGTGCATCGATGAAGGCGATGTCGATGGGATAGGCCATAAAACACGTATGGACCGAAGAGCAGCGTGGAAACGCCATGACGAGCGGCAGGCCGTTGGCGGCAACCGGACGCCGTCCCAGCATGCCGCGCAGGCGCACGGCAAACGACTCCGCCACCACAAACTCGGCCGGCGTCCAACCCAGCCTGTTGAGTGCCCGCGCGTAAGCGATGTAGGACGAGACCGCGGTCACATGACCACCCCCGGACGCCACGGATCGACCGTCACCGCGCGCTCGTGCGACAACGTTGTCGGCGCCCCCAGCGGAACGCCAGCGATGCTGAGAGAAGTCGGCCACGGCTCATAGTGCATGGTGCAGGTGTAGGTCCTAAACGTACCGGATAGGGAGAGCAGGCCACCATCCGATGCCTCCGCGCCTTGCTCGCTCGACACTTCGATCTGCAAGTCATAGCCTTCCATGGCATTCAGAATTTGAGTCTGAACCGTCGCCGAGGCATCGGCAGAGCTCTCGTCACCCTCCCCGCCCGGCGCCACAGCGTGCGCCAGCACGATGTCGGGCACCACGCGGTCGAAGCGCGCGACAGCGCTGGCAAAGATCATGACGTTGTACACGATGAGTGCCAGCACCAGCAAAACGGGCGTAACCACTGCCATCTCAACCGTCGCTTGGGCGCGCTCCTCGCGCAGACGCATGCGGATACTCATTACGACCCACCGCCCAGAGCGCCAACCAGCGTGGCGACATCGACGGTGAGCGGGATGGAGCCACCGCCGGGCAGAGGAATCTCCGCAAGTGTGAACACCGTACCGCTAATGGTGCGTTCGACTTGATATTCCAACGCCTCGCAAAGCGCCTTGGGATCGGTCACGCCCAACGGAATACTTCGCAGTTTGTCTTGCGTTTGAGAGAGACCCGCAATGTCAGACCCCGGACTCTTAATGACGTTGGCGGAATCGGTCAGCACCGGCTTTCGCAGGCGCAAGTCGCACGGTTCCAAACCTAGCGCCGCCACGGACGCCGAAACGGTATCGCCGAGCCACGATGCAATGGAGCCCAACGCACCGCCGCCCCCTCCTAGGTCTTTAATCATCTCGTCCATAAGTTCGTCGGCCGAACCTTGGATGTCTCCGTATCCCACGAGTAGCCGTCCCCAAACATCCATGACGCCGTCGAGCACGCCGGCAACGCCGCCCGAGCGTTCCTTCAATGTCGAGAAAAATCGCGAAAGCACGTTGTTTTGCGCCGTCGCCTCATCGGG
>UQVT01000161.1 GCA_900544465.1 uncultured Collinsella sp. | reverse complement strand
GGGAGCGTTCGGACGTAAGCGGTTTCTAGCATGTTGCATGCACTGGGGGAGGTGAGGTCGTATGCCCGATAAAAAGCTAACGGACGAGTTACTCAATGAGCTTCTCGACGCGCCAAACATCGATGGCTATATCAAAGAGCACGACTTTGCCGCCCCGTCGCTTTCGGACTACTTAAAGCAGTTGCTGCAAGAGAAGGGGCTCGAGCGCTCGCGCGTGGTGCGTATGGCCGACCTCAACGAGACCTTTGGCTATCAGATCTTTACCGGTTCGCGCAATCCGAGCCGCAATAAGGTGCTGCAGATTGCCTTTGCAATGGCGCTGTCGATGAAGGAGACCAACCGCGCCCTGACGGCTGCCGGAGTGAGCGTCCTCAACTGCAAGGACCGTCGCGATGCAATCATTATCTTTTGCATCGACCGTGGCTGTAGCCTCCAAAAGGTCAATGAAGAGCTGTATCGCTTTGGCGAGGAAACGGTGAGTTAGTGGCCGATGGCTGAGCCGGCGGTATCACCAGAACAACCATGCAAACGAACGGGGTGCGGACACCATGGGGTGTCCGCACCCTGCGTTATGATGGACGCCATGGATACTCAGAGCCCAACATATTCCGATGACGAGCTGACTGCTTCACTTGTCGAGCATTTGGCGTCGCTCGACCGCGATGACAGCTATCGTGTGGAGCGCGTGCTCAAGTGCTCGGATGTCGAGACGACCGAACTCGTCTATTTTGAGGGCTCTGGCGGCGGGTCTCTCGGTCCCTTTGTCCGCAAGCGCATTGATGCTTCGGTGCAGATTGGCGGAGCATATGAGCGCCTGTTTGCGGCCCAGCGCGCCGGTCGTCGTTTTGAGCACTTACCCCGAATCGTCGATTGTCGCCGTGTGGGCGACGAGCTTGACGTGGTGATGGAGTATGTCGAAGGCGAGACACTCGAGGCGTTGGTGGGACGCCTGGGGGCGACGCCCGATTATGCCCGCGGGCTGTATCCCGTTCTGTGTGAAGCGGTGGGCGAGCTGCATGCTGGTTTTGCAGCTGCGGGGGAGCCGGGGGTGCCGGTAATCCACCGCGACCTTAAACCCTCGAACATCATCGTATCGGGCGTGAGGTATGCGGCCGATGCCGGCATGACCTTCTCGTCGCTGGTGATTATTGACCTGGGAATTGCGCGCGTTTGGCGCGATGGCGCCGACGCCGACACCGTCAAGTTTGGCACGCGTTCCTATGCGCCGCCCGAGCAGTTTGGGTTTGGGCAGACGAGCGTCCGCAGCGATATTTACGCGCTTGGCGCACTGCTGTTCTTTTGCCTGACGGGAACTGACCCCAAGCCGGGGCGTGACATGCGCGAGCAATGCGAGGCGCATGGCATTCCCGTTCCGCTGGCGGATGTGATTTGCATGGCGATGGCGCTCGATCCCGCCAAGCGTTTTGCAAGTGCAAAGGCACTGGGGCATGCTGCGCGTGCGGCATATGAGCTATGTCTCCCTGCTCCGTCGCCCGTGACCTTTTCTGCTGCCAGTGTGCCCCGGGCCGCGGTGTCACAGGTGCAGCGGGTACAGCAGCCGGTTGCCCCTGCGCTTTCGCCTTCTGCAAGCCGGCGTTCGATTGTCTCTCTCGTGACGTCCAAATGTGCGCGTCTGCTCTCGCGTATCCCCGAGCCCGTGGGGCGCATATGGAATGGATGCGTCTATGCGACAACATTGTTGCTGCTGATGGGCAGCCATTTTGCGGTATTTACGCCGACGGGCGAAAACCGAAACTATCCAACGTGGTTTTTGGCGCTTGAGTATTTCTTTATGGTCGATGGCCTGGTGCTGCTCATTACATTCGGAATGCTCGACCGGCGTAGGCTTCGACGTCGTTTTCCGGTGCTCGATCGGTATCGGGGGAGTGCTTTTGTCGAACTATGGTTCAAGGCGCTCGGGTTTATGTTTGCCGTCATGTGCGTCGTCGTTGTTGTCGGCAACGCGACCGGTGTCGTCTCCTAGAGAATCGAAAAGGGGCCCCGTTTGGGGCCCCTTTGCAGTTGCACTTAAATACGGTTCATTTGATTGGCGACCTTGTTGTACCAGTCCTGCCACGTGGGCGGGCAGTACTTCTTGGCGGCTGCCGGGGTAAGCGTGGAGCCATAGTTGGCGCCCAGGTAGGCAACGTGGGCGGAGACACCCTCGCCCCAGCTGCCGAAGCTACGCCAACCACCGCCGCGGGCACTCCAGCCCCAGGCGTTATAGGAGCCGGCGCAATAGAGGCCCTTGCTGCTCTCGATGCAAGCGATGGCGGGGGACCAACGGGGATCGACGCCGGTATTCCAGGCGGCGACGGCAAAGTTGTATCCCTGGCCTGCCATAGGGGAGCCGGCAAGGTAGTTATCGATGCGGCTCGTCCACTCGTTAATGAACGAGTCGTAATCGGAGTTACCGCTATTCGAGCTGTTCACCGTGGTGTCGATGGTGGTGTTGGCGTTGGTGGCCTGGCTGTTGGAGTTGTTGCCGCTTACGCCCTCGCCCGAGATCTTCTCGGCGGCAGCGGCCTTGTCGGCCTCGAGCTTTGCCAGCTCGGCAGCATTTTCCTGCTCGGCCTTCGCCTGTGCCTCACTGCGGAGCTGCTGTGCCTGGGCCAGCGCATCCTCGGCATTCTTTTGCTCGCCCTCGAGCTGAGACTTGGCCTGATCGAGTTCAGTCTTGTTCTGCTCGAGCTCGGTCTGCATCTTGTTAAGCTCTTCGATCTCGTCGACGCTCGAGCTCGTAATCTGGTTGGTGTATTTGCAGGTGGTGATAAAGTCACCCAGGCTCTGCGTGTTCACCAGAAAGCTCACGATGGGGCTGGTGCCCTTCTGGTACTTATACAGATCGCGCATGGCGGAGCTTGCCTTGGCCTGCTGCTCGGGTAGCTCGGCCTCAATCTTATCGATGTTCGCCTCATTGGAGTCGATCTGCTTTTGCAGATCCTCGAGCTTGGTTCGGGCATCGTTGTAGGCGCTCGTAGCGTCCTCGATTTTTTTCTGGGCGGCGGAAAGCTGATCCTGCGTTGCCTGCGAGGCGGCATAGGCCGCGACGGGGGAGAGCATCGGCGTGGCCGTCAGCGCGACGGCGAGCGCGGCGCTCGTGATGATACGAGCCGGCTTCGACGCGACGAGCGCTGCGGTGCGATGGTTCGAATGCTGCATCCAGTCCCTCTGCAATCAATCGTAGGTTATTGGTCGAGGTGTATTCTACTACTGCTTTCGACCTCAACTTGAACCTTAAAGGTTCTAAAGGGTCAAGTTGAACTTGAGGCTTAGGCCTTGACCTGCGGGAATGGTGAATTGTTGAGAAACCATAGAGTTCAACTTTAACGTTACGGCACCCTGTTTGTGAGGGTTTTTGGCTGTAAAAGTTGCCCTCACATGGGGTTTTGCAACTACAGGGTTCCTTCGCGGCGAGCCCGCTCCACCTCTTTGAGTGCCTCGGCGGGAGTAAACGAACAGGTGCCATCGCCGAGCTTGACCACCTGTATGTCGTCACCGACATGGACTTCTCCGCCCTGCAGCACGACGCCAAAAATGCCCTCGTGGGGGAAGATGCAGTCGCCGGCGAGATAGTAGATGGCACAGCGTGTGTGGCAGACTTTGCCGATCTGACTGATTTCGACGAGTACTTCGCTGCCGAGCTTGAGCTGCGTGCCCAAGGGGAGTGAGAGCAGGTTGAAACCCTGGGTGGTGAAGTTCTCGCCAAAGTCGCCCTCGTGCACATCGAGCCCGCGCGCCTGCGCCGTCTGGATTGACTCTGCAGCTAAAAAGGAAACCTGGCGGTGCCAATGTCCGGCGTGCGCATCGGAGGCGAGGCCAGACTGCTCGACGACGGTGTCGTGCCCGTCGGCGACGGGTGACTTACGCGTGCCTTTGTGCTCCGACGTGTTGATTGAGACGATGCGGGCAGGCCCGTTGTAAG
>UQVT01000160.1 GCA_900544465.1 uncultured Collinsella sp. | reverse complement strand
CTTGCTTGCAGGTTTGTAGAGCTCCTTGCATTCCTTCTTAAAGTCGAACGCCATGCTGGCTGCCTTTCTGCGTATTGGCCTGCTTAGATAGCGGAATCATATCATAGAAACGAACAGTTGTTCGAATAATTTGGCCGACAGATTGAGATGCGTGCGTTGTGTTTGGCGGTCGGCCTGACCCCGTCGATGATTTCTCTGCCTCCCCGGCGCCTCATCTATAGATGCCGTTTCCCCATATAGAACCTGCCAAAATAAACCCGTCCCTTTTTAGTCGGTGCGAAATGGGTAATACTAAGGAGTTATCCGACCAGATGGGAATTAATCGATGGCTTATATCGAATTCAAAGACGTCATCAAGGCGTACGGCGAGGGCGATGCCCGCATTCACGCGCTCGACGGCGCGAGCTTTACCGTTGAGCGCGGCGAGCTCGCCATTATCCTGGGCGCCTCGGGTGCCGGCAAGACTACGGCGCTCAACATCCTGGGTGGCATGGATACGGTAACCTCCGGCACCGTGACGGTGGACGGGCGCGACGTGAGCTCCGCTAACGAGGCGCAGCTCGTGGAATACCGCCGCGCCGACGTCGGCTTTGTCTTCCAGTTCTACAATCTGGTCCCCAACCTGACGGCCCTCGAAAACGTTGAGCTCGCAGCTCAGATTTGCCCCGATTCGCTCGATGCCGAACAAACGCTTCGACAGGTTGGCCTGGGCGAGCGCCTGGGCAACTTTCCGGCACAGCTTTCGGGCGGCGAGCAGCAGCGCGTGTCCATCGCCCGCGCACTGGCAAAGAACCCCAAGCTGCTTCTGTGCGACGAGCCCACGGGCGCGCTCGACTATAAAACCGGCAAGCAGATCTTGCAGCTGCTGCAGGATACCTGCCGCAAGCAGGGCATTACGGTCATCATCATCACGCACAACTCCGCGCTCGCGCCCATGGCCGATCGCCTGATTCGCTTTAAGAGCGGCCGCGTGGAGAGCGAGACGGTCCAGCAAAATCCCGTGCCTATCGAGACGATCGAGTGGTAGCGCCCATGGATCAGGACCGCCAAAACAGCCAACGCCGCGACGCGCAGAACACGGAGCGCGAGCAGGATTTTACGACCTACCGCACTGCCCAAAGCTCAAACGATATGGTGCCGACGGTGTTTCGCCGCGGTGTCTACCGCACGATTCGCGGCAGCCTCAAACGCTTCTTGTCTATCGTCGTGATCACCGCGCTCGGCGTGAGCGTGATGTGCGGCCTTAAGGCGGGTTGCGAGGACCTGTGCGATTCGGTTGACGCCTACTTCGACCAGCAAAATGTCTATGACATTAACGTGCAGTCGACCTATGGCCTGACTGACGATGATCTCGACGCCATCCAAGAGGTCGATGGCGTCGAAACGGCCGAGGGCATCTACACCGAGACCGCCTACACCGCCGTGGGCACAACGCGCGAGCGCGTGGTCGTGCAAAGTCTCTCCAAGGAGAATATCGATCAGCCAGTGCTCGTGAACGGCGATTTGCCCGAGAGCGCCGATGAGGTCGCGGTGACTTCGAAGTTCCTGAAGGCTTCGGGCAAAAAGCTCGGCGATACGGTGAGCTTTGCTGCCAACGATGCGAGCTCGTCGAACCAAAGCGCCAAGGATCAGTTTGCCGATGGCGATTACACCATCACGGCCGAGGTTCTCGATCCCACTGATGTGAGCTCCGACTCGACGGTCAACGCCTTCCGTGCCGCCTCGGCGGCGGACTATAAGTTCTATGTGAGCGAGGACGCCGCGACATCTTCTTCCTACTCCGCGGTCCACGTGGTCGTCGAGGGAGCCAAGGATCTCAACTCATATTCGGATGCCTACGCGGCAAAGATCAATGAGGTCAAGGGCAATATAGAGAAGATCCGCGAGGAGCGTGAGAAGGCGCGCGCTCAGGAGCTGACGGTCGACACGCCGACAAGCTTGGATGCGGCCGAGCGTCAGGCCGCCATGCTCTTTGGGATCGAGCAGGACAACATCAATCGCATGGCCGAGGGCAGCGACGAGCGTGCGCAGGCGCAAGCCGACCTGGACCAGCGCCGTGCCGCCGCCGACCAACAGTTTGCCGACGCCCGCGCCGAGCTTTCCGATCTGGGAGAATGCACCTGGTACATCCAGGACCGCGGCAATATCGCAAGCTACTCGAGCGTGGAGAGCGATAGCTCGTCAATTGAAGCCATCGCCACGGTGTTCCCGTTCATCTTCTTTATCGTCGCCGTGCTCATCAGCCTTACCACCGCCACGCGTATGGTCGAGGAGGAGCGCACGCTCATCGGCCTGTATAAGGCGCTCGGCTATTCGCGCGGACGCATCCTGTCCAAATACGTGGACTATGCGCTGTGGGCTTGTCTGATCGGCGGCGTGCTCGGCAACATCATCGGATTTGTGGGCCTGCCGCTGTTCTTGTTTACGGTGTTCGACGACATGTACTCGCTGCCCCAGATGTTGCTTTCGTACGACATCGTGTCCTCGATCGTCTCGGTGGCGCTGTTTGCCGTGGGCGTGGTGGGCGCCACGATTATCGCCTGCCGCCACGAGATGGCCGAGACTCCGGCCTCGCTCATGCGCCCCAAGGCCCCGCGCGCCGGCTCGCGTATCTTGCTCGAGCGCATCGGCTTTATCTGGCGCCGCATGGGCTTTTTGAACAAGGTGGCAGCACGTAACCTGTTTCGCTACAAAAAGCGCGCCTTTATGACCATCTTCGGTATCGCGGGTTGCACCGCGCTTGTGATCTGCGGTATGGGTATTCGCGACACGTCGGTCGCGCTTTCGCCCAAGCAGTATGGGCATATCACGCGCTATGACTTGCTGGCGGTTGCCAATCCCGACGATTTTTCGCAGACGTGCGCGGCATTGGATGAGCGCAGCGCGGCTAAGGATTCTAACGTGACGGTGTCTTCGACGCTGCCGATTATGACCGACAACGTCACCTTTACATTTGGCGGCAAGAGCGAGACCGTGCAGCTGATCGTGGTGCCCGATGACCGCACGAACGACCTGGACGACTACGCGCGTCTCGAGGATGAGTCCAAAGAGCCACTGTCTTTGCGTGACGGAGACGTGTATCTGAGCAAGAGTTCACAGCTGGTTCTTGGGATTCAGCCGGGCGACACGGCGCAGGTCCAGGATTCGTCGCTCAACGTCGCCAAGGTCAAAGTCAGCGACATCTCGCTCAACTATTTGGGCAACACGCTCTATATGACGCAGGGCACCTATGAGCGCGCGTTCGGCCGAAGCGCGCGTCTTAACGGCATCTTTGTGCTGCTTAAGGGCTCGTCGGCCGACCAGATTGCGTTTAGCAAGAATCTTAAGAGTGACGGTTGGCTCACCATCTCGAGCACGGCCGAACATTGGCAGAACTACGAGGCGAACTTCACTATCATCAATTCCGTCGTGGTGCTCGTGACCTTTATGGCGGCGTGCCTGTCGTTTGTGGTGGTGTTTACGTTGTCCAACACGAATATCTCCGAGCGCGAGCGCGAGCTGGCGACCATCAAGGTGCTGGGCTTCCGCCGTGGCGAGGTACACCATTACGTCAACAAGGAGACGTTGATCCTCACGGCGATTGGCACCGCACTGGGCGTGCCGCTGGGTGGCCTGCTTGCCGAGAGCTTTACGTACATCCTGCAGATGCCGTCGCTGTACTTTGACGTCGAAGTCGAGCCGCTGAGCTACGTGCTTGCCGTGGTGCTTTCCTTCGGCTTTACGTTTATCGTCAACCTCGCCACCAACCGTACCCTCAATAAGATCGACATGGTCGGCGCCCTCAAGAGCGCCGAGTAACCTGCCAAAAAGGGACAGGTTTATTTTGGCAGGTTTTATCGGGGCAAACGCCGGACAACCATTGTCGCTGCCACAATGACAGGATAGGGAACAAGGGCATTTTCCGGGTAGCCGGGTTCGTTACCATTCGTCCCATTCATCAGCATTTTCCTCC
>UQVT01000159.1 GCA_900544465.1 uncultured Collinsella sp. | reverse complement strand
CGCTGCGCACTTCGTGCGGCGAGGGCTTCTTGCGTCCTGCGGAGTGCGCCGGGAGGGAACTTGCTCTCTGCCCTGCGGGTTCGGCGATGTCACAACGGGCAATGATTAATCTGAAAAAAGATGGTGCGCGGCCTATTAGGCTGCGCTTTTGTTTTTGGTTCGCGCCATGTGGGGGTGGTGGCGACGAGCATTTTTGCGAGTATTCTGCAATCGAAGGCCCCTGCATACCGACCTTGGGCAAAAATCGGGAGTTCTCGATGTTTTCTACGAATGATGGGCGGGGTTATGGGCTGACAGCGTTTGATTTGCAGGGATATTCGCGGTCTTTGGCATTTATCATGGCGCCCGAAGCTCTTGGTTATGTTGAATACTCCTAAAAATGCACGGCGCTTAGAGGGGGACCTTCGCGAAAAAGGAAGCCGCCCCGTCGAAGTATGCATTCGACGGGGCGGTTTATGCATTTGGCCGATTAAGGATGCGCTGTCAAACTACTAGAACTTGACGGTCGGGGCCTGGCGGGCTGCTTCGGCGGCCTCGAAGCCCTGGCGCTCCTTAAACTGGAAGATGCCGGCAAAGATGACAGCCGGGAACGTCTGAATGGCGTTGTTGTAGCTGAGCACGCAATCGTTGTAGCTCTGGCGTGCATAGCTAATCTTGTTCTCGGTGTCCTCGAGCGATGCCTGCAGCTGCGTAAAGTTGGTGTTTGCCTTAAGATCGGGATAGGCCTCGGCTACGGCGAAGAGCTGGCGCAGCGCACCGGTTAGCACGTTGTCGGCTTCCATCTTGGCCTCGGGCGTGGTGGCCTTGACGGCGGTGTTACGCGCGCTGATCACGGCGGAGAGCGTCTCCTGCTCGTGCTTGGCGTAGCCCTTGACGGTCTCGACCAGGTTGGGGATCAGGTCGTTGCGGCGCTGCAGCTGCGTATCGATGTTCTGCCAGGCGTTATCGATGCGGTTACGCTTGGTGACCATGTTGTTGTAGATGCCGGCGATGGCGCAGACAATCACAATGACAACAACGATGCCGATGATGACGGTAATCATGATGTCTCCGTTTCGAATGGCCGCGGCGGCATGCGCCAGCTGCCGTTGGTATAACGCTACTAGTATACCCGCAACGTTTTGCCGTGCCGAACTTTCCGGTAAGCGTTGTGTTTTCGGCGGGGTCGGCACCGGGGCAAAGCGCGCGAGGTACAGGTGTAAGATATGCGACAGATTGACGAGTGTTGTCTTTGCCCTGAGGATGGCGATACCAGTGGACCTTCGCATTAAGAAAACCTATCGCGCCCTGTTCGATGCCTTCACCGAGCTTCTCGAGGAGCATCGTTTTGAGGACCTGACGGTCGCCATGCTGTGCGACCGGGCCATGATTCGCCGCACGACGTTCTACAAGCACTTTCGCGACAAGAACGATTACTTTGCCTTTTATATCGATGAGCTCATGTCGGGCTTGCCGCAAAAACAGCCCGATGAGGCCGGCGCGGTGTCTGCCGAGGACGTGCGCGCGCTTCGACACGCGATTTTGGACGATGCCATGGATTTGATTCTGGCGCACGAGCAGCTCATGGATAACATTTTGGCAAGCAGTATGTCGGGCATGTTGACCAACGTGATTTGCGACCGCATTGCCCGCTCCATCCGCGAGCGTGTGATGAACGTGCTTGCCGAGGATGCCCTGGCCCCCGTGTCACTCGAGACGACGTCCGAGTTTGTCGCCGGCGGTATTATTCGTCTTTTCACGATATGGTGGGAATCGGGCCACGATCTTGAGCGTCGACCTGAGATAGCCGACGTGGTCGATGCGTTGTTTGAGCGGACCATGACACCGGTGCATCACTAGGAGTGGCGGAGAGAGGGGGATTCGAACCCCCGGAACGCTCTCGCGCTCAACGGTTTTCAAGACCGCCGCATTCAACCGCTCTGCCATCTCTCCGTGAGTCGTAATGATAGCATCGTTTTGAATTTGCAACAGGGAAGGCGAACGATGACGATCACCGAAATCGACGAGAAGTTCATGCGCGAGGCACTGGCCGAGGCGCGCGCCGCCGCGGCGGTGGGCGAGGTGCCCATCGGAGCCGTAGTGGTGCGCGACGGTGAGATCGTCGCGCGGGCGCATAATCGTCGCGAGCTCGACCAGGATCCTTCGGCTCATGCAGAGTTCGCGGCCGTGTGCGCCGCTGCCCAGGCGCTTGGCCGCTGGCGCCTTTCCGATTGCACGGTCTACGTAACGCTCGAGCCTTGCTGCATGTGTGCGGGGCTTATGGTCAACGCGCGCGCGGGACGCTGCGTGTATGGCGCGGCTGATGCCAAGGCGGGCGCGCTGGGATCCCTATACGATTTGAATGCTGACTCGCGCCTGAATCATCGGTTTAACGTGACGGCTGGGGTCCTGGCGGATGAATGCCGCGAGCTGCTGAGTAGCTATTTTGGCGGTCTGCGCGGAGCGGGCGGCGCTGATTGCGGTTGTGGGGCCGATCTTGAGGCGCATGCCGCTCATGCCGAGGCGCTCGCGTGTGCCGAAGATATCGCCGTTGAGTCGGTTGACTTTGGCCCTGCGTGCCGCCGGCCCCGCCGTGTGCTGCTGGCGATCGACTCCTTTAAGGGCAGCGTGTTGAGTGCGCAGGCGGAGGCGGCGGTTGCCGAGGGCATGCGCCGTGTGTGGTCCGATGCCGAGGTGTGTACATTGCCGCTGGCAGATGGTGGCGAGGGAACGCTCGATGCCGTTGCCGCGTGCGGCGGTGAGATTGTGACCTGCGAGGTGGCAGGTCCCTTGGGCGACCGCGTGTCTGCCCGGATGCTGGTGGACGACGAACGCGACTCGGCTGTAATTGAGATGGCCGAGGCGGCGGGTATTGGGTATTCGAGCTGTACGGAGTCGGCGGCGCTGGCTGCTACAACCTATGGCGTGGGCGAGCTGATGCTCCGTGCGGTTCGTGCCGGGGCAAAGACTATCTATATTGGTCTGGGCGGCAGCGCCACCAACGACGGTGGCGCCGGCATGCTGCAGGCGCTGGGCGCGCGTGTGGTCGATGATCAGGACTGCGATGTCGCCCCCGGTCTTGCGGGCCTTGAACACGTGTCGAGTATCGATTTGACGTCAGCGCTTCGTGCACTGAGCGGCGCTCGTATCGTTGTGCTTTCGGATGTCGAGAATCCGCTCGTGGGACGCCGCGGTGCGCTGGCGGTGTTTGGCGGGCAGAAGGGCCTGCCGACGGATGACGCTGAGGCGCTGCGCAGGTACGACAGCTGGATGGTCGGCTACGGTCGCCTGCTCGATGCGGCAATTACCGGGGTGCGGGCTCAGGGATTGTTGCGCGTGCCCGAGGGTGCTCGGACATTTGGCTCGGTGCTCGGAGTGCCCGGTGCCGGTGCCGCAGGCGGCCTGGGTGCCGCGCTGCTGGCGCTCGGGGCGGAGCTGCGTTCGGGCGTGGAGACGGTGCTCGATCTCGTGGGGTTTGACGAGCGCGTGCGCGATGTCGACCTGGTCATAACGGGCGAGGGCAATATGGATGAGCAGTCCGCCGCCGGTAAGGCGCCGGTGGGTGTGGCCCGTCGTGCGAAGCGATATGGCAAGCCGGTGATTGCTGTCGTGGGCGGTCGCGCTGATAACCTGGATGCGGTGTATGGGCAAGGCATCGACCTTGTACTGCCGATTTGCCGCAAACCCATGGGCCTGGAACAGGCACTCGATCCGCAAGAAGCCACAACCAACCTCATCTGCGCCGGCGAAGCGGCCGCTCGATCCTACGACCTTGGCCGTATCTAAAACCCATCCCCTCGATAAGTTGCGGTGAAATACGGAGTGTTTTTGCCTTTAAGGGGCCAATTTAGTCCGTATTCCACCGCAACTTCGAGAATGGCCATTCGAGGTTGGCTGCCTTGGGTCTTGGGTCGGACCGTTTGCCACGAAATGCGGCCATCTACTACGTTAAACCGGCCACCCTCGACCATCCCGGAATTTGCAAAAATAAAACCGACGCTCCTATAAGTTTTCAAGAGGCAGTTTGCGGGAGCGCTCTCTCCAATTCGCACAGGAGCTCGTAATAC
>UQVT01000158.1 GCA_900544465.1 uncultured Collinsella sp. | reverse complement strand
CTGGAGCCTATGCTCGGCCTGTAACTTGGTTGACGCTGCGCGGCGGCCAGAGCGACAACTTGTCATTCAAAGAGGGCGGCGTGACCAAAAGGTCTATGCCGCCCTCTTTTCATGCCAATTTGTTCGCTCTGGCCGCCGCTCGCTACCGTTGCCATGACATCGGTGGCTCCCTGATTGGTGCAAGGGGGACAGGTTACTTTGCAGCAACATGGTGCAGACTAACCTGACCCCATTGCGCCAAATCCGCTGGGGCGGGCCTGACGGTGGCGCACGGAGTCGTGGTGTGATTTGCGTCGGTGTCCGCGCGGCTCGGTATACTGGTACGGCTCAAACTATGGCGCCGCCCGCAGGCGCGCCGTCCGTCAGATGAGGAGTCGCCCATGACCCAGCCCTTGCCCTGGGAAAAGAACGCCGCGGTGCCCGTGCCGCCCGCGCCGGAACCCGTGCCGCTCGATGCATATGTTGCCCCTGCAGTGCCGGAGCCCGAGCTCGTCCCGCTTGACATCTATGACGCTCCCGCGCCGGCACCCAAACCCGCCAAGCCGCTCGTCGACATCGACAGCCTTAATCCCGCTCAGCGCGAGGCGGTCCTGACCACCGAGGGCCCGCTGCTGGTGCTTGCCGGCGCCGGCTCGGGCAAGACCCGTGTCTTGACTTTCCGCATCGCCCATATGCTCGGCGACCTGGGCGTTAAGCCCTGGCAGATCCTTGCCATCACGTTTACCAACAAGGCCGCGGCCGAGATGCGTGAGCGTCTGGCGGCACTCATTCCCAGCGGCACCCGTGGCATGTGGGTGTGCACCTTCCACGCTATGTGTGTGCGCATGCTGCGCGAGGACGCCGACCTGCTGGGCTACACCGGTCAGTTCACCATCTACGACGATGACGACTCAAAGCGCATGGTGCGTGACATTATGCAGGCGCTCGGTATCGAGCAAAAGCAGTTCCCCATCAACATGATCCGCAGCAAGATCAGCTCGGCCAAAAACGCCATGATCGGCCCCGAGGACATGCTCAAATTCGCCGATAGCCCCAACGACAAAAAGGCCGCGCAGGTCTACCTGGAGCTGGAACGCCGCCTGCGCGCCGCCAACGCGATGGACTTCGACGACCTGCTCGTGCGCACGCTCGAGCTGCTGCGCACCCGCCCCGAGGTGCTCGACAAGTACCAGGAGCGCTTCCGCTACATTAGCGTTGACGAGTATCAGGACACCAACCACGTCCAGTACGAGATCGCCAACCTGCTGGCCGCCAAGTACCAAAACCTCATGGTCGTGGGCGACGATGACCAGTCCATTTACAGCTGGCGTGGCGCCGACATCACTAACATCCTGGACTTTGAGCAGGACTTTAAAAACTGCAAGACGGTCAAGCTCGAGCAGAACTACCGCTCTACGGGCCATATCCTGAGCGCCGCCAACGCCGTGGTGCGCCACAACTCTCAGCGCAAGGACAAGCGCCTGTTTACGGCCGAGGGCGATGGCGAGAAGATTCAGGCCTTCCAGGCGAGCGATGAGCGCGACGAGGGCCGCTGGATTGCCGGTGAGATCGAGAAACTGCATGCCAAAGGCACGAGTTACGACGACATCGCCGTGTTCTACCGTACCAACGCCCAGTCGCGTATTCTCGAAGATATGTTCCTGCGCGCGGGCGTGCCCTACAAGATCGTGGGCGGCACGCGATTCTTCGACCGTGCCGAGATCCGCGACGTCATGGCCTACCTCAAGATGATCGTGAACCCGGCCGACGAGATGAGCGTCAAGCGCGTCATCAACACGCCGCGCCGCGGCATCGGCTCCACCTCGATTCAAAAGATTGAGCAGCTGGCACGCGACAACCGCTGCTCGTTCTTTCAGGCCTGCGAGATCGCAACAGCCGAGACAGGCATGTTTAGCGCCAAGGTGCGTAACGGCCTGTCGAGCTTTGTGTCGCTGGTGCGCGAGGGCCGTCGCATGGACGGCGAGCTCAAGGACGTCGTCGAGATGATTGTCGACAAGACGGGCCTGCTGCAGGCCTTCCGCGCCGAGGGCACCATGGAGTCCGAGAGCCGCGCCGAGAACATCCAGGAATTCCTGGGCGTCGCCGCCGAATTTGAGGAGACGCACGAGGATATCGAGGGTACGCTCGAGAGCCTAGAAGAGCTGCGCGCTGCCGGTGTTGCCGATGTGCCTGTCAGCGCCGAGCCCGAGCCCGTCGTGGTGAGTGCGCCCGCGCCCGAGCCGGGACCGTCCGCCCCGGCACCCTCGTTTGAGGCGCTGGTCGGCGCTCGCGACGCCGCTGGTTCCAACCCGCTCGATAGCCTAGCCGCTCCGGCGCTGTCTCCGCAGGATGCCCTGGCCGCCGCCATCGCGGGTAACGCCTATGCCGCGCCGACGGAGATGCCGGCGGGTGCCGTGCATGCCGACGAGATCGAGCGCACCTACGGTCCGCTTACCTGTAAGGCACTGCCGGCTCTCATGGAGTGGCTTGCCCTGCGCTCCGACTTGGATTCTTTGGCAGGCGAGACGCATGCCATCACCATGATGACCATCCACTCCGCCAAGGGCCTGGAGTTCCCGGCGGTGTTCGTGGCCGGCATGGAGGAGGGCATCTTCCCGCACGTGCACGACTTTGGCGGTAGTGACGATCCGGGCAAGCTCGAGGAGGAGCGTCGCTTGGCCTATGTCGCCATCACGCGTGCTCGCAAGCGCCTGTTCTTGACGTATGCCGCCACGCGTCGCACCTACGGCTCGACCTCTGCCAATCCGCGCTCGCGCTTTCTCAACGAGATTCCGTTTGAGGACATCGAGTTTAGCGGTATCGGTTCTGCCGGTTTTGAGGGGACGGGCTGGGAGAAGCGCGGCGACCGTCACGGCACCTTTGGCTCGGGCATGGGCTCGGATATGTATGGCGGCAAGGTGTTCGGTTCGCATACGCGCTCGACCGGCGGTTCCGGTTCGCGTGGCGGATCGAGCTTTGACGACTTCTTTGGCGGCAGCAGTTACGGGACCGAACGCCATCGTGGGGTCTCGCCAGACGCCGGCCGTGTTGCCTCGACCTTTGGTTCGGGTGCGCCGCGAGCCAAAAAGCCGTCGTCTAAGGTGTCCCCGACGGTGGAGCGCAAGGTCGATCGCGCCAGTGCATCACAGGACTTTGCCGCGGGCGATACCGTGAGCCATAAGACCTTTGGCACGGGTACCGTGATCTCGGTCGCCGGAGACATGATCGAGGTTCAATTCGAAAAGACCGGCCAGACCAAAAAGCTAATGAAGGGCTTTGCTCCGATCGTCAAGCTGTCGTGATCCTGGCGGACCTGGGCGGGCGTATAGGGCAACATCGCCTGCTCGGGCAGTCCTGCGCAAGACGGAGAGCACATTAAGTGCTCTCCTTTGCGTGCGGAACTCGCGATCGATGTTGCCCTATACGCCCGCCCAGGTCCTTGGGTAACGGTGCTTGCGAACGTCGCTCTGCTCGTTCGCTTTTTGATCTGGAGAGCCGGGTGGGCTGATAAATAGATATGGCAAGGGGCTCTCCCGCACATGGACGGGAGAGCCCCTTGTTGCGTTTTGGTTGTTGGTGCGACCTACAGGTGGCTGATGATCAGTTCCATCTTGCCTTCGAGGTCGATGGAGCTGACGGTGCTGGGGGCCAGCAGGTGGCTTCCCTTGTGGACGGGGTCGCCGCAGACGGTGCCTTCGCCGTCGATGACCGACAGGCACATGAAGGGCCAGCGCTGGTCGAGGGTTTTGCTGCCGTCGACGCGCACACGATCGACGGTGTAGCAGGAGTTAGACTCGAGCTCGGTCACGCCGTTTACCTCGGGCGCGGTCACCGTGCCGTCGGTCGGAGCCTGGGCATCAAAGTCGATGCAGTCGAGGCTCTGCTCAATGTGCAGTGGGCGCAGCTTGCCGTCGGTGCCGGGACGGTCGTAGTCGTACAGGCGATACGTCACGTCGCTCGACTGCTGCGTCTCCAAAATGAGCGTGCCGGTCTTGATGGCGTGCACGGTACCGGAATCAATCTGGAAAAAGTCGCCCTTGTGGATCGGCAGCACGTTGAGCATGTCGTCCCA
>UQVT01000157.1 GCA_900544465.1 uncultured Collinsella sp. | reverse complement strand
CAGGCCGTCGTGACCCAGACCATCTCGGGTCTGGCGTGCGGCCGTCCCATCCGCGGCAACGTCGCCTTCCTGGGCGGTCCGCTGCAGTACCTCTCCGAGCTGCGCCACCGCTTCTACCTCACGCTCAACCTGGACGAGGAACACCGCATCGTGCCCCAAAACGCTCACCTGTTTGTGGCGAGCGGCGCCGCCATGGCGCACGAGTCCAATAAGCTCAGCACGTTCCCGCAGCTCATCGAGGCCATCGATGCTCTGGGTGACACGCAGGGTGCCGAGGTCGAGCGCCTGGATCCGCTCTTTGCCACCGACGAGGACTTTGCCGAGTTCAAGACCCGCCACGACCAGGAAGTCGTCCCCAAGGGCAAGCTCGACGGCTATACCGGCCGCGTGTTCATCGGCATCGATGCCGGTTCCACCACCATGAAGGCCGCGCTCGTGGGCGAGGACGGTCAGCTGCTGCACACCTGGTACGGCAACAACAACGGCGACATCCTAGGCACGGCCAAGGTCATCATGGCCGATTTCTACAACCACATCCCCGCCGGCTGCACCATCGGCCACGTGACCACCACGGGCTATGGCGAGGCGCTGCTCATCGAGGCCCTCAAGGCCGACTCCGGCGAGATCGAGACCGTCGCGCACCTGCGCGGCGCCAAGGCGTTCCTGCCCGGCGTCGAGTTCATTCTGGACATCGGCGGCCAGGACATGAAGTGCCTGCGCGTCAAGGACGGCGTTATCGAGCACATTATGCTCAACGAGGCCTGCTCGTCGGGCTGCGGCAGCTTTATCGAGAGCTTTGCCGTCTCTATGAACATGGACGTGCGCGCGTTCGCCAACGCTGCCATCCATGCCAAGGCCCCGGTCGACCTGGGCAGTCGCTGCACGGTCTTTATGAACTCGCGCGTCAAGCAGGCGCAAAAGGAAGGCGCCACGGTGGGCGACATCGCGGCCGGCCTGTCCTATTCCGTTATCAAGAATGCCCTGTTCAAGGTCATTAAGCTGCGCGACCCCAAGGAGATCGGCAGCCAGGTGATCGTCCAAGGCGGCACCTTTATGTCCGATGCCACGCTGCGCGCGTTTGAGCAGCTCACCGGCGTCCATGCCGTGCGCCCCGACATCGCCGGCTGCATGGGTGCCTATGGTGCTGCCCTGCTCGCCCGCGATCGCGCCGGCGCCGACGGCACCTCGACCATCCTTTCGGCCGAGGACATCGCGCACCTCACCGTGACGCAAAAGCATGTCCGCTGCGGCCGTTGCTCCAACAACTGCCAGCTTACCGTCAACGACTTTGGCGGCGGCAGGCGCTTCATTACCGGCAACCGCTGCGAGAAGGGCGCCGGCCACAAAAAGCAGAAGACTGAGGCCCCCAACCTCTTCAAAAAGAAAAACGAGCTGCTCTTTAACCGCGAGGTGCTGAGCCCCGACGAGGCCCCGCGCGGCACCGTCGGCATCCCCCGCGCGCTCAACATGTACGAGAACTACCCCTTCTGGCACGCGTTCTTTACGCGCCTGGGCTTTAGCGTGCAGCTGTCCGACCAGTCGAGCAAAAAGACCTACCAGGCGGGCATCGAGTCCATGCCGTCCGAGAGCGTGTGCTACCCGGCCAAGATGAGCCACGGCCACGTGATGAACCTCATCGACCGCGGTGTCGACTTCATTTGGATGCCGTGCGTGCGCTGGGAGCGCAAGGAGGATCCGACGGCTGGCAACTGCTATAACTGCCCCATCGTCATGAGCTACCCCACGGCGCTGGCGCTCAATATTGACGAGATCCGCGAGCAGAACATCGAGTTCCTGTATCCGTTTGTGCCGTATCACGACAAGACCGAGCTCAAGCGCCGCCTGTACCAGGTGCTCGCCGTCGACCGTGTGGCCGATGCTGAGGCCGGTCGCGGTCGCGTGCGCGGTCCTAAAATCACGCGCTCCGAGGTTGATGCCGCCGTCAACGCTGCCTTTGAGGCCGACGCGCGCTTCCACGAGGATATCCAGACCATGGGCGAGGAGGCTCTCAAGTGGGTCGAGGACCACGGCGGTCACGGCATCGTGCTCGCCGGTCGTCCCTACCATAACGACCCCGAGATCAACCATGCCCTGCCCGAGCTTATCTCGAGCTTTGGCTTTGCGGTCTTTACCGAGGATTCGCTCGCGCATCTGGTGAAGCCCGAGCGTCCGATTCGCGTCGTCGATCAGTGGATGTATCACAGCCGCCTGTACGCCGTCGCCCGTTTTGTGACGATGCGCAACGACCTGGACCTGATCCAGCTCAATTCCTTCGGCTGCGGCCTGGACGCTCTGACCACTGATCAGGTGCAGGAGATCCTGGAGACCAGCGGCAAGATTTACACCGTGCTCAAGATTGACGAGGTGTCCAACTTGGGCGCCGCGCGTATCCGTATTCGCTCGCTCATGGCGGCGCTCAAGGACCAGGAGGCCGAGCGCTTGGCCGAGGCTACGGCCGCGGGCGAGACTTACGAGCAGGGCGATGCCGCGCCGGTGGCGCCCTCCACGGATGCCCCCGCGTTCGCGAGCCGTAAGTACACGTTCGAGGCGCAGCGCGAGAGTGCTTCGACCGCGTGGCCCAAGGTGCCCTTTACCGAGCAGATGCGCGAGGAGGGCTACACCATCCTGTGCCCGCAGATGGCGCCGATCCACTTTGACCTGGTCAAAGAGGTGTTCCGTGGTGCTGGCTACAACTTGGAGCTGCTGCCCTCGACCGATCACGATGCCGTCGAGGCCGGCCTGCGCTACGTGAACAACGACATCTGCTATCCGTCGATCCTGGTGACGGGCCAGATCATGGAGGCCATCGAGAGCGGTCGATACGACCTGTCCAAGACAGCCGTGGTTATCAGCCAGACCGGCGGCGGCTGCCGTGCCACCAACTACATCGCACTCATCCGCAAGGCCCTGCGCGAGAGCGGCCACCCCGAGATCCCGGTGATCTCGCTTTCGGCCGTGGCGCTGGGCGAGGACAACCCTGGCTTTAAGATTACGCCGGCGCTGCTTAAGCAGGCAGTCTACGCGGTGCTCTTTGGCGACGTGATGATGCAGATGCTCTATCGCTGCCGCCCGTACGAGGCTACGCCCGGTGCCGCCAACGCGCTCTACGAGGAGTACATGGCGCGCGCTCGCAAGCTGGCGCCCAAGTTTAACCGCCACAACTACACCAAGCTGTGCCGCGAGGCCATCCGCGCGTTCGACACCATGCCGCTCGTGGGCGAGGGTACCAAGCCGCGCGTGGGCGTGGTCGGTGAGATCTTGGTCAAGTTCCACCCTACGGCCAACAACCATGTGGTCGATGTCATCGAGCGCGAGGGCTGCGAGGCCGTGGTGCCGGGCCTGCTCGATTTCTTCCTGTACTCCATGAGCAACGCCGAGCTGCAGAAGGACGAGCTGGGTAGCTCTGCTACAACGCGTGCGGGCATGCAGGCGCTCATCAAGCTCGTGGATTGGATGCGCACACCGGTGGAAGAGCTGCTCGAAAAGTCCCGCCGCTTTGAGGCACCCGAGCGCATCGGCACCATGGCCGACAAGGCCCGTACGGTGCTTTCGGTGTGCAACAACATGGGCGAGGGCTGGCTGCTCACGGCCGAGATGCTCGACCTGATCGATCACGGTGCGCCCAACATCATCTGCACGCAGCCCTTCGCGTGCCTGCCCAACCACGTGGTGGGTAAGGCTGTGATCAAGGAGCTGCGCCGTCAGCACCCCGAGAGCAACATTGTCGCGGTGGACTACGACCCTGGCGCGTCCGAGGTCAACCAGCTCAACCGTATTAAGCTCATGATTAGCGTGGCCAAGGAGAACATGCGCGCCGGCAAGGGCTTTAAGCTCGAGAAGGTGGCACCGCTCGCGATGGACGAGGTCACCGGCCAGATGCGTGCCCATGACGGCTGCGTGAGCTGCGGGCCGGCCAGCGAAGAGGCCGTTGCATCGGTCGCCGAGCGTCTGGGACGCGGCATTAAGAAGTAACTGGCCTGCTTTGGGCTAGATATGAGGCAAACGGGTGGTAGCCGTGCTGGCTACCACCCGTTTTTGCTGGACATATGTTGCGCAAATGACCTTGCTACAGCCTTCCGTGG
>UQVT01000156.1 GCA_900544465.1 uncultured Collinsella sp. | reverse complement strand
AATGTGTTATCCTATAGCCCAATGCGTTGACGGAGAGGGCTTTGCCCGCCGCGTCGCCGGCGAGAGAGGGAAGGTCATGGGCTGCAAGCCTTCCTGCGGTGGCAAGGGCCAAGCGTTCACTCCCGAGCAGCGACCTCAACGGGCGCGCGGCCAGTGGCAGCAAAGCCCCAGTAGGGAAGCCGTGAGCCTCGCGACAAGAGGCGCAGAGTGGGCACGGCGGGCCAGACATCCGCCGGGTCAAACAAGGTGGTACCGCGGAATTCAACCGTCCTTGGGCAATGCACATGCCCGAGGGCGGTTTTTTGTTACCGAACCGGGCCGCGTTTTCGCAGTGCCAGACGGCGACAGTCGTCCCGGCAGGCGGAAAGCGCGAGAGACGAAAGGGAAGACATGAGTCTGATTGATGATCTGGTCAAACTCGAGGAAGAGGCCAAGGAGCTCGTCGCCGGTGCCGACGACGCCGCCAAGCTCGAGGCCGCGCGCGTTGAGCTGCTCGGCCGCAAGGGCCGCATCACCGGCCTGATGCGCATGATGGGCAAGCTCGCCCCCGAGGATCGTCCCATGATGGGCAAACGCGCCAACGAGATGCGCCAGCTGATCGAGGGCATGCTCGACGAGCGCACCACCGAGATGAAGGCCGCCGCCCTCAAGCACGCACTCGAGCACGAGGCCGTCGACATCACGCTGCCGGGTATCCGTCCGCAGATCGGTCACCAGCACCTGATCAAGCAGATCATCGAGGAGGCCGAGGACATCTTCTGCGGCATCGGCTACACCGTCGAGTCCGGCCCCATGGTCGATACCTCCTACTACAACTTCACCGCGCTCAACGCGCCCATGGATCACCCGAGCCGCTCGGCTCGCGACACGTTCTATGTGGTCGACAACAACCCCGGCAGCGTTGCGCATCCCGAGGCTCACGCTCACGGCGAGTCCGACGTGCTGCTGCGCACCCAGACCTCGGGCGTGCAGATCCACACCATGGAGTCGCAAAAGCCGCCCATCTACATGATCTGCCCGGGCACCGTCTATCGTCCCGACACGGCCGACGCCTGCCACCTGCCGCAGTTCAACCAGATCGAAGGCCTGGTCGTCGACGAGGGTATCACCTTTGGCGATCTTAAGGGCACGCTCGACTACTTTGTTAAGTGCATGTTTGGTGAGGATCGCAAGACGCGCTATCGCCCGCACTTCTTCCCCTTCACCGAGCCTTCCTGCGAGGTGGACGTGAGCTGCCACGTGTGCGGCGGCAAGGGCTGCAACTTCTGCAAGCACAGCGGCTGGATCGAGATTCTGGGCTGCGGCATGGTCGACCCCAACGTCCTGATCAACTGTGGCATCGACCCCGAGAAGTACACCGGCTTCGCCTTTGGTATTGGCGCCGAGCGCGTCGCGGCACTGCGCTACGACCTGCCCGACCTCAGAACTCTCATGACGGGTGATATGCGCTTCTTGAATCAGTTCTAGGCTGCGGCTTGCCCAAGCACGACACCTCGGCGCTCATTCGTCGCTTGCGTACCAAAGTACGCGGCGCTCCTCTTTCGGGCCGATCTGCCGCACTTGGACAACCCTCGCTTTGTAAGGAATGTTCACAAAGTTGAAGTTTCCACCTGCATCTCTTCGCAGGCTTTCAGTATGAAAGGAGAGCTAGATGCGTGTTTCTTACGACTGGCTCAAGACCATGATCGATATTCCGGAGGATCCCAAGACCCTTTCGGACGAATATATCCGTACCGGCACCGAGGTCGAGGCGATCGACACCGTGGGCGAGTCCTTCGACCACGTGGTGACCGCCCAGGTGCTCACCAAGACCCCGCACCCCGATAGCGACCACATGTATGTGTGCTCGGTCGACGTGGGTGACAAGAACCTCGACGCCGACGGCAACCCCGCTCCGCTGCAGATCGTCTGCGGCGCGCAGAACTTCGAGGCCGGTGACCACATCGTCGCGGCCATGATCGGCGCTGTCCTGCCCGGCGGCGTCAAGATCAAGAAGAGCAAGCTTCGCGGCGTCGTGTCCATGGGCATGAACTGCTCCGCGCGCGAGCTCGGCTTGGGCGGCGACCACTCCGGCATCATGATCCTGCCCGAGGATACGCCTTGCGGCATGCCGTTTGCCGAGTACGTGGGCTCGAGCGACACCGTGCTCGACTGCGAGATCACGCCCAACCGTCCCGATTGCCTGTCCATGATCGGCATGGCCCGCGAGACCGGCGCCATCTTCGACCGCGATTTCCACGTTGAGCTGCCCGCCATCAAGGCCGAGACCGGCCGCGCGACCGACGACGAGCTTTCGGTCGAGATTGCCGACGAGGGCCTGTGCGACCGCTACGTTGCCCGCATCGTGCGCAACGTCAAGGTCGGCCCGTCGCCCGACTGGATGGTCAAGCGCCTTAACGCCTTGGGCGTGCGCCCGCACAACAACATCGTCGACATCACCAACTATGTGATGGTGCTCACCGGTCAGCCGCTGCACGCCTTTGACCTGGACACCTTTGCCGAGCGCGATGGCCACCGTCGTGTGGTGGTTCGCGCCGCCCAGCAGGACGAGAAGTTCACGACGCTCGACGGCGAGGAGCGCACGCTTGACGCCGGCATGGGCCTCATCACCGACGGCGAGCGCCCCGTGGCGTTGGCCGGTGTTATGGGTGGCATGGATTCCGAGATCGAGGACGATACCGTTGACGTGATGGTCGAGAGCGCCTGCTTCAATGCCGGCCGCACCTCGCACACCAGCCGCGACCTTTCGCTGATCTCCGACGCCTCCATTCGCTTTGAGCGCCAGGTCGACGAGACCGGCTGCGTGGATGTCGCCAACGTTACCTGCGCGCTGATCGAGGAGATCGCCGGCGGCGAGGTTGCTCCCGGCTATGTCGACGTTTTCCCCGCGCCCAAGACCATCGACAGCATTAAGCTGCGCCTGGCCCGCGTGCACGCCATCTGCGGTGCCGACATCGAGCCCGACTTTATCGAGCGCTCGCTCACCCGCCTGGGCTGCACCGTCGAGCGCGACGGCGAGGACTTTATGGTCACGCCGCCGAGCTTCCGTCCCGACCTGCCGCGTGAGATCGACCTGATCGAGGAGGTTCTGCGCCTGTGGGGCATGGGTCGCGTCACGGCGACCATTCCGGCTGCCAAGAACCACATCGGCGGCCTGACTCGCGAGCAGAAGCTCACCCGCAAGGTCGGCGAGATCCTGCGCGCCTGCGGCCTCAACGAGACCACGACCTTTGGCTTTGCCGCTCCGGGCGACCTGGAGAAGATCGGCATGTCCACCGAGGGCCGCGGCTGCCCCGTGGTGCTCATGAACCCGCTGGTGGCCGAGCAGGCCGAGATGCGCCGCTCGCTGCTGCCGGGTCTGCTGCAGTCCGTTGCCTATAACGAGGCGCACGGTACGCCCAACGTACACCTGTACGAGGTCGGCAGCCTGTTCCATGGCCGCGAGAACGCCAGCCTGCCCAAGGAGACCAAGTCCGTCGCGGGCGTGCTCTCGGGCCAGTGGAGCGAGCAGTCTTGGAGCATGAAGTACCGCAAGCTGCGTTTCTTCTTTGGCAAGGGCATCGTCGAGGAGCTGCTCGCCCAGCTGCGCATCGAGAAGGTTCGCTTCCGTCCCGTCGAGGGCGAGGGCTATGCCTTCCTGCAGCCGGGTCGTGCTGCCGAGGTCCTGTCCGGCGGCACCGTGCTGGGTTGGGTCGGCGAGATCCACCCCGAGGCGCGCGAGGCTATGGGCATTGACGAGGTCGTCGTCGCCTTTGAGCTCGACTTGGATAAGCTGATCAAGGGCGCCCGCAACCAGGAGAACTACCGTGAGTTCTCGCAGTACCCGGCCGTTGAGCACGACCTCGCTATCGTGGTTGACAACACTGTGACCTGCGAGGATCTTGAGCGTCGTATTACGAGTGCCGGCGGCAAGCTGCTCGAGGGCGTGCGCCTGTTCGATGTCTACCGCGATCCGGTCCGCATCGGCAAGGGCAAGAAATCCATGGCCTTTGCGCTTACGTATCGCTCCGACGACCACACGCTCACCAGCGAAGAGGTCGAAAAGGCGCACCAGAAGATCGTCACCAAGGTGTGCAAGGGCGTAAACGGCGAGGTCCGCGGCTAGG
>UQVT01000155.1 GCA_900544465.1 uncultured Collinsella sp. | reverse complement strand
CGTCAAAGAGCGCCAGCAGGTCGTCGTCCCAATCGAGCGTATGGATATTAAAGAGTGCCGTGCGGCTGGCATTGGTGTAGTCGGTGGCAAAGACCTGGCCGCCGGTGAGGTTGTAGATGAGCCAGGTGTCGATGGTGCCAAACATGAGGTCGCCCGCCGCCGCGCTCTCGCGTGCGCCGTCGACGTTGTCGAGAATCCACTGCACCTTGGAGGCCGAGAAATACGGGTCAAGCGTAAGTCCCGTGCGGGAGCGCACCAGCTCCTCGCAACCCTGTTCAACCAACGCGTCGATCGCCGGCGCGGTACGACGGCACTGCCATACGATGGCGTTATAGATGGGCTGGCCGCTCACGCGGTCCCAGACCACCGTGGTCTCGCGCTGGTTGGAGATGCCGATGGCGGCGATGCGATCGGAATGGATGCCGCTCTTAAACTGAACCTCCATCATCACGCCGATCTGGCTGGCAAGCACCTCCGTGGGATCCTGCTCCACCCAGCCGGGGCGCGGGAAGCTGGTTTTGACGCTACGACGCGCCTGGGCAACGATGCAGCCGTATTCGTCGACAATGGCCGCGAGTACCGAGGTAGTGCCGCAGTCGAGCGCCATGATGTAGGAACCGCCAAAGTTAAACGAGGCATCTTCCATGCCCAGGCTGCCCAGATTCAACGACATCGCTTACACCTTTCTATTGCATCGGGTCGGACAGGACCCGTTCGATCTCTGATGCGGGAAGTGCGCCTTGGCGCAGGATCTGGAGCCCGCCATGCTGGAACGACACGATGGTCGAGGCGTCGCGACACGGGGTCTCGCCGGCGTCGACGGCAACATCGACCCCCTCCAGGATGCGACCTTCGACGGCGGCAAAGCTTGCCGGCGAGGGCGCGCCGTGTGTGTTGGCGCTCGTGCAGGCAAGGGGACTGCCGCAGGCGCGGATGAGCGCTTGGACCACGGGAGAGGCCGAAGCGCGCAGGGCCACGGTGTCGTCGGCAGCACGCATAAAGGTCGGCACGCAGGGAGCCGCCTTGACCACGATAGTCAGGGCTCCCGGCCAGCATCGTCGCGCAAGTACGCGGGCATCTTCCGGGATATCCACGCCATAGCGGTCGAGTGCTTCGACGCCATCGACCAGCCAAGCGACGGTTTGCGTGAGCTCACGTTGCTTGAGAGTGAAGATACGGCGATAGCCGGTGCCGAGCGCAGGAACTGCGGCGCCATTGACGGCAGCCTGCGGATCGCGCGGCCACGATGGGAATTCGCTTGTATCTTGGGGCACGGCGTCCGAGAAGGCGTTGACTGCCACGGCGACACCGTAGACGGTCTCGGTCGGAATCAAGGCCAGGCCGCCGCGGCCGAGCACCTCGGCCGTGCGCTCGACGGCAAGCCGATGCGGCTCGCGCATTCCCTCGTATACCCGATAGACCGTCTGCATGTGTATGCCAGCCCCTTACGCTCCGGTGCAAGTTTGTTTACTGTGGGGCATTCTCGCACGAAACATTCAACCTATTTGCCCAGAGCGCATGTTGGTTTGGTGAGCGGCTCTAGTAGTCGGTGAAAGTGAGGGGGTTAATTGAAGATTTTTAGCGCGCAAGCGTAACGGTACGATCGGGAAACTCGATGCTTGCAACCAGTTTTCCGCCGAGGCTCTCTGCGTACCTGCTCAGCGTGTCGAGCCTCATCGAACCCAACTCCCCACGCTCGAGCTCGGATACACGTTTTTGAGAAACGCCCATCGACTGGGCGACCGACGCCTGTGTTAGATCTTTTAGCCTGCGAATCTGAGCAAGCTTATAGGCTTCGATACGATCGCGAGTCCTCTCCTGCTCGGCGGTAATGGAGTCGCGTGTTATCCCGCGAGATTCCATATACTCATGCAGTTCCATCTCGATCGAGCCTCCTTACGTGGCGACGGTATATTTGCTCGGCCTTTGGAATGTTGATCGCATACCAGCCGTTCCATTTTGCCCTTGACGATCCCGCTCGCGACTTATCACCCGCCAATAGCAATACCGCCTGGCGCTTGGGGTCAAAGGCGAAGAGGATGCGAATCACCTGCCCACCACACGACGTCACTCTCAGCTCCTTTAAATGATGAAGCTTCGAGCCCTTTACGCGGTCAACCAGCGGACGACCAAGGCTGGGACCTTCCTTCTCGAGCACCAAAAGGTCTGCATAAATCTGCTTCAGCGTAGCTTCATCCTGCTCATCAAGCCAAGGTTCAATGTAATCAAGCACGATACGGTACCGATGCAGCTGATTTGACATACCTTTCTCCTTCTATAGTAGAAGTTTTACGGTATATTGCAAGGACAAACTTGCGCAAATGTCTATTAATTCAGCTTAAATACGCTGTTTGGGCTCGGTGACGATGGCTCGGACGATGCGGGGGCGATCGGTGAGGTCATGGACGATACGCACGTCCGAAAGGCCTGCCTGGCGACAGAGCTCGGCCGCGGCATCGAGGGCACCCTCGTAGAGCTCGCAGGCAAACAGGCCGCCGGCGCGCAGCATGTAAGGCGCCGCATTGAGCAGGCGGCGGAAAATATCGAGGCCGTCGGCGCCGCCCTCGAGCGCCAGGTCGGGCTCAAAGTCCTTGACCTCGTGCGGCAGCGAGCGCATGACGTCGGTCGGGATGTAAGGCGGGTTGGAGACGAGCACATCAAAGGTGCCCCACTCTTCGCGGGGAATGGAACTCACCAGGTTGGTGAGGCTAAAGGCAACCTCATCTGCCGTGAGGCCGAGGGCGTCGCGGTTTTTGGTGGCCAGATCGATGGCGCGCGGCTCGATATCGGTGGCGGTGCAGGTAACGTGGCCGCGGCGCTCCCAGGCAAGGGAGAGCGAAATGCAGCCCGTGCCGCAGCCGACCTCGAGAACGCGGGCAGTGCAGGGCTCGGTTGGGGCAGACGCAGCGGCATCCTGAGCTGAAGCCGTCTCCTGGCCGGCGCCCTCGATGGCGATGCCGTATTCGTCGAGCTCGGACTCGGCGGCTTCCGCGGCTTCGGCTTCTGCTGCCTGCGCGGCGGCTTCCTCGGCCTCGCGGTCGGCCAGTTCCTCGGCATAGGCACGGCTGCCCAGTACGTCGCCGCCTAACGCCGCCTCATCGGCAGCCGTCAGGTTAGCGGCACGGCGCTCGGCAGTCGCGCGCTCGTCGGCCAGCGCCGTCTCGGCTTTGCGGGCCTCTTCGACCTCATCGTTCCAAGGCAGCTCAACACGCTGACGGGCAGCAGCCTCGGGGCTCAGCACCTCGGCATCCAGATAATTGAGGACTTCCTCGACGAGCATCTCGGTCTCGGGGCGCGGAATGAGCACACCGGGGGCGCACGCGACGTCGATCATGCGAAACTGCGTGCTGCCGGTGATGTACTGCAGCGGCTCGCCCTTCGCGCGACGGACGACCGCCGCGTGCATGGTCTCGAGCTGCGATGCGTCGAGCGTCTCGTCCATGCGCATATACAAGTCGATACGCGCCAGGCCCGTGGCCGCGCACAGCAGCCACTCGGCAGAAAGACGGGGATGCTCCTCACCGCGCTCGGCCAGGTACTCCTTGGTCCACTCGAGACAACGCTTGATGGTCCAGATCTCGTTTGCCATGGGGTCCTCCCCTCTTAAGCGCCGGGCGGCGCGCGAATGTCGGAGCAGATTGTACGCGAGGGTGGCACGCGGCAAGGGACGATTGGAAGCGATTATCGAGAATCAGCCCAGAATTTTGCACCGAGCTCGCTCAAAGTGTTCATTCGCCGACGTCCAGATTTGCATTCGTCAAGCTTTTGGCAAGGTTGCCCAAAAACTGACCAATATCTAACCAAGAACATACCAAATCACTTGACGCGCGACTCATCAAAAAATGCACTGCGACTTCTTGGACGATTTTTTGAGCAATATTTTCAATAGCAGATGAATGCTATTAATTACTTTGAGCAGGTAGACAGCTTAATTTCTAACAAAACAGATTAAATAAACTCGAAAAGTAATTTACCCAACCTAGTCATTTAAGAACGTCCCCAATGACTACCTCTAAGGCGCCGCAGGTTGAGCATACCGCATCCGGAGCAAGGCAACGCCGCATGTAGAGGACGGACAGACACTATGACCCAATCCGAGGGCACGGAAACGACAGGAGCCC
>UQVT01000154.1 GCA_900544465.1 uncultured Collinsella sp. | reverse complement strand
CATGCGAACCTCCAGTCCGGACCGCTTCACGGTCCAACTTTCTGTCCGCACCCCCAAACAGTCCGTATTCCACCGCAACTTATACAGAGTGCCTAGCGGTTGCGTTCCTTAAGGGCGCGGTCGATCTCGCGTTGGACATCACGCTTGGCCATGTCCTCGCGCTTGTCGTAGAGCTTCTTGCCGCGACCCAGACCCAGCAGCAGCTTTACGCGGCCGTCGGTATTAAAGTAGAGCTCCAACGGAACCAGCGCATAACCACGGTTGCGAAGTTTGCCGTCAAGAAAGTCGATCTCCTTGCGGTGCAGCAGCAGACGACGCCGACGGTCGGGATCGCGATTCCACACGCCACCATGGCTATAAGGGTGGATATGCAGTCCGACGAGCCAGCACTCGCCGCCACGAATCAGCGCAAAAGTGTCAGTGATCTGACAGGCGCGCTCGCGAATCGACTTGACCTCGGTGCCGCTCAGCTCAATACCGCACTCAAACGTCTCATCGATAAAGTACTCGTGATGTGCCGAGCGATTCTTGGAAATGAGTTTGCGCTCGCGCTTACTGGGCATCGCCGGCCTCCTTGGCGCCATCGGCGTTTGAGCCCGCAGCCTCGCGCTTTGCCTTGCGCTCGGCATTGAGCTCGGCATCGCTCTCACGCACCAGTTTGATAATCGCCGCGCAGGCCTCCTCGCCCACCAAGTCGCGAGCACGTACCGTCAGGCGCGTCGCCTCCTGCTTGTCGCCGTCGCTTGCAGCATCGGTCGCGCACATAATCAGGCAGATGGCAATCTCGGCCGAAGGCGAGGTCGGAACGCCTTGCAGGGCCAGTTCACCCATCACGTGCTCGTCGCTCTCATCGGCGGCATCCGGATAGGTGGTATGGATCTTGTTGAGCAGGCGCGTCGTATGCGCATCGTTGGGCGCCAGGCGCAGCGCCAGACGCGCGCAGCCCACGGCAGCCGAAACGTTCTCGGTCTCGGGCTCCAAGAAGTACTGACCCAGATTGGCGTAAGCGCGGGCGGCGCACTTGCCATCGCTTGCACGCTCCAGCACCGAGAACGAGAGCGATGCCCATTCCTGCTTGTCTTCGAGTGCGCGGAACAGCTCGGCCAAATCCAAGCGATAGTTGCAGTTCATGGGGTCCCAACGCACAGCCTGCATCAGGGCATTGCGAGCGCTCACATAATCCTGCTGGCGAATGTAGGCAAACGCCATATCAGAGTACAGGCGGTCAAACGGCACCTCGACCTGCACGAGCTCGCGCGGATCCTTCTCCACGCGGCGATAGGCCAAGCGCTCAAACTTGCTATCAAAGCTAAAGTATTGGCGCTTCTCCTCCGTCTTGCACTCGGCGTCGATATACTCCTCGGCGAGCTCCACCAGGCGCTCCAGCAGCGGCGTCGCCGTAGCCAGGTCGCCCTGCGCCAGATAGTTCTCGGCATACGTGATGTCTTGCAAGCTGATGGGCAGGTCCATGACAACTCCTCGGTCCAGGCGGCAGACTCAACGCGCCTTAAACATCGGTCAATACACAAAACCCGGGTCTCTTGCGAGGCCCGGGCGTTCAATTTTGGTAGCCCGTACCAGATTCGAACTGGTGATCTCCGCCTTGAGAGGGCGGCGTCCTAAACCGCTAGACGAACGGGCCATATGTAGCAAATGCAATGGCTGGGATGGAGGGAGTCGAACCCCCATTGACGGAACCAGAATCCGCTGTCCTGCCATTAGACGACATCCCAATGACTGCATCGCTGCGCTCGGCTGTGCCTTTGCGCAAGAAAGAAATATACGGGAAGTCTCGCCGTGACGCAAGCCCCAATTTTGACTTTTTTGAAATTCAGTCAAATTGGCCTAATTAAGTCCAACCCGTGAAGGACCTGTGAAGCCGACCGCTGTACACGAAGGGCAAAACGCCGCGAGCGGTAGCCGTCAACCGTTGGCAGATTCTACCGCGAAAACGATAGCACCAGGCAACACAATCGAAGTATCAATGATCGCGTAGATATCGAGGCGCCATGGACGAAGAGCTTGATTACCTATGGGAGACCCTGGGCCTCGAGATCACTGCCGACCTTTGGCCCGAACGGGACAAAATTCACCCCACGTTACGCCCCGCCATTACTGTGGTGCAGGCAAAATACCGCCGTGCATCCTTTTTGATCATGCGGATGTCATGGCACGCGGGACTCCCCGACCTTAAGCGAATCCAGGCAAGCCTCGTCGAGCTGTCCGGCATGCCGACCGTCATATCCGAGGCGCACCTGGAGCAGCGCCAGCGCGAGCGACTGCAACAGCAGCGGATTCCCTTTATCTGCCCCGGCGTTCAGGCATATCTGCCCTTTATGGACGAGGAGTACTGGAGCGGCAAGCCCAACAAGCACGTAAAGGTCTACGATCCGCACGAATGGGCACAGCTTGAGGATTAGCGCATATGCCCGCCAACCGGAAAGCTCATCCCGGAATTTACGTCCAGAACGGGACGCGCTTTCCCCTAGAGGCCCCAAACGGAAACCGTATCCCAGATTTCGCGCTCAAACTGGGATACGGTTTCCGCTAGCCCCTTCAACCGGAAACTGCGTCCCGGAATCCGAGCTTAAAACGGGTCGCACTTTCCGCAGCCGCTACAGCAACGCCTCGGCCCAAGCCGCTTCCCTAAAGCCGGGAATCGCAAAGTCGTCGCCCACCAGCAGCGGACGCTTGACCAGCATGCCGTCGGTCGCCAGCAGCTCGTAGCACTCCCGATCCGTCATGCCCGCATCCAGACGCGCCTTCAGGCCCAGCTCTCGATATTTCATGCCCGACGAATTAAAGAAGCGCCGCACCGGCAGCCCCGAACGAGCAATCCAGGTCGCAAGCTCATCAGCCGTGGGATTGTCCAAAACGATATCGCGGTCGATGTACTCTACCCCATGTTCGTCCAGCCATGCCTTGGCCTTCTTACAGGTCGAGCACTTGGGATATTCAACAAACAGTACGGTCATGGAAATCCTCCGAATATAGATCGGCCAACGCAGGCACACGCCACACGAGGCACCTTCGTATGATGGGCCAATTGTAGCCCACGGGTCACACGCTAAACGAACCGTACCCCGAATCCGCGTTTGATGAACGGCAGCAGCTCCATTGCCTCGGGCGTGATATGGCCCGCAACGTTCATGCGCTCGTCACCGGGAAGATCGACCCGCGCAATCTCAAGCTCGCCTTCGTAGCGCCCATATCCGCTATTGCTCACAGCGATCGACCCCGCCTTTCGCGGCAGGCCGGCTCCGGAATCCGTCGGCACGGAATCCGGCTTAAGCGTCGTACGTGACTCCTGAGACCTAAAGATGAGGACGCTCGAGTCGGGCCGGTCGTGATGAATCTGCCCGCGCACATAGGCATAACCGGGCTCAAGCTCGCATTGCAGGTCCACGTATCCGGCGGAAACTTGAGCAAACTGCGCCCAGCCCGCATCGGATAGATCGGGGTCGCCGACCAACACAATGTCGCAATCGGCGCCAGGTGCAAGCTCAAGCATATTGAGAGCAACCTTTGACGCGCGACCGCGCTGCGCCTCGACCGTCGGCAGTCCCTCGAAAACCGGCCCGCGAACGTTAGCATCACCCGGCACAAAAGCCATGATTTCGAATCCAAGCGCCGCAAGACGAAGATTCGTCCGAGCAACATCTTCAAGAGCTAAACCAGTATAAGGCTTGGGGTAAAAATTGTGGCAGGCGGCAAAACGAGTCACATCGGCACCGGCCTCACGCCACGATGCGATTTCATCAGAACTCACCGTCGATGCATTGACCACAATGCGAAATACACCGGACAGCTCCGCGACCCGCTGGGCGCTAAAGCCATAGTCCAAACGAAGGTATTCCAACCCCAGATCGCGCAGGTCCTCAATGCGCTCAAGCCCGAGCAAATCGCACGTGCGAGGCCCCACATCGGCAATGAGCGCAATGCCGCGGGCGGAAAGCAGCGACAGCACATGACGGACCTTATCGGCATACGCCGCTCCCCCATCCTCGGGAATATGCAGCGAGGTGAACGCATAGCGCGCACCCGCCGCGGCACCACGCTCAATCGTCCGCTCAATATCCTGCAGAGGGCTGGAAAGATAAATCGAAATACCCGTTTTCACGCTTCAACGCTCCTTTAAAAAAGGCCG
>UQVT01000153.1 GCA_900544465.1 uncultured Collinsella sp. | reverse complement strand
TAAAGACGCGGTTCTTGACCTCGGTCGTACCGACCTTGATCGGGCTAAAGAGCATCGGGTAGGCGGATGACTCCATACAGGCTTCCTTTCGTTTAAGCCGCTCGGCGGCAGTTGCTAACGTACTTATCGTATCAGCAACCGCCGCGTCCGTACCCGCTCGCACTCCCCCGCCTTTAATCCGATCCCCACAAAAAGTTGCGGTGGAATACGGAGTAGATGAGGCTTTTGACAGCCAAAACAGTCCGTATTTCACCGCAACTAATGGATGGGATGTGTTAGAGACCCAAATAGGCAGTCATGCCTTCGACGGCGAGCTTGGCGCCTGCCACGGCATGAACCACGGTGAGCGGGCCGTTAACCACGTCGCCGGCGGCAAAGACGCCAGGCACGGTGGTCATACCGTACTCGTCGACCGAAAGAAGGCCGCGATGATCGGTCTCCAGACCGCCCGTCGTAAGCACAAGCTTGTCCTTGGGCACCTGCGAAGCCGCGATCACAACTGTGTCGGCGGACACATGGTCGAGCTCTTCCTCATAGCCCACCACGTTGTTGTCCTCGTCAAAGATAGCCGTCTCGAACACCGGACCGTTATCATCGATGGCGCAGATCGCCTTGCCGCGCACAATCTCGGCACCGTCAAGCTCGGTCAGCTCCACCTCGTCATCGATGGCAGAGATATGGCGCGATCGGGCATACACAGTGACCTTGCGGGCACCCGAGCGCAGGGCCGTGCGGGCAACATCCATGGCCACATTGCCGGCGCCGATAACCGCCACGTTCTGCCCGATTGCCACGCTCGTGGGATCGACCAGATAATCGATACCAAACAGCACGTTGCCGCGCGACTCGCCGGGAATACCCAGCTTTCGAGCTCGCCAGGTACCAGTACCGACAAAGACCGCATCGTAGCCGTCGCGCAGCAGGTCGTCGATATGCAGCGCGCCACCGATGGTGGTCGAGGGGCGCACGCGCACGCCAAGCGAGCACATCACGTGGCGATACTTTTGCACGAGCGCACGGGGCAGGCGGAACTCGGGGATACCGTACTCCAGCACACCGCCGATCTCGGGCCGCTGCTCAAAAACAGTGACGGCGCAACCCAGCTGCGCCATCTTAATTGCCACGGTAATGCCGGCTGGGCCGGAGCCGACCACAGCGACCTGCTTGCCACACGACGGCGCGGGCGTCCACTCCTTACGATCCAAATACGCTGTCGAGATATAGTTCTCGATGCTCGAGAAATGCACCGGCGCGCCCTTGCGGCCCTGGATGCAAGCGCCCTCGCACTGGCCCGAATGATTGCACACCATGGAGCAGACCGCGCTCATGGGATTGTTCTGGAACAGCAGCTCGCCCGCCTCTTCTAGACGACGCTGTTTGAACAGGTCGATGACCTGCGGAATAGGCGTCTGAACCGGGCAGCCCTTAATCTGACAGAACGCCCTTTTACAACCTAGGCAACGATTCGCCTCTTCGACAATGTGGATAGCCACGCAACTCCCCTTTTTAATGCAATCCAATGGGGCGACGATAAAGACCCTTCACCGCCGCCCCCATACAGGTAATCTCAATCTGCCGACACGGCAAAAGCCAATGCTATAACTCACGATGCGAAGCCCCGCAGCGAGCGGACATGTGCTCGAGTGTCGCCAGGCAGTCAGCCGCCGTCGCCGGCACGCTGTTCTCGACCACGCAGGGAATCCCAGGGCAGGCGGCAGCCGCCCAGGCAACCACGGGCTCAAAGTCATATCGTCCCGTCTCGCCCACGCCATGACACACCAAGCGCGAACCCGTACCGTCGCACCAACCGGCTTCGTCCTCGTTGTCGACGACCTCAAAATCCTTGGCGTGCAGCACGCGAATCTTACTGCCGCATAAGTAGAGCATGCGCGCTGTGATTTCCTGCGCTTCGTCAATGACGCTGGGGTGCAGCAGCGACACTGAGTCATAGATCACGCCGAGCGACGGGCTCGAGACGCGCTCCAGCACCTCGCGGCAGCGATCCGGCGTGTTGACCGTCTCGTTCCAACCGGGCTCGATCAGTATTTGCCCGCCCACGGCCTCGGCCCGATCGCAGACGTGTGCAAGCCCGTCTGCAAACGCATCGAGTGCCTCATCGGTCATGCGGTCGTCAGCAACGCGGTTCTGCGCATTGGGGCGACCGGTCTCGGTACCCACCGGGCAGCCGCCGAGCATCTGGGCAAAGTTCAGGCATGCCTCATACTCGGCATAGTTATCCATGAGCTGTTGTCGATCGGGCGTCGCCAGATTCTTGTAGCAGCCGAGCACGGCGACCGAAACGCCCGCCTCGTCGAGCACCGCACGCAAATGATCGGCAAGCTCGCGGGTCAGGCCGCCTCGATCGATCCCCATCGATGCGTAGAGCACCTTGCTCGGCAGCTGAATGCACGAAAAGCCCAGCTCTCCCGCCATGCGAATGCGTTCCTCGACGGTTCCCTGCGCAAGGTCGTGCAAACGTACACCCGGAGTAATAGCCCCCACGTTATTCACATCCCTTATGAGCGTTGATGCCCGGGGTGTATCCGCCAAACGGGTCCTCGATGGAGCACACGCCCGAGGGGGCGAGCGGATCGCGCTTGCCGGCCAGCTTGTCGTGATGCATGGTCTCGATATAGGCAAGCACCAGCGGCGCCACACCCTTTGCATCATTTTTGACCACGGGCTCGCTCATGTAGTAATCAAACGTGCCCTCGCGGTGCGCGGTGTTGCCCAGGCCCGCGACCAGGCAGATGTTGTCGAGCGCCAGCTGGCCATCATGCTCGGACAGGCAGGTCTCGCAGATGCCGTCGAAGGCGCGACGGCCGTACCGGTAGTAACGCTCGCCCAGCACGCCCAGACGCACGCCCTTCATGATGGCATTGGCAAAAATCGCGCTACCAGACTCCTCCAGGTAGTTGGGGGCGATATTGGGCAGGTTGATGACCTGATGCCACATGCCGGTCTTCTCGTCCTGATACGGCAGCATGGCGTCGATCAGGTCGTGGAACATCTTGCGAATCTCGTCCTTCTCGGCTGACATCGAAGGCGGCATAAGCTCCCAGGTGTCGATGAGCGCCATGGCAAACCAGCCCTCGGCGCGCAGCCAGAAGTTAGCCGAAAGGCCGGTGACCGGGTCGCACCAGAACTGTTTGCGGCTCGCGTCGTAAGCGTGATAGTACAGACCGTTGAGGGGGTTGCGCATCAGGTCATGCACGACCTGGAACATATGGAAGCTGTCCGAGCAGGCACGACGGTTGTGGAAACTCAGCTCGTACTGCATGTAGAACGGCTGGGCCATGTACATGCCATCGAGCCAGATCTGGTTGGGATAGACGGCCTTGTGCCAAAACACGCCTTCTTTGGTGCGCGGCTGGGTCTCGAGCTGGCGGTAGATGGTGTCCATGGCGGCACGGTACTTGGGCTTGCCCACCAGGTCATAGAGCTTGTAGAGGGTCTTGCCCGCATTGACGTTATCGAGGTTGTACTCCTGCGGGTTGTAATGCTTGATGGTACCGTCGTCCTGGACAAAAAAATCGATGTAGTCGTCGGCGAAAGTCAGGTAGCGCTGCTCACCCGTGATCTCATACAGTTCGATGAGCGCCTTGATCATGCAGCCGTCAATATAGTTCCAGGTGTTCTCCTTGCCGGCGCGAATCTTTTCGATATTCCAAGCCGGCGCCTGCGGCGTAGAGGTTTCGATCAACTGCTCGATATAACGGTCCAGGATTTGATTGCAACCCATTGCTGTCCCCTCTGACATAAACGATAGGTGAACGTTAACCCTATATTCCTCGCGAACGGCAGACTTTTAGCGGCAAACGGCGGTGAGACCCGCGGCGATGCGATGCGCCAGGCGCTCATAGCCGGCAGGGCTGTAGTGCAGACCGTCCGGCATATAGAGCTCGCGGTGCTCCGGCAAAAACGGGCTGATACCGCTTTGCGCATACAGGTCAATCACCGGCACGGAGTAGCGGTCACAGACCTCGAGCATCGCTCGCACGTAGGCGACCTGCGTCAACCCCAAATGGTTCGCCTCGTCGCTTGCCGGGATATCCTTCTCGTGCTTGCCGCTCGTCTTGCACGGCGTCATAAACACGAGCTTTGCCCGAGGCGAGCGCGCCGTTATGGTGCGAATCAGGTAGTCGAGTGCACCGTAGAACTCATGCACG
>UQVT01000152.1 GCA_900544465.1 uncultured Collinsella sp. | reverse complement strand
TCCGCACATGTGCGGATGAATATGGGAGGTGTTCGGATAAAGTCGATAATCAAGGGCCAGTTGTGCCTGGCTTTTGAAGCGGCATTACCAATTGTCCAAAATGTCATTCGTGGGTAGAATAGTGTCGACGGCAGCCCAAGTTGTAGCTAGCTGGGCAGCGCCGTTGTTTGCATTAGGGGGTCAACGCCTTAGCGGCGGCGACCCCTTCTGTTGCGCTTCGAACGCTGCTTGAGTGCCTCGGAAAGGCCGACAAGCGCCGTGAAGAACGAGACCAAAGCAGTCAGAAGCCTCACGAAATCAATCAAATCGGTCATGGGCATCACCTCCCATCAGATGGAGGGCGCTGCCCGGCACATGGAACTGCCGTCAACGATACCGATTCTACCAGAGCCTAGTTATATATACGAATATATGTTCGTATTCCAAGCACACAGACCCCTGTGACAAAAGGGCTGTTCCTTTGTCACATTATTCGATGACGGTGCGGGAGTTTTGTTTGTGCATGGTGGCGAGCATGTGTTTGGGGACGGCGTGGACCATGCAGCTGCCGATGGTCGCGCTCGCGGCGGCCTTAGCTGCATCGCTACCGTTTTTGGTCGCGTAGCTGTGACGGAAGCGTTTGAGCATTGCAATGTCATTGCCGCCGTCGCCGTAAACCGCGACCTCGTCCTCGGCAATGCCGTAGTAGCCCGCCAGCCAGGCCACGCTCTCACCCTTGTTGCACGCCACGTCCGTGATCTCGAACATCACCGGATCGAACGGCGCGTTGACCACGCGGTCCGAACGCTCGGCCAAATACGCCTTAAGGTCGCGCTCCAGCTCGGGCGAGGTCACGCGACAGTTGATCTTGCACACATCGTGGCGCAGGATGTCACCGATCGACTGGTCGAAATACTGTTTCTCGTGATACCCGCCACGTGCACGCATGCCGCGCATCACGATGCGCTTGATAGGGCTGTCCTTCTTAAAGCCCGCCTGATGCATCTCGAACGAACCGCTCGAGAACATGCCATCGGGTGTGGAGCAATCAAAGCAAATATCCGGGAATGCCTTGAGCAGCTCCTCGGTAACCTGCGGATCGATGGTCCAGGTCTTGAGCACCTCGCCATGACTGTCGCGCACGATGGATCCGTTGGAGCAGCAGGCGTCAAGCGCCAGGCCCGTAAAGCCATGCTCGCCGACCGGCAGCGTCGAGCGTCCGGTCGCGGGAATCACATGCAAGCCGGCCTCGGTCAGCTCGCGAATGGCACGGCGAATGGTCCCGTCTGCCTCGTGCAGGGCATTCAACAGCGTTCCGTCTAAGTCACTCGCGAACATCTTGATCATGGGCATGCCTCTCCTTCGTCTGCACGATATTGTAGACGAAGGAGAGGCATGCCCAGACAATGGCGTCCCTGCGCGGCGGGACAATGCTTCCGCAAATCCACGGTGCCCCAGCGCGTTAAGGCAATCGCCACAAGCGACTTTTCAGCCGATAAAACAGCGCCGTCGTCAACATCAGCACCGCCAACATGCTTGCGAATACAATCGCCGGTGTCCATCGATCGTATGCGAGCCCGTAAACCAATTGGCCAATAGGCGTTGCACAGGAAAGCATCATATAAACGAGTGCCAGCACTTTTCCGCAGAGTTCCTTTGGCGCTGACCGCTGAACAAATGAAACGATTTCGACCGATGCAATGCTTGCCCACGCCATGACCCATGCCGAGCCGGCCGCAAGCGCGGCAAACGCTAATTCATCAGGACCGCTCAGTAGCGTGACAATAATCGGTACGACTCCAAAACAAATCATCGCAACATATCGACATATGCCCTTGAAGGAAAAACGATGCGGCCAAATACTGACCAAACCACTGCCGACAAGACCACCTAAGCCCATAGCCACCTCAATAATCCCAACAAAGGATGATTGCATTCCGAGATGCTTTGCAACAATAACGGGAGCACCAATCGTTAACCCAACTAACGCAAGGTTCAAAATAGCCGCAAGAAAAAACACAACGAGCAATGATGCGTTTTGAAACAGGTACCGAATCGACTCCCGAAAATCGCTTCGGCATGTCGAGCAAGTCGTGCTGTCCCCTGTCATTCCAGATGAGGCATTTTGCTTGAGTGCGCCCCCGAACAGTAGGGCTGACATCGCAAACGTCAACGCCGCGGTTTCGCATAGAGCATCGATACCAAAGCACCCATAGACTGCCGTCCCGACTACAGGCCCCAAGATATTGCTCGCCATGGTTATCTGCGAGACCAACGCAGTGGCACGCTCAACCTTTTCTGGGCCCGTCATGCGCACCGTCTCAATTTGAAGCATCGGCTTCAGCAGCGATTGGATGCCATATTGGACGCAAAGCATTGCTGCCACGACAACCGCAAGAGGCAGCGAACACTTCATGGGGATAAACAGCAGTGATGCAGCCATCAGAACAATGCCGAGTACCACAAGAACCCCGCGATGTCTTCCCCGATCCGCCAAAATCCCGCCAACCGGAGTCGCGAGCACGCCCGGTATGAACGCTATCGCCGCGACGGCGCCATATGACGTTGACGAGCCGCTGCAATCGAACAAGTAAAGCGGACACGCAAAGCACAGTGCTGACAACATTGAATACGCACACAGCTGTGCAACAAGAAGACCGAAAAGCCTGATAGATCGCACTGTTTTTTGCGTCAACGAGACGCTACTCCCCCGCATTCCAGCCATAAGCCTGCCCCCTATACATACCATTAGTATGTATTTAATGACTTGAAAAGGGCAGCCGTGGCTACCCTTACAAATCAATTACATACCGTCAGTATCTATATTACCACCCAGCACGGTTCCATACGTCCCATATCTGAGCCGTTGTCTGGAGCACTTCATTACCCAAATCGAGCCCCACCGCGGCCGCCATCTGCGCCAAACATTGCGCGCGAGCGAGCATTCGACCCTTGTTCTCAAGCGGACGGAACAGCGGCAGCAGCCAAAGATTCGCTAACAACGATACAGCCTCCGCCGCTTCGCGCGGGCATGCACACGCAATGGAGCCGTCGGCGATGCCCTCCTCGATCACTGGCAGGAGATAGCCATCGGCCGACTCGTCAAACGAACCTTGGTACTGCATCGCCAGCAGCCGCGAGCTTTTTACCGGATCTGACGCAGGATGCATGCGAGCCCATAGCTCGATTTGCGGAACGACGGACTCGGGCGCATACAGCCGCTTGAGCTTTTGGGCTCCCGTCATATTGCCAGCACCGAGTGTCGCGCGGCGGCGCTCAACAATCGGAGCCATTGCCCGATCAAATGCGGCGTTGAAAATCTCTTCTTTGCTCTTAAAGTGATGATAGACAGCACCCTTGGTCATGCCATCGAGGCGGTCGACGATATCTTGAATGCTCGTCCCCTCATAACCCTGTGCGCAGAATAGCTCCAGCGCCGCGTCGAGAATCTTCGCGACTGTCTCCTCGGGATATTTATTACGCCCCATAATCTGTCCATCCGCAACGCAAGTCTTGTGCCTCATTGCAGTATTTTAACGTTGCGGATGGCAGGCGGTCGATTCTACACCGCGGCGGGGCCGTGTTCGCCGGTACGGATGCGGATAACCTCCTCGACCGGCTCGACCCAGATCTTGCCGTCGCCGACGGCTCCGGTGCGAGCGGCGTTGCAGATGATGTCGACAATGCCATCGACGTGCTCATCGGCGCAAATAAGGGTGAACTGTACCTTAGGGATCGTGTTGACAAGTAACTCGTTGCCGCGCACGTATTCCTTCCAGCCATGCTGTGCGCCGCAACCCTGCACCTGGTTGATAGTCATGCCACGAACATCAGCAGCAAACAGCGCGTCTTTGAGAACCTCAAGCTTTTCCTGTCGCACGATAGCCGTGATCTTTTTCATAATGAATTCCTCTCAATAATCAACGTATCCCTTTACATGAGACGCGGGTTTCCCAGGTGCCGCAGACCAACCTTGTAGATCAGATAAGTGCAACTAACAGGTCTTAGCAGGTTTCCCAAGTGCCGCAGATCGGCCTGAAAGAGGAGTGCCGCGTACTTAAGGTACGCAAACGACGATTGAAGGCCGAGGTGCGGTGCTTGGGGAAGCTGCTAATCGAGTCCGGAGAACGAGGGATAAGCGCTCTCGCCGTGCTGACTCGCATCCAAGCCCAGCGCCTCGTCGGCCTCGTCCACGCGCAGGCTGCCGTGGAACAGCGCCTTG
>UQVT01000151.1 GCA_900544465.1 uncultured Collinsella sp. | reverse complement strand
TCGCCGCGGTCGGGAGCGGAGCCGTGGCAGGAGGTGCCGTGAACGTCGACGCGGATCTCCATGCGACCGCGGTGACCGCGATAGATGCCGCCGTCGGTGGGCTCAGTGGAAATGACGAACTCGGGCTTAATGCCGTCCTTGTTGTAGATGTACTGCCAGCACATGCCGTCGCAGTCCTCTTCCTGGACGGTGCCGACGACCATGATCTTGTAGCCTTCGGGGATGAGCCCCATGTCCTTCATCATCTTGGCAGCGTAGGTAGCGGAAGCCATGCCGCCCTCCTGGTCGGAGCCGCCACGGCCGTAGATGATCTCGTCGGTCTCGTAGCCCTCGTAGGGATCGGCATCCCAGTTCTCGATGTTGCCGATGCCGACGGTGTCGATGTGAGAGTCGATGGCGATGATCTTGTCGCCCTCGCCCATAAAGCCCATGACGTTGCCCAGGCCGTCGACCTTGACCTCGTCATAACCAAGGCTCTCCATCTCGGCCTTGATGCAAGCGACAACCTCGCCCTCCTCGCAGGACTCAGAGGGATGGGAGATCATAGCGCGCAGGAAGCGAGTCATATCAGCACGATGGGACTCAGCAGCAGCCTTGATAGCGTCGAAATCGAGTTCTTTAGCCATTGTTCATAACCTTTCAAACGAAGGAATCTACCTGTGAGGTGGCGGAGCGATACCTATTTACTCCGCCCCAACGATTAGCAAGTGGGATATTCGCCTTCCCAAACAATGCGGCGATACTGGTCGGGATCGGTGTCGCCCTCGGTGGAGAAGCAGAGCACGGAGCTCGTCTTGTCCAGGCCGATGAGCTCCTTGAGCTCGGCGTACTCGGGATCGAGCATGATGGTCTCGACCAGGCCGGTGGTCACTGCGCCGGACTCGCCGGAGATGACGCGCGGGTCGCCCTTCTCGGGAGCGCCCAGGGTACGCATGCCGCGAGCGGTGACCCAGTCGGGGCAAGACACGAAGGCGGTGGTGTGGTTGCGCAGGATATCCCAGCCCAGGATGTTGGGCTCGCCGCAGCACAGGCCGGCCATGATGGAAGGCATGTCGCCGTCCACGATACGCGGATCGCCATCGCCGGCGGCAGCACCCTTGTACAGGCAGGCGGCAGGCGCGCACTCGACCACAACAAAGGTCGGCGGGTTATCGGGATACAGGTTGGTGAAGTAGCCCACCACGGCGCCGGCCAGCGAGCCCACGCCAGCCTGGACAAAGACGTGCGTCGGGCGGTTGATGGCCATCTCGCGCAGCTGCTCGGCAGCCTCGGAAGCCATGGTGCCGTAGCCCTCCATGATCCAAGACGGGATCTTCTCGTAGCCCTCCCAGGCGGTGTCCTGAACGATGACGCCGCGCTCGCAGGCGTCGGCCTCGGCGGCCGCCATGCGCACGCACTCGTCGTAGTTGACCTCTTCGATGGTCACCGTGGCGCCCTCGGCGGCGATGTTATCGAAGCGGGGCTTGGTGGAACCCTTGGGCATGTGCACGACAGCCTTCTGGCCCAGCTTGTTGGCAGCCCATGCCACGCCGCGGCCATGGTTGCCGTCGGTGGCGGTAAAGAAGGTAGCCTGGCCAAAGTCCTTGGCAAGCTGATCGGAAGTCAGGTAATCGAAGGTGCACTCGGCAACGTCCTTGCCGGTCTCGTCGGCAATGTAGTTGGCCATGGCAAACGAGCCGCCCAGGACCTTAAAGGCGTTGAGGCCAAAGCGATAGCTCTCGTCCTTAACGCACAGGTTGGACAGGCCCAGACGCGCGGCCTGGCCGTCCAGGCGGGCAAGCGGAGTGACGGTGTACTGGGGGAACGACTGGTGGAAGGCGCGGGCCTTCTTCACGTGGTCGAGACTCATGATTCCCAAGTGCTTGTCATCGCTCTTGGGCATCGTGTTGCTCGCCCACTGGATCTTATCGGCCATACGGTGAACTCCTTAGGTTCTCTCTTGCCGGCCCCCGCATACGCGTTTCAGCCCGATCCCATTCACACGGCTGAACTTTTATGTGGATGCCAAACAAAAAGTTTGTTAGTAATGTTCTATCACACTTTTTGATTGGCATACCTAACGAATTGTTTGTTGCCGTAATCGGTACTTTTTCGCCGTCGAACGGTCATGAATTGCCTTGTTGATGGATTTGTTTGCGGTCATGTGTGGTTTATGGCACAGTGAGCCCAAACTAATTTTTAGGAAGGTACCCATGACCCCCGCACAGATTGAGTTTTACAAGCGCCTCGCACACGGTCTGGCGCTCCAATTTGGCCCCAACTGCGAAGTCGTCGTCCACGATCTGGAGACCGAGGACGTGGACCACTCCATCGTAGTGATCGAAAACGGCCACGTCAGCGGGCGCAAACTGGGTGACGGCCCCAGCCATATCGTGTTTGAGTCCATGCACGAAGGCGCCACCGACGTACACGACCGCGAGCCGTACCTCACTAAAACCACCGACGGTAAGCTGCTCAAATCGTCGACGATCTTTATCCGCAACGATGAGGACAAACCCGTCGGCATTTTGGGCATCAACTTTGACATTACGCTTATGAAGGCTTTTGAGCGTTCGCTCGATGCCTTTACTGGCACCGGCGGCACGGGCTATACCGAGCCCGAGCCCATTACCAAGAACATCGGCGACCTGCTCGAGGACCTGCTGCACGAGTGCGAACAGTTTGTGGGCAAGCCCGCGGCACTCATGACCAAAGACGAGCGCATTCGTGCCATTGGCTACCTCGACCGTCGCGGCGCCTTCCTCATTTCCAAGTCGAGCGAGCGCGCCTGCGAGTTCTTTGGCATCTCCAAGTACAGCTTCTATAGCTACCTCAATGAGGCCAAGGCGGCGGCCGGCGACAAGTAGGCACTCGCCTGGATTGCCCCTCCCCTTTTGGGCGCGAGTTCTGGAAAGCACGAATCCAAGACCGGGCCGCTTGGGAAGTTCCATATAATCGATGTCATTAGTATTTCGAAAGGATGGGACAGAATGGCGTTAAGCAAGGCATCATGCACCGGTCGCGGATTGATTCCGGCAATTGGTGGACATGTGCACCGCATGTTCGATGAGAGTGAAGACGACCTGTTTTCGCTGAGCCTTGACGACGTGATGGATGATCGCCCGTGGACCGCCGACGAACTCATGGGCGGCGGGGCTCGCCCATCAAGTCCCAATCCCGCACTTGCGCCTAAGCCCGCATCTGCGCCGACTCCTGCGCAGTCGCCCGCACCCACTTCGGCGCCCACGCCCGCTCCCCGCCCCGCAAGCGACCCGTCCGAGACGGCGGCATTTCTCGCTGCAGCGACGCAGGGCAAATCGGCCGACAGCACCGTTATGTACAGCGCCCAGCAGTTGCCTGTTCCTGCGGCACGCAAGCCTCCGGTCGCAAGGCTCGATGAGCCCGTTGCCCATCAGGTTGCCTACGATTCCTGGGCTGCAACCGATCTGGATGAGACCTCTACCGGCATGCCGGCGCTCGATGTTCCAGTTAACCCGCTTTTTGCCGCCAACACGAGCGCCGCGGACTATGAGGGCGGTGCGGCATATTCCGGTTATTCCGATGGCTATGCTGGCACCGGTCGCATCGAGACCGAGGATTATGGCACCGCATCGAGCGATTATCTCAACGATCCGTACGCCGCCACGCCTGCACCGGAATATGACCCGGAGGCCGCGTCCGCGCCGGCGTATACCAAAAGCACGGGCGAAGAGCGCTTCGCCGATTATTACGCCGAGGAAAAGGCGCTGCGTTTCTCGGAATTTCCGCAGGCAGTCAAGGTTGCCTTTATCGCCATTATCATTGCCCTGCTCGGTGTCATTGCGTTTGAGGGGTTCCAGCTGTTCCGCGGCCCCACCCAAGCGGAGTCGGAGACCCAGCAAAAAGAGGACGATAACCAGTACCTGGACATCAACACCCTCAAGGGCGACCCCAACGACGGAGACGACGAGTAGCGAGAGCTGAAGGCGGCCGCAGGATCCCGCATCCAGCACCGGCTTCTAAGTGCTGTTTTGTCATCCAGCTACACTTTTCCGAAGTTTTAAGGTGCCTATTTCGACACTTTTCCGGATTTTATACTCTGTCCCTCCAGATGCGCTTTACGGTGCAGGCGTTGGAAGAAGGGCCATGTGCCGCTGGCGGCCCACATGTTCTGCAGATCAAGCTGCTCGGAGACGGCTCGCGCGAGCCGTCCAGCTGGAAGCTTTTTGCCGACGGTGCGTGCGTTGCGGACGGATCCGGCGCCTTTGCCCGCGAGTGCTTCTGCGAGGGCGCCGAGGTGTT
>UQVT01000150.1 GCA_900544465.1 uncultured Collinsella sp. | reverse complement strand
ATCGATGTCCACGCCGTCACCAAACAGGCTCGATTGCTCCATAGCGGCACTCCTTCGCTCGATTTCAAACGGATACAAGAGTACCACCGGTCGCAATGGGGCCGAATAGCGGTCTCAAACCGCACCGAATCGGCAGCCGCCAGACTGGGGTGGACAGTTAGTTCAGATACGTATAAATCCTAGAGCTGGATTAGGCACGAACACCCCTGTTTCAACTCATTTGGGCTCCTCGAGACCATGTAAACGTCCCGCTCGCCCTCCCAAACACCCATTCAAACCCCATCCCAATCAAAAATTGCTCAAAACGCATCCCAAGCTGCCCCAGATTTATACGTATCTGAACTAACTGTCCAAGCCCTTCCAAACCAAGCCTCTTGCCTGCCACAAGTGATCCGTTTTCCTCCGTCCCCAACGGATCAATAGGAAAAGAGGGGGCTGTCTCGCGTTGACGGGACAGCCCCCTCTGGCTTCGATATGTGTGGAGTGGCTCGTTAGTAACCCTGACCGTAGCCCTGGCCCTGCTGGCCCAGCAGTTCCTCCAGATACTGGCGCAGCTGCTCGTCGGTAATACCGCCGTTGCCAGTGTCGGTCGCGCTGTCGTCCTGCTGCTGGTTCTGCAGCTTCTCATCGGAGCCCAGCTCGACGGTGACCTTCTTCTCTTCCTTACCGCGCACGAGTGTGATCTCGACCTTCTCACCCACCTCGTGGCTGCGCAGCGCGATGATCAGGCCATCGGCGCTCGTAATCTCGTCATCGCCCAGCTTGGTGATGACGTCGCCTTCTTGGATGCCAGCCTTGGCAGCAGGGCCGTCCTCAACGACGCTCGCCACGTATGCGCCGCTATCGGTGCTCAGCTTGTTGGTGCGGGCGTTGAGCGCATTGACGCTCGAAAGCGTGGCACCCAGGTACGGGTGAACCGGCGTCTTGCCGTCGATGATCTGGTCGGCAATGTTCTTGGCGTAGTTAACGGGAATAGCAAAGCCCACGCCCGAGCTGGAGCCCGAATAGCTCTCGATAAGCGAGTTGATACCCACCAGCTCACCGTTGTCGTTGACGAGCGCGCCGCCGGAGTTGCCCGGGTTGATGGCGGCATCGGTCTGGATCATGTTGGCATAGATGGTGTTGCCGCTGGTAGAGCTCATGGCCGTGGAGCGATACAGCGCCGACACAATGCCCGTAGAGACAGACTGTTCGTTACCGAACGGCGAACCGATTGCCATGACCCACTCGCCCACGTTGAGCTTGGAGGAATCACCGATCTCGATCGGCGTGAGCTTGGAGGCGTCGGCGTCCCTGAGCTTGATGACGGCCAGGTCGCTCGAGGCATCGTTGCCCACGAACTCGGCCTCGTACGTGGTTCCGTCGTCCATGGTAACCACGTACTGGTCATAGCCGTCGACCACGTGGTTGTTGGTGAGGATGTGGCCCTCGGTATCGAGCACCACGCCCGAACCGACGCTGCCCGAGTTGTCCGACTCGTCGGCAGACTGCGAAAGCGAGCCATTCTGGCTGCCGCTCGAAGTGGCGGTGATGGAAACCACGGAGGGCAATGCCTTGGCAGAAACGGCCTCGGCCAACGTGGTGTCCTCGGAGTCGATGGTGATCTTTTGCGTCGACGAACCCGAAGCACCCGCCGTCACGGCATTCTTTCCGCCGCCAATGTTGAGCGTGCCGCTCATAATGAGCGCGATGACCAGCAGGGCGCCGCAGGCGCAGCCGGCAAGCGCCGTAATAAAGATCGGCAGCTTTTTGGTCTTGGTCTTGACCACCGTGTGCTTGTTTACAACCTGCTGACCACCCAGCGGCTTTCCGGTCTGCGTGTCGTAGGCCTGCACGTAGGGAATGTTGCTACCGGCAGGCGTCGACTCCACCTGCACGCGCGGCTGCTGCTGGGTCTCGCCGGCGTTGCCCGCATCCTGGGGACGCTGGGAATCGTACTCGCTCATGGCTGCGATCCTTTCGTCAAATAACCAAAGGCCCGCCAAACATATGGCGGGCCATCATTGTTCACGTTGAGTTGTACCCCAATATGCGGGCGCAAGTGTATGAGAACGCAATCTTTTAGGAAGGCTTAAGTTCTGTTGCAGGCCCGAAAGGAACCCGCATCTGCGTCAAAACCACTACAAAGGCGCGTGTCCCCTTTGTGGCGGAAATCTAGTCCTTAAACAGATAGCCCACGCCGCGGACGGTGGTGATGTGTGCCGCGATCTGCGGGCCCACCTTGGAGCGGATACGTCGAATGTGCACGTCGACGGTGCGCGTGCCGCCGCAGTACTCAAAGCCCCACACGCGGTGCAGCAGCACCTCGCGGCTGTAGGCGCGGTTGGGATGCGTCGCCAAAAAGCTCAGCAGCGAGTACTCCATCAACGTCAGGTCGATGGGTTCGTCATCGAGCGTCACCTGGTAGGTAGCCAGGTTAATCTCGAGGTTGTCGATGTTGAGCACATCGTCGGCGGCGACGGTCTCCTCCTCGCCCATCAAGCGCTGCGCGCGAGCCTTGAGCTCGTTGGGCGTCGCCGTGGGGCATACAAAGTCGGCATGCGCGTGATTGGGCAGGCGCAAGGTACCGAGCGCCTCGTCGTCGACGATCACCAGCATGGGAACGCCGCCGCGGTCGTCGAGCCATTTGGCAATCTGATCGATGCGGTCGCTGCGGATGCCATCGGAATCGAGAATCAGCAAGTCAAAGTCGTGCGCTGCAGTCGGCGAATCGGGGGTTGCCAGGCTCACCTCGACACCCAGGGTGGTCGTCAAGCTGCGGGCAAACTCGTGGAAGCGCGTCGTGCGCGCCATGAACAGGGCACTCTTATCGGACATATCGGCCTCCAAGGAAATGAGCTCAATCGTACTGAAACAAGTCAGCGCGATTAGGAGTTCGCCAGGTAGTGCTTAATCTCCCACTCGGTAATCGTAGACTCAAACTTATGCCACTCGTCGCGCTTCTTTTTGAGGAAGAAGCTGTGGATGTGCTCGCCGAGGGCATCCTTCATAAACTGCGAGTCCTCAAACACGTCGAGCGCCTCTTTGAGCGAACGCGGCAGCGGCGTGTAGCCGGCCTCGACCATCTGACGGTCGGTGAGCTTGAGCGTCTCGGCCGTTGCCTCGGGCGGGAGTTCCAGCTTGCGCTCGATGCCGTCCAGACCAGCCGCCAGCGTGACGGCGTTGACCAGGTACGGGTTGGCCATGGGGTCGGGGCTGCGAAGCTCGATGCGCGTGGACAGCTGCTTGCCGGGCTTGTAGACCGGGATGCGAACCATGCTCGCGCGGTTGCGCAGGCCCCACGTGGCGTACTGCGGCACGGAGTCGCCGCCCGTGGTGATGCGCTTGTACGAATTGACCGTGGGGTTGGTGATGGCGCTGATCTCGCGCGCGTGCGTCAGGATGCCGGCCATGTAGTGCTTGGCGATATCGGAGAGATGGTACTTCTCGTCGTCATCGCCCCAAAAGACGTTGTTGCCGTCGTGATCGAATAGCGACTGGCACAGGAACATAGCGCTGCCGTCCTCGCCCGCCAACGGCTTGGGCATAAAGGAGGCGTGGCACCCGCTCTCGTAAGCCTGCTGCTTAATGATGAGTTTGGCCGTGGTGATGGCGTCGGACATGCTCAGGGCCTCGGCGTGGCGCAGGCTCATGCCGTGCTGCGAGCGACCGGCGGCGTGGAAGGTGTACTCCACGGGCACGGACATCTTCTCGAGCGTGAGGACCGTGTTGCGGCGCAGGTCGCGAGCGGCATCGCTCACCGAAAGATCGAAGTAGCCCACGTTGTCGAGCGGCTCGGGGGTGTGCTCGTCGGGGAAGTAGTAATACTCCAGCTCGGCGCCCACGTTGAGCAGATAGCCAGCTTTCTCGGCCTTGCGGAACATGCGGCGCAGGGCGTCGCGCGGGTCGCCGGCAAACGGCTTGCGATCGGGAGTGCACACATCGCAGAACACGCGGGCGACGCCGTTGTGGCTCGGACGCCACGGCAAAATCTGGAAGGTCGAAGCATCGGGAAACGCCAGCATGTCGGCTTCCTCGGGCGTGGCAAAGCCCTCGATGGCGGAACCGTCAAAGCCAATACCCTCCTCAAAAGCGACCTCGAGGTCCTCGGGGCTAATGGCAAAGTTCTTGAGGCGGCCGAGAATGTCGACAAACCACAGACGCACAAAGCGGATGTCGCGCTGCTCTACAGAGCGGAGTACGTAATCGATGTTCTGCTGGTTCATGTCGCTCCCCTTTCTTTCGGGCGGGTTTCGACTGGTCTATATCGCAGATACTATCGCAGAAAAATGTTTCCGCAGGGTTAAAGCGTATCAAGCGCTCAAAAAACGTG
>UQVT01000149.1 GCA_900544465.1 uncultured Collinsella sp. | reverse complement strand
CAGATGATATAGAGCAGCAACATGCTAATCATTATGCCGACACAAAGGCCAGGCACCGAGTATACGATCTGAAAGGTACCGCCCACCAGGGCCGGAATGGCGAAAAATGCTAAGGTTCGATAGATAGCCTTCGTCTGCAGGCTCTCGACCCTGCGAGATTGCACAAACGCATGCAGGGACGTATGTATAACGTAACAGTAGCTGACAATGGGCTGGATCATATAGGCAAAGCCGCGACGATACACGCCCTGCGAATCGATATAGAACAGGGCGTGCGTCCAGTAACTGGTAAAAGCCAGCACGACCACCAGAGCCGTAGGCAACGTTACAAGCACCACCCTATAGCGCGAGGTCACAAGGTGAGAACCCTGCATCGTCTCGGAATAGATAAACCAAATGAGACACGCGATGGCGAAGAGCGAAAACGAAACCGCGTTGGAAATCCAGTTGGCTGCAATGCCCAACGTGCCGTCCACACCATCCGAAAGCGTCCAGATCATATCGAAGAAAATGTAGGCAGCAGACGTGTAGCCCAGCATGCTAAACAAAAGCTGCTGGGTGCTCGAGAACAGGGAGCGACGGCTTCGTACGGCAAGCCCGATAAGAACAATCATGCATAGCAGGAATATCTCAATCTTGAGTGCCTTAACCACTAGACGCCCTCCCTTCAATATCCAAGTGGTCAGAATCGCCCGATTCGTGTCTGGGCAATAAACGCCCCTTTCTCCGCAGGGGTAAGGGGAATAATAGCAGAGCGCCCGAACGTCACTGCAAGACAGCTCTCGTTCGGGCGCTCAAACGGCGCGAGTTGCACGCCGGAATCATTGATGGGTATCGATTGCTACTCGCCATCGATGTCGGCCGCGACAGCCTCCTCGATGGCCTCGACACCGGCAGGCGACAGGTCTTCCTTGCTCTGGCAGAACTTCTTATCGACCCAGCCGGTCAGAATCGGGGCCATGATTGCCGTGATGATGACGGCAGTGGCGATCTGCGCATACGCGGTGGGCGCAAGCTCGGCATAGCGCGGAGCGACCTCGGCGAGGGCGACCGGCGTGGTCATGGCCGTGCCGGCAATGGTGGAACATGCCACAGCCGCCTTACCATTGCCGCCACACAGGCGCTCGAAGGCAAAGGTAATGGGACCGACGATAAAGAGCGTGATGAGGCCCAGCAGGATGCCCGAAATGCCACCGGCGATGAAGCTCGAAAGGCTCATGGACGCACCGAGCTGAAAACCAATTACAGCGATCGCGGGATTGGCGCCGGGAACCAGCAGGTTCTTGATAAACGGGAACAAGTTGCCCAGGACCATGCCGATAACAAGCGGCAGGATGGATCCGATGATGGTGCCGACGGGGATGTTGGCGAGACCCGAAACACCAAGGATGATCATCGTGACGGCGGGGCCGGCCGTAAAGAACAGGATACCGACAGCGCCCTGCTCGGACTCATCGCCGAACTCGCCCATGATGCCCGTATAGAGCGCCATGTTGCAAAACGTAATGCCGCCGATGATGGAAACCGAGCTCAGGCCTAAAAAGTTATCGTTAAAGAAGTACGCGACGCCCAGACCCAGCGCGGCTGCCACTACAAGCTTAGGAATCAGCACGACGATGCCGGTCTTGATGGCGCCCGGCGTGGACTTAAAGCTGATGCCGGCGCCCACGAACAGCAAGATCGCGGCAACGATGGTGTTGGAGCCGCCGCGGCAGGCAGCCGTAAAGAAGCCGCCGACCTCAAAGACCTGCGGGCAGAAGGTATTGAGCAAAAGGCCGACGATCATCGGATAGATCATGATGTCGCCCGGGATGCGCGGTACCTTGAATTTCTTTTGCTCGCTGGCGGTCGCTTCCTGTGCCATGAAACCCCCATTTCCGCTGACGCAGAACAAAAGCCCACGTCACGCTTTGCTACAGTAAAGTTTGACCATGGTACCATAAGAAGCAGACCGCCTCGGTGAGAAATTCGATTCGTTAGGCCGGGACGATAACGCGTCCTGCTCCTATACGAGGCTCAAAACGATATAGAACACGATGCCCGAAACGCAGCACCACAACATCGACTTTGTCTTGATTGCCACCGCCACGACGCCGGTGGCCGCAATCCAGGGAACCAAGGCAGGCCAGAGTCCCGCGTCGAACGCGCCGGGGTTCACCAAGTCGTTGGCGACCAGCGCGGCAAAGGCAGCGGGCGGGATATAGCCCAGGGCCTCGGTAATGCGGGGCGACAGGGTCCGCCCGCGCAAGGCGAACGCCGGCGCGATGCGAAAGAACGCGATAGCAGCCCACGACGACAGCCACAGAACCAAGAACTCGTTAGCGGGCATCGCGGGCACCTCTTCCGTCAAATACAGCATCGCACGCCAGCGCAATGGCAATGCCGACCACGACGCCTGCCGGCACGGCAATATTCGCGAGGCCCAAGAACTTGCATACGGCGACGGACACCGCGCCCGAAACCGCCGCGACAACGTTACCGCGCGACAGCCGCTGCGAAAAGAGCAGGCAGATAAAGAGCGAGGTGCAGACAAAGGCTGCAATGGCGGTGGGAACATCGACAACGGCGCCGACGATGGCGCCCATCGTACACGAAACGCCCCATGTTGCGATGAGGATCACGTTGAGCACAAAGGACTCGCGCGGGCCCCAATCCTCCCCTTCAACCAACTTGGCAAGCGAGATGCCATATGCCTCCTCGGTAAGTGTCGCGGCAACAGCCAGCGTCTGACGCTTCGAGGCACCCCTCAGATGCGGTGCGATCGATGCCGAGTAAAGCGCAAAACGCGAGGAGATGGCGGCAACGCTCGCGACGATCGATGCTGCCGGCACACCCGCCAGCCACAGGTTGCAGATCATAAACTGGCCGCTGCCCGTCACAAACGTACTGCTCAGGGCAAAGACCATCCAGGGCTCCATTCCCGTCTGCCCCATGATCATTCCGCACGGCGCGCCTATTGCAACATAGGTAAGCATCACCGGCCAGACGGTTCTAACGATTTTGAGCACCATACGCTTCTCATCCTGACAAGGTCTCCGAGCCGCATGTAGCGATACGGCAGAATCATCATCCGACAGCAACCGAGTTCACCTACAATTGCCACCGGATCGAAAGACACAACTTTTTAGGAAGTCATTATGACAGCTATCGATCGAGACCGGGCGCGCGCGGCCTTCAAAAGCTACACCGATGCCTACGACGCCACCAACCCACGCATCGCGCTCAAAATCGAGCATACGTACCACGTGGCCGAGGCATGCGATGCCGTAGCGCGCGAGCAGGGCTGGTCGTCAGAAGATATTGACCTGGCATGGCTTTGCGGCCTGCTACACGATATGGGCCGCTTTGAGCAGCTGCGACGCTGGGACACCTTTAAGGACGCCGAGAGCATGAGCCATGCGGCGCTGGGCATCGAGGTCCTCTTTGGCGAGAATCCCGCCGATGCACCCGCCACGACAAACATCCGTGACTTTATCGAAACCGGTGCGCATGACGAGCTCATCCGAGCGAGCATCGCCTATCACAGCGACTTTCGCCTGCCGGCACAACTCGACGAGCGTACACGGTGCTTCTGCGATATCGTGCGCGATGGTGACAAGATCGACATTATGCGCACCATCGCCGACAGCACCGTCGACACTATCCTCAAGGTGGACGAGAAGACGTTTCTCGGCAGCCGTTTCTCGTCGCCGACACTTGCCGCCTTTGACGAGCACCGCTGCGTCGCACGCGATGAGCGCGATGAGCCCGCCGACTTCTTGGTGGGGCTTATCTGCTTTATGTTTGAGCTCGTCTATCCAGCAAGCCGCGCGCTGGCGCGCGAACAGGGCGATATCTACCGCCTGCTCGACGCACCCTTTGGCATTACGCGCCCCTTTACCAATCCCACCACGCAAGCGACCTGGGAGTGCCTAAAGGACGAGATGCGCGACTGGCTGGCGCGCGCCTAGCGCTCAAGCTGGGCCAGCAGCTCCTCGACGACCTCGACGGCGTCCCCAACAACCTTGTACTGGGCAGCACCGAAAATGGGGGCATCCGGGTCCTCGTTGATGGCGATAATGCACTCCGCCCCACCGATGCCGGCAAGATGCTGAATGGCGCCCGAAACACCGATACTCACGAGAAGCTTGGGCGAAACCGATACGCCCGTCTGGCCAATCTGATGGCGATACTCCAACCAGCCGGCCTCCACGACAGGTCGCGTGCAGCCAAGCTCGGCTCCCAGAGCCTCGGCGAGCCTTCGCATCAACGGCAGGTTTTTCTTGGAACCAATGCCGCGACCCACCACGACCAGGCACTCGGCATTGGCGATCGAGGGCTGCTGTCCCCACTCCTCGGCGGGAATCGAGAT
>UQVT01000148.1 GCA_900544465.1 uncultured Collinsella sp. | reverse complement strand
AGTTTTACTCATCAAGCTTGAGATTCTTCAATGCTGCAAATGGATTTTCCGTGGCAGCGGCCCATTCTGCCTCTGCCTGGGCGGCGCAATCGCATTGCTCGACGTTGAGATTGCAACCGCATGTGGGGCACAGACCACGGCAATCGGGCTTGCAGAGCACCACAAACGGCGTGTCCATAACGACCGCGTCATTGATAGGCTCACCCAGATCAACGATACGGTCCTCACCCAGGAGCTCGTAGCCGTCCTCGTAGGCCTCGGGATCCTCGGGCTCCTCAAAGAGGTAGAACTCCTCGATCTCGCCGGCGATATCAAACGAGGCGGGCTCCAGGCAACGGTCGCACTCGCCGGTGGCGTGCGCGCGAACCATGCCCGTGAGCAAGACACCGGTACCGGCATTGGTAAAGACAACGTCGTAGTCGATGCCGTCCTGTAGCTGGTACTCCTTCTCGCCCACCGTGTAGGTGGCGACATCGACCTTACCGGTCAGCGGATACGAATCTCCAGGAAACTCGAGCTGCTCGGAAAGATCGACGGTAACGCTCGGGAACTCAGCCATTACCACTGACCATTCTGTTGGGCGGCACCCTCGTTGAGCTGCTGACGGCAACGGGTAACGGTGCCGGTCAGGCTCTTGAGGTTCTCCTCCAGGTGCGTAAAGACCTGCTCTGCGTAGTCCTCAGCAGCATAACGCGTCTCGCGCTCGTACTGCTGGGCACGATCGCGGATGTCGTCGGCCTGCTGCTGCGCAAGTCGGACGATCTCCTGCTCACCGGCAATGGTGAGGGCCTGCTGCTGAGCGTCGGCGATGATGGAATCGGCCTGAGCGGCGGCGGAAGCCATAAGCTCCTCGCGCTCCTTAAGGATACGGCGGGACTTCTGCCACTCCTCGGGATAGCTCATGCGGATCTCGTCGAGGATGTTGAAGAACACGTCGGCGTCGATGACCTTGAACTGAGCGTTCTTGCCGAAAGGCGGCTTGGCTTCCTCGATCAGCCCTTCGAGCTCATCGACCAAGCTGACGATCCTATCGCCAGGAAAATTCTCGCCCGGCATCCGGTCTCCTTTCATAGGTAACATATCATCGTGCTAGTTTACCACATGCCACCAGGCAATAAAAAACGTCACGAAAAGCGATGTCTGAGCGCTTCGACCACGTTGGACGGGACAAACGTCGATACATCGCTGCCGAGCGAGGCGATCTGGCGAACGACCGAGCTCGAGATATAGCCGTACTGCGGCGCACTCATGACAAAGATGGACTCCAGCTCGCTATCCAAGCGATAATTGAGGTCGGCCTGCTGCAGCTCGTACTCAAAGTCGGTCATAGCGCGCAGGCCCTTGACCACGGCCCCCGCCCCCTGCTCGCGAGCGAAGTCGACCAAGAGGCCGGTAAAGGGCAGGACCTCGACGCCGTCAATATCACCGAGCGCCTCGCGGGCCAGCGCCACGCGCTCATCGAGCATAAACGTGGTGCCCACACCGTTTTTACCCTGCGATTCGGCCACGGCGACAATCACGCTGGGAAAGATGCGTCGGGCGCGGCGGATCACATCGATATGGCCAAACGTGATGGGATCGAAGGTGCCCGGGACGATCACGCGGTTGATGGTGTCATTCATGGGCGTCCTCCTGAAACGTCGTGGCATCGTTGTTATCAGCATCGGTGACGGCACTATCGCCCTCACCGTCATCATCGCCGACCCAACGAAGCAGGTCGACCGAGGTAATGCCGTAGCGCTTCTCACGTACAGTCTCAAAGCCTACCGGATGCGCGCCCGCATCGGCGGCGGCATGCTCAAACAGGGCAAAAGCGCCAGGTGCAAACAGACCCTGCTGAGCCAGGTTCTGCAGCAGTTCCTCGACCGGCTCGGCACCATAAGCATAGGGCGGGTCGAGCAGGACCAGATCAAAGGGGCCGCCCGGCACACGACCGCGCGAGGCACTCGCCAGCATGTCGCCCATGACCACACGCCAACGTGAACGGTCACGGCAGAGCGACTCGATATTCTTGGTAATGAGCCGCGCGGCGTTGCGATCGACCTCAAACGTCGTGAGCGAGCGGGCCCCACGAGAGAGCATCTCTAACCCTAAGGCACCGGAGCCGCCAAAGGCGTCCAGCACACGAACCTCGTCCAAATCGAAATCGAATGCCGACATGATCATAGATGCGCACGCCTCGCGCACGCGATCAGTCGTGGGGCGGGTGACATCGCGACCACGGGGCTCCTCGATTTTACGACCGCGCCATTCGCCGCCGATGATTCTCATCCTCCGCTGACCTCCTTAAAGATATGTCGATAACGCATGGCGACCGCGTCGCGCAAGGGACGCGTCGCCACAGAGTCAAGGTTGCAAGCATACCGCAAGAGCTCGACCGCGTCCAAATGGGCCCACTCGATCAGCTCCTCGTCGGCATCCAGGTCGACAAAGCGCAGGGTCACACCACCATGCTGGCGATAACCCAGGATCTCGCCTTCATGGCGCAGGCGCAGGTCCATCTGGGCGAGCGTAAAGCCGTCCGAGGTCTTTTCGAGCGACTGGAGACGGTCTTGTGCCGCCGATGCGCCGCCGTTGCCCTTGGAGTGCGTCATGACCAGGCACGTGCCCAACACGCTGCCACGGCCCACGCGACCGCGCAGCTGGTGCAGGGCAGCCAAACCAAAGCGCTCGCCGTTTTCGATGACCATGACGGTGGCGTTGGGCACGTCGACGCCCACCTCGACCACCGTAGTCGAGACGAGCACGTCAATCTCGCCACGCTTGAAGGCATCGATAACCTGGTCCTTCTCCCCCGCTGGCATACGGCCGTGAAGGCGCTCGATGGCAAGACCCGGCAACGCCAGACGCAAGCGATCGAGCTCGGTCGCCGTATCGTGCAGCGGCACGGGGACCGTCACGCGGCCCTCGTCGTCGCGGGCGATACCGGGCACGTCTTCCAGCTCATCGGCCGAGTCACTCGGCTCTACGAGCGGGCAAATCACGTAGGCCTGCTGCCCCTTCTCGTGCGCCTCGCGAATGGCGCCATAGGCGAGGTCACGACTCGACTCGGTGAGCACGCGTGTCGTCACGCCAGCGCCAGGGACTGGCCGATGGCGGATGATACTCGTGTCCAGATCGCCGTAGACCGAAAGCGCCAGCGTACGCGGGATGGGCGTTGCCGTCATAACGAGCAAATCAGCACCCGGGCCCTTCGCGCGTAGGGCGCTGCGCTGGCCTACGCCAAAGCGGTGCTGCTCGTCGATGACAACAAGTGACAGATGCTTGAACGTGACATTGTCCGAAAGAACCGCGTGGGTGCCAAAGAGGACATCGAGCTCGCCGGACTGCAGCTGCTCATGGATACGCTCGCGCTCGGCCGCCGGCGTGGCACCCGTCAGAAGCGCCCAGGACATGCCAGCCTGCGAGAGCAGAGGGCCGGTCTTATCGGCATATTGGCGCGCCAGGACGCCCGTGGGCGCCATAACGCAGGCCTGCGTACCGCTATCGGCAGCCACAGCCAGCGCGCAGGCGGCAACGGCGGTCTTACCGGTACCGACATCGCCCAGCAGCAGGCGGTTCATCACGCGCCCGCCATCGCACATATCGCGCAGGATATCTTGGAACGCGGCCTCTTGCTCGTCGCTCAGCGAAAACGGCAGGGCTTGCTTGAGCGCGGCCAGGTGCTCGCCCGCGGTGTGGGCATAAGGCACCACATCGACCAGGCCGCCGTCGTTGCGCAGGCGCAGCGCCAGCTGCAGGCAGAGGCACTCCTCGTAGGCAAGACGCCGGCGTGCGATGTCGCGCTCAGCCATGCTCGAGGGAAAGTGGATCGAACGCAACGCGCGGGCATTGCTCATGAGCTTCCGCTTTGCGCGCAGCGGCGCGGGAATCGGATCGAACGGATTGGCGACCACTTCGAGCGCACCGCTTACGATGCGGCGCATCCACGCCTGGCTCACGCCGTCACTTACGTAGTGAACCGGCAGGATGGTGCCGGCGGCACGCCCGCCCTCGAGCTTTTCGAAATGCGGCGAAGCCATCTGCTTAAAGCCGTAGGCAAACTCGACCTTACCCATCACGGCCAGGCGGTCGCCCTGCTTAAACTGCTGGGCAATCCAGGGCTGACGGAAAAAGGCGACTTGCAGCACGCCTGTATCGTCCACCAGCGAGACCTCGGTCACCTGCATACGCGGACGGGGTTGCTTTTGGACGACACGGTCGACCGTGGCGATGATGGTGCACACGGTACCGATGGGCGCCATCTCGATGGACCACGAACGGGTAAAGTCGAGGTATCGATGAGGGATATGGAGAAGGAGGTCCCCCACCGTCCTAATTCCCAGACGGCGAAGGGCCTCCTCACGTTTACCCGAAACAAATTTGAGTCGCGCGATATCCTCGTCGAGCGCATTGCTCTGGGCAAAGCGCTCCGA
>UQVT01000147.1 GCA_900544465.1 uncultured Collinsella sp. | reverse complement strand
CGATAGGCATCGGCGAGTGCCGAGGTATCGGCCTGGCCGCGCGCCACGCGCACGTCGTCCATACCGCCCGGCAACTGGCTCGACAGCTCCAGCAGGTCGCGCACCAGACCCTTGATGGTCGTACCGCCGCCAAAGGAACCGCCCTCGCCCGCCATGGGATACCAGGCATAGAGGGCCTTGAGCGATGCCGCGAGCTCGGGGGCGGCATCGGGCGCCGTCGCGCGGGCCAACACATGCTCAACAGCCTGGTCCATAAGCTCGTCGGTATCGGTGAGCACCGTGAACTCGGGGTCGATGCCCAGCTCCAGCGCATGCGCGCGCAGGATACGCGAGCACATGCCGTGAATGGTCGAGATCCACGCGTCGTCGACGGTCAGTGCTTCCTCGTCCATGCCCTCGTCGATAAGCGCACGGCGCACGCGGTCACGGATCTCGGCCGCGGCATCTTTGGTAAAGGTAATGGCGAGCACCTGGTCCAGATGCTCAACGAACGGACCGGATTCAGGCGAGAGCGCGTAGACGATGCGACGCGTGAGGGTAAAGGTCTTGCCCGAACCGGCGCCCGCCGAGACAAACAGCGGACGGTCGAGCGTTTTGACAATCTGCAGCTGTTGCGGCATCAAAGTCGAAAGATCCATGGTCTACACGTCCCTCCTTACAAACGTTCCTTCGTGGTTATACGAGCAGCGCGCATGCGCGGCCTGAGCCGACGTCGGGTCGACGGCGGCAACGTTGCCTGCCTCGAGCTCGCGCAGGCGCTCGGCGATGCCGGCCTCAACGCGATCGAGCAGGGCGTCGAAGTCCATGCTGCCACCCTCGCCGGGGAAACCTTTCTTAAGGCCCGGGATGCGACCGTCGCCGCGCTCTTCCTCGAGCAGCTCGGCGCTCGCGGCACCGCGCAACGCCGGCTTGCCGCCCTTGGTCGAAAAGTAGAGCGCCGCGCGGGTGTCCAAATCCAGCGCCCGGCGCATGGCCTGGGCGTAGATGAGCGTTTGGGTATGTGGTGGCAACCAGCGCGGATCGTCGATGGGCGCCGTGCCCGATTCCTCGTCGCGCACCGTGGGGTCGGCGAGCTTAAACTCCTCAACGCCCGTGCGATGCTTGTAGTCGATCACCACGGCACGATTCTCGGCGTCCACGTCCACGCGGTCGATGCGCCCGCCAAGCGGCCAACCGGCATACTCGACCTTGAGCTCGTTGAAGGCGAACTCCAGGTAGCGCGGGGCAAAGGGGGCAAGTGCCTCGGACTCGTAGGCAAGCACACCCTCCAGCTGCGGCAAGATCTCGGCCACCTGGCGTTCCTCCACCGCAGAGAGCGGCACCAGCGGGCCCTCCGTGCCGCGCTTGCCGGCGTGCTCGGCCAACGTCTCGTCAAAGACCTCGTGCAGCAGCTCCTGTGCGCGCGGCAGATTCTCGGGCGTCACGCGCTCCATGCCCTCTTGGGGCAGACGGGCATGCAGATGCTCCAGCACGTCGTGGACAAAGTTGCCCTTTTCCATGTTGCCAAAGCCCGCGTCGATCGACTGGGGCTTCACGCGGTACGAGACGAACCAGCATAGCGGGCAGGTCGAATAGGCCTCGATCTGCGAGGCGGACGTCAGACGCGGCACGAGCGGCGCGTCCTCACCCTCGCCATCGCGACGGCGCAGGACCAAATACGGCACGGCCTCGGCACTCAGATGCTGAGGGGCTTCACAGGTCACGCGCTCGCGCTTGAGGCCTTCACCTGCCGCGGGATCAAAGTCGGCGATGATATCGCCCTCGCCCACGCACGTGGGCTTGGCAGCGCCAGCGGCCTCGGCATGTGCCCGCAGCTCGGTCCATACGGCTGCCGGGTAGCACTCGCGCGCCTGGCGATCGTGTGTCACGCGGGCGAGCGCGACCGGACCGCTCGTCGCCTGCATTGCACGGCCAAAGCGCACGCGCAGCAGGGCGGCGGGCTCCAAAGACACGCCGTCGCAGCGCAGCTCGGCCGTCAACGTGGCAAGCGGGCCCTCTTCATGCGAAAGCGGATAGCTGTCCAGGTCGACATCGGCAAACAGCACGGCATCGTAGCTGCCAGGACGCAAAACCGACGCATCGGCAAGCGACGCGAAGCGCACTTGTGCTCGTGGTGTGCGATCGACCTCATAGGTCTCGTAATCGTAGGCGGTACTGCGCTTGTCCACCTTGGTTCGAACGCCGTCGAGAACCGGCACGGTCGCGGCCTGCGACACGTCGAGCGCGCGAGCATCGTTCATAAGGATGTCGATGGCATGGCGCAGCAAAGCCGTCTCTGCCTGGCGACGGGCCTGGCCGTCAAGGCCGCCTAGAGCGCGATCGGGCAACGCCTCGGCAACGGCAAGCATGGCCTTAAGCGCCGTCACGGGCTTGTCACGCCACAGCGCCTGGAACACGTCCGAGACCACACACGGTACGTTCTTAAACCAGTTATCGTCGCTCGTCGCCTTGCGCGCGCCCCTCACCTGGCCCTGAACGCTCTGCAGCAGGCTCTTGACGCCCGCGGTAGTCTTGCTGCGCGAGAGACGCATATTCTTATCGAAGGTACGGGCATTGACGGCATCAGCGCCCGAAAGCGGACTGTAGATCCAGTCGGTAAGCTCCGGCGCGGGCCACCACTCAGTCTTGGAAGCGGTGCCCTCGTCGGCGGCTTTCATACGCTCGATCAGGTTGGCGAGCGCCGTAAACTGCCTGCCCGCGATGGACTGGGAAAACGCCGTGAACTCAACTGTCTCGGCGGCGATATGACGAGCCGCCAGACGAGAGGCGAGCTCACCGAACAGCTGGGGTGCCCGGGCAGAAACAACGAGCACGCGCACGGGGTCGGCAGAAGCGCCGTCGACCTCGGAACCCCGGCACGTTTTTACCAGATCATCAATTGCGTCCGCATAAGCATGAGCACGGGCATGGGGGCCAGCGACCTCAATAAAGGCAGGCTGAGCGGCGGTCCCGTAAGCGGCATCAGACGCGCCGACACCCTCCCCTAGCGGCGCGATCTCAAACAACACATCGCGGGCATCAAATGCCGTGGCAAGCTCCTCGCGCATCGCCGCCTGCTCGCGGGCAAGCAGCACGACGACCTCTCCCCCATTGTTCGCCACGGCAGACAGCAGCTCGAGCAGACCGTGCGTAAACGACGTGATACCGCGCACGCATACGGCGCGAGTGCACGCCGGCAGGCTATCGGCCAGGACACTGGTCATAATGTCAGCTGCCTCGCAGGGCTCAACCATATCTCGACGGTCCAAACCGCCCGCGTAGGCGCGCAAAAGCTCGAACATACGAGCCTCGGCATCGCTTTTTGGCTCAGGCTGGCAGTTGTCGCCACGGCATCGTTCGGCACCCGTCCCCGCAACGCCCGGCAACACGTCGCGGGCCATGCGCGCGAGCATGCGCACTGTGCCCTGGCTGCGCGAAAGCGGCTGCAGGTCGGCATCGTCGAGACGCGTGACCATGTCCGAGAACAGCATCTGGCGCTGCAGGTTGTCGACGAAACCGCGCCCGTCGCCCAAAAGCTCCCAAAGCGAGCGAAGCCACGATGTAGACGTCTTGTAGTCGATACCCAGCGAAACGCCGGCTTCCGCCGCATCATGACGGCACAGGTCGAGCTCGGCAAACGTAGGTGCCAGCAACACGGCACGCCCGTGGCGGACAATAAGGTCGGCAAGCAGCGCCGACTCGGCATCGCTCAAATCCGTGCCGGCATTGGTGGTATAGATTCGAACAGGCATGGTCCTCCGCTCAAACTGTTCGCAATAATCAATGCATCCATCCTACCCGCCCACGCGGACACATTGCCACCACAGCTCCATCTTTTGGTACAAAGCAACCTGAACCCAACGCACCAGCCGATTGCAGGCATATAAAAACCGCCCCCGGAGGGACGGTTCTTCGTAATTCAATGTTGTCGCTGGCCTACTCGCCATCCTCCAACTTAATGAGGATCTTGCGGTAGCCACCGTACTCGCCGTTCAGCGCCTTTGAAACGCGGCTCACCGTGGTGGACGAAGCGCCGGTACGGGCCTGAACCTCAACATAAGGCTCGCCCTCGTCCAAATAGCGCGCAACCTGCAAACGCTGAGAAAGGTCGCAAATCTCGCGCGGCGTGCAGATATCGGTCAAAAACGCTTGGATATCCTTCTCGTCGTCCAAAAGGCTAAATGCGTGGACCAGCTGCTTGACATCAGGCTTGTCAAACATGTTCTCGATATTCATCGATCACCGCCAAACCCGCCAAAAGGCATCGAAGTTGATACTGACATCGGGCATCGTTCGCCCGTTCTATGCAATAGGGCAACGCCTGTGGCTTTTGCCCGTAGCAGTGTAGCACACCACCAAACTAAAGCGACAAGACTCTCTGCCAGCGGCGCGTTTTTCAGGACGAACGCCGTTTAGAAACCATATGCGCACGTAAGCTCCACGAATATTTGAGACAATGGGC
>UQVT01000146.1 GCA_900544465.1 uncultured Collinsella sp. | reverse complement strand
GCCGCTGCGGACATCCCGCTGCACCGGGCGACATTGTGTGGCGCGACGGCAGCGTGGTCGGACGCCATAACGGCGCGTTGCGCTATACCATCGGCCAGCGCAAGGGCTTGGGCGTCGCGATGGCGCATCCCGTGTATGTGACGGGCGTCGATGCCGCCAACAACACCGTGCATCTGGGCGAGGCCGAGGACCTAACGGCCACAGCACTCACGGCCGACGACTGGATCTGGAGCGCCCCTGCCGACCGCATGGAGGCAGAACTCGATGCCGGCGGCATTCGCGTGGGCGCCAAGTACCGTTACCGTCAGAAAGACCAAGCAGCGACCCTTACGCGCGGCGAAGACGGGCAAATGCTGCTGACTTTTGACGAGCCGCAGCGAGCCATCGCCCCCGGCCAGGCAGTCGTCGTCTACCGCGGCGACATCGTCCTCGGCGGCGGCACCGTAACCGGCGCTATCAGGTAGCCGCGGGATTATCGCTGCACGTGTCGAAGCACCTCAACAGAGGCACTAACCTCGATAACGCGACGCTCCAGACCGCGGCAAATGGCCTCGAGTCGACCCTCCGCCGTGGCCCATTTGCTCTGCGAAAGAATCTCAATCGCTTCATCAACAAATCCGTCGAGTCGCGATGAGTCGAACCAATCAAGTGAGTCCGCAAGCGCCAGCTGGACGGAAGGGTCGGGCCCAAACGGCTTAGCGGAAAACCCAAACTCCCCAGCTGCGAGCACAGCAGTTGGCACGTTGTACCACAGGCAGTTGCCGCTATCGAACAGCGGAGCAGGTTTTATCTCCAGGGTGTCGACATTACGGATGATGCCGAAGTTTCGCCAATGGCGGTCGCTGTTGGCCAAAAGGGCATCGCAGACAATCATCTGCGACATAGACCTTCTCACAGCGGCCTCATTGGCACCATGCTTGCCAAGGTAGCGACAGTATCGATCGTATGTCGAGTTTCCCCGCTGGCTACCAAGTACGCCCTTAACGTAAACAGCCGGAACGTATTCCTCGCGGCCATCAAGAAAGTCGTCGCACAGGCACACAGGGCCATCGAACATCCGCTCAACCGTATAAGGAACAAACTCACCCTCCGACAGCAAGCGACGATGTAGAGCCGTTGCAACCGCCTCGTTAAAGGGCCGTTGGTCGTCCATGCCGCACCCCTTGACCAGAACGCGAACACCGTTGCGAATCATCCACGATTTAGGAAGCTCGCCCTCGGATGTGTTGTCGGGATTTTTAAGACCGATGCCCTCCAGCCAACCCGAACGCTCTTCGGGCGCCGATCGCTCAAATTCGTTCTCAAAGTAATTGATGTTTTGCCATTTGAGTTCGCCGCAATCGGCCGGCCGCAGCCAATAACAATCCGAAAGCGAGAGACCCAGACACTGAACCGGCACCTCAGTGCCGTTGACAATCCCCAGCTCGCGGTAGCGCGAGATAAGCCCGGGGCGAACATCGGGTACCGACCGATGCCCCCACCACGCGTTGAGCTCCCGTTTATTCACCGTAGGAGAAGAGCTCGAGCACGTGCCAAACGGCATCCTCTGCGCATCGAGTACCTCGGCGATTTCGAAGGAAAACTCGCGCGTCGGATCAAACGAAACACGTGCAACCTCGTAATCGGCGGACATCAGCGTAAACTTGCGCCCCACATCGGCCGCAGGACGGCGTCCACGTTTGCGGACCTTTTGATAAGCGACCGCAGAATCATACTCAACCATCTTCCGTCCGCCCACAATATCGCACGCGAGCGTTCCCGATGCGGCAAGCTGAGATATGCGGGCTTTCGTAACGCCCAACAGGCGGGCAGCATCACCCATAGACAAGTACTCAGATGTATCCATACGCCGCATCACCTCGTTAAGTATTCTAAACGTAAAGTTAATTAGCTACATACAGCATAATACTAAACAGACTGAAGCGAAAAAAGGCCCGAGCAATCGGGCCTTAGAGCAATTGGTCAACAGAGTCGCAAGCTGCTCCCCTAGCGCTGTACGTAGGCGCGGACGAGCTCGTAGGTGTTGCGCACGCCGTCCATGTGGCTGCGCTCGTAGTTGTGGCTCGCATACACGCCGGGGCCGATCAGGCCGTGACGGATGTCGTAGCCGGCCGAGAGCGTGGCCTCAACGTCCGAGCCGTAGTGCGGATACACATCGATGGCGTAATCGAGCTCCAGCTCGCGCGCGATGTTGGACAGCGTGGTCACCAGGTCGTAGTTGTACGGACCGCCCGAATCCTTGGCGCAAATCGAAACCATGCGCTCGGTGCAGCCCAGGTCGTCGCCCACGCAGCCCATGTCCACGCTGATCATCTCGCGCGTGTCGGCCGGCACAAAGGCACCGCCATGGCCGACCTCCTCGTACACGGTAAAGAGCAATGACACTTTGCGCGAAAGCGTCACCTCGCCAGCGGCGACGGCGCGGGCGAGACCCAGCAGAATCGCCGCGGACAGCTTGTCATCAAGGAAGCGACTCTTGATGTAGCCGCTCTCCGTCACCGTAGTGCGCGGGTCCATAGCGATGATGTCGCCGGTCTGAATACCCAGCTCGAGCACATCGTCCTTGCTGTCAACGTTCTCATCGAGCAGGATTTCCATGTTCTTCTCGATGGTCTTGACCGGCTCATCGGCCACATGCGCCGAAGGCTCGGTATTGAGGACCACACCCGTGTAGACATTGCCGTCACGCGTGTAGACGGTGCAGTTCTCGCCATCGGCCGTGGACCACTGGTGCCCACCGAGGGTCGTGGGGCGCAGGCGGCCATTGTCCTTAATGGAACGCACCATGGCGCCCAGGGTATCGACATGGCTCGCCAGTACGAGCGGCTCGCCCTCGCCGCCAAGCTCAACCAGCACGTTGCCCTTATTGGAACGCTCGGGCTCAAAGCCCATATCGCGCAACGTTTCCATTAGATAATCAGTCGCCGCACGGGTATAGCCGGTAGGCGAAGCAATCGAGGTAAGCGCCTTCAACTGGTCAGTAATATAGGAGAGCGTCTCCTCTAGAGAAGCATCAATATTAGAAGTCATGTGCATCCTTCCAAGCAAAACTAAGACTGAGTCCCGATTTTAACCGTTCTGTACGCGCAAGACTCTGGGAGCCGAGCCACCTCCAGACGTCCTCGCGCCGATTTTGCGCACGCGCACGGCTTGCAATCCCAATCTTGCATAAATCCTATCGGTATCTGCACAGAAATGAGGCATCTTTTTGCTTCGTCTAAGGGTGCCCCACCTTGGACCGTGCAAAAAACGGACTATTCAGCACCGTGGGCCCAACGGCCCCATCGCGAACGACAAAACGACGCGGTTACAGCAGTGTTGCAGGTCGTCGCAAAGCAGAAACTCAGTAACAACCCCCTCCACTCATCGATAGCCCGCTCACAATGGCTGTCGATGGGCGCCTGCGGGCCACTACGGCCTATTCACAACGTTATGCATTTTTAAGAGCTTGCTGAATACTCCCAAAAATGCACGCTGGGAAGTGCACCACCTATCCGCAGCGGGCAGCATGCCTTGGTTTTGCCCATCTCGGGGCATCGACGAGGCACAAAAAGCCCCGCCGCGCGTAGCGCGGCGGGGCCAGTGGCAAGTCAAAAGACCATACGCCTACAGGCGAAAGAACACCAAACGAGACTAGGCAGCCGGGCAGATCTTCTTGAAGAGCTCGATGACGTCGTCGAGCGTTGCCTCGCGCGGGTTACCCGGGAAGCAGGCGTCGGCCATGGCGTCCTTGGCCAGAACCTCGATCTCGTCGGCCTTCATAGCCTCGCAGACGTGCGGGATATTCACGTCGGCGGAAAGCTGCTTGACGGCGGCGATAGCGGCGTCGGCAGCCTCGTCGGTGCTCATGCCCGTGGTGTCAACACCCATGGCAAGGGCAACCTTGGCCAGGCGCTCAGCGCAAACCGGCTTGTTGAACTCCATGGCGATCGGCAGCAGCATGGCGCAAGCGACGCCGTGCGGGGTGTCGTAGTGAGCGGACAGGGTGTGAGCCATGGCGTGGTCGATGCCCAGGCCAACATTGGAGAAGCCCATGCCGGCGACATACTGGCCAAGGGCCATGCCCTCGCGGCCGGAGCCGGGCTGGCCAGACTTGGCCTCGGCAACGGAGTCGCGTAGGTTCTCGCTGATCAGCTTGATGGCCTCAAAGTGGAACATGTCGGAGAGCTCCCAAGCGCCCTTGGTGGTATAGCCCTCGATGGCGTGGGTCAGAGCGTCCATGCCGGTGGAGGCGGTCAGGCCGGCGGGCATGGAAGCCATCATGTCGGGGTCGACGACGGCGACCTCGGGGGCGTCGTTGGTGTCGACGCACACGAACTTGCGGACCTTCTCGGGGTCGGTGATGACGTAGTTGATGGTCACCTCGGCAGCGGTACCGGCGGTCGTCGGCACGGCGATGGTGAACACGGCGTGGTTCTTAGTGGGAGCAACGCCCTCGAGGCTGCGGACATCGGCGAACTCGGGGTTGTTGATGATGATGCCGATGGCCTTGGCGGT
>UQVT01000145.1 GCA_900544465.1 uncultured Collinsella sp. | reverse complement strand
AGCGCGCGGCCGATGGCGCCTGCGCCGTACTGCGTAGTCTCCTCGTCCTGGCCAAAGGCCAGGAGCAGCATGCGCTCGTGCTGCCAACCGTGCGCCAGCGCATACTCAACCGCCTCGAGAATGCCTGCGACCTGGTCTTTCATATCGATGGCGCCGCGACCCCAAATGTAGGCGTCGTCCACATGTCCGCTAAAGGGGGCATGCGTCCAGTCAGCCTCGGTGCCGGGCACCACGGGAACCACGTCCATGTGGCCCATGAGCATAACGGGCTTAAGGGCAGGGTCGGAGCCGGTAAGCGTCACGAGCAGCGAATGGTCGACGAGCTCGACCTCGCCCGCCGCGAACACGCGCGGCCAGGCCTGCTGCATATAGGCGCGCAGGTCGTCGAAGGGCTGCCAGTCCACCGCCTCGGCATCCATGCTCGAGACGGTCGGAAACGACAGCACGCGGCCCAAGCGCTCGCACGCGCCAGCCTCGTCTATATCGGCAAAATCGTCCTCATGCGCAAAGAAGCGCCAAACCTCGGCCATGACATCCTTTCGATTGTGACGACAAGGGCCGCCCCACCGGAGCGGCCCTGCCACGTAAGCGTTTGCGGTCGGCTATTTGTCCTCGAGATAACGCGAGAGGAACTCGCGGGTACGTTGGTGCTTGGGGTTCCCGAAGAGCTCGGCCGGCGCGGCATCCTCGAGCACCACGCCCTTGTCCATAAAGACCACGCGGTCGGACACGGTTCGGGCAAAGGCCATCTCGTGCGTGACGACGACCATGGTCATGCCGTCGGCAGCGAGCTTGCGCATGACCTCGAGCACTTCTCCCACGATCTCGGGGTCGAGCGCGGAGGTCGGCTCGTCGAACAGCATGATCTGCGGATTCATGCACAGGGCACGAGCGATGGCCACGCGCTGTTTTTGACCACCGGACAGGCGGCCCACGGCGGCGTGCGCGAACTTTTCGAGTCCCACGCTGGTCAGATGCTCCATCGCGACCTTCTCGGCCTCGGCCTTGCTCATCTTTTTGAGCGTGACGGGCGCGAGCGTGCAGTTGTCGAGCACATCCATGTTGTTGAACAAGTTAAAGCCCTGGAACACCATGCCGATGTCCTCGCGGAGTTTATTGATATTGCAGCGCTCGGCCGTAAGGTCCTGGCCGTGAAACCAGATGTGGCCCGCGTCCGGGGTCTCGAGCAGGTTGAGGCAGCGCAGGAAGGTCGACTTGCCCGAGCCCGAGGCGCCGATAATGGTGACGACCTCGCCGGGGTTAACGGACAGGTCGATACCCTTGAGCACCTCGAGCGAGCCGAAGCTCTTGCGCAGGCCCTCGACGCGGATGAGCGGCTCATTGGTCTGTGCGGCGGCCGCAACGCCGGTAATGGCGGTATCTGCCATGATGATTCTCCTCGTCTTGAGCCTAGTTGGAGCTGGGCAGCGTGACCGGAGCCTCGGCGCCGAGCTTTTTGCCAAAGGCCTCGAGCAGGCGGCTCGCCACGAGCGTCAGGATCAGGTAGACCACGAGCGCCACGCAGTAGACTTCCATCTGGCGATAGTACACGCCGGCGACGGTGGTGGTGGCGTACATGAGGTCGAACACACCGATAACCGAGAGCACCGACGAGTCCTTGATGTTGATGATGAGCTCGTTGGTGAGCGCCGGGATCGCGTTTTTAATGCCCTGGGGGAACACGACTTTGCGCATGGCTTGCCACTGCGACAGGCCCAGCGAGCGTGCTGCCTCGGCCTGGCCGGGATCGATGGACTCGATGCCGCCGCGCAGGACCTCCATCATGTAGGCGGTGGAGTTGAGCGAGATGGTAACGAGGCCGGCGGTGAAGGTGCTCCAAATCTGGTTGGCCTGAGCGGTCTCGAAGCCCATGCCGCGCAAAACGGTGAAGCCCGCGTAATAGATGAGCAGGCCCTGGACCATCATGGGCGTGCCGCGCACGATAGTGGAGTAGACGGTCGCAAAGCCGCGGCCGATACTCTTAACGAAGCGCACCAGGTCGTTGTCCACGCGATCGAAGGTCTGAATGCGCAGGAACACAAAAAGCAGCGCCAGGAAAAAGGCAATGACGGTGCCGAAGGTGGCAAGCGCGATGGTGATCTCGATACCGCGGATGAAGAAGTCCCCGCTCTTGTAGGTCATGTAGACCAGGCTCGACAAAAAGTCGCTGGGGTTGGAATCCGAGACGATGCTCACCTGCACCAGGTCGATAAACGACATGACGCAACGGTCGATAAAGAAGATCGCCGCGATGGCGACCACAACATAGCTACCCAGGCGCGCGCCGCGGCGGAAACGCTCGGATGCGAACGGCGACTTTTCGCAATAGTCGCTCCAGTGCATAAGCTTGGTGACCAGCGCCGCCGCCGACACGACGAGCCACGCCCACAGGATTTCCCAAAGGCAATCTTGGAACACGCCCATGGGGGCCAAAAAGCTCAGCGGCGTGGGGTTGCGCTGGCTAAACGTCAGGCCGAGCGCCGCGATAACGCTCGTGCCCAGGTACACATAACGGTGGTCGGCCTTGATAAAGGAGGCCAGACGATTGATGGTTTTCATGCTGCCTCCCTATGCCGGCTGACGGTCGAGGCACGCGTCCCACATTTGGTCGCGCTCCTCTTGGCTAATGCCCTTGAGCGTCTTGTCGATGAGCTTAAGCAGCTTGTCCGAGCCCTTGCGGCAGCCGACGTTTGCCGTGACCTCCTGCTTAAAGCCCTCGCCCTCGGCAAAATGAATGGGGACGATACCCGGATTTTGGGCCATATAGCCCTTCTCGTTCTCGGTGTTGTAGGTCACGGCGTCGCAGGTGCCCTGCAGCAGGTTCGAAAACACCGTGGGAACCGAATCGACCGGGTTTTTGTGCACAACGCCCGGGATTTCGTCGATGACGGTATCGAGCATGGTGTCCTTTTGGCCGAGGACCGTAGCACCGCTGAAGTCGCTGAGCTTGGTCGCGTTTTGGTAGGGCGAGCCCTCTTTTACGAACAGGCCAAAGTAGCCAATGAAGTACGGATCGGAAAAGCCGACGGACTCCTCGCGCTCGGGCGTGGCGCTCATGCCGGCAATGATGAGGTCGATCTGGCCGTTGTTGAGCGAATCGATAAGGCCCGAGAAGCCCTGCTTGACGGCGACGGGCTCGCCACCGAGGGCCTTGCAGACGATCTTGGCGATCTGCACGTCGTAACCATCGGCATAGGCGCCCTGCACGTTGTCGATGGGGATGGTGTACTCGCTGGCTTCGGAGACCTGCCAGTTGTACGGGGCGTAGGCCGCCTCCATGCCGATGCGGATCTTATCCTTGCCGATCACGGAATCGGACAGGTCGTCGCGACCGCCGCCCGTCGTGGGCTGGACCACTTCCAGCGTGGATGGGCGCTGGCAACCGGCAAGTGCGCCGGCGACGACGGAAGCGCTCGCAGCAAACGCACTGCCTAAGAAGATACGACGGCTGCACACCGGCTGTGGATGCGCGTCGCGTTGATGGGGAGAATGCATAATCTGCCTTCCCTGTTGAATCGTATGCTGACGACTTAACAGGATATACGCCAGCAACCAGCAGCGCAGCACAAGCTCGAAAAATTAATAGACACGCGGTAGTCATTGGGGACGCCGATGTTTTGGCAATGCCGGCGAGCGACGTCCAGAGCGACAAGTGGCATGAAAAAGGCAAGGCATGACCAGAAGGTCTATGCCTTGCCTTTTGAATGACAACTTGTCGCTCTGGACGACGCGCAGCATCGACCGAGCGGCGGAACCTCTAGAGCAAGGTAACGCTAAAACTGCGCTTGTCCGTCTCGCCCGGTGCCAGCGTAATGGTGTTGACCTTGTGCTCAAAGACATCGTCCTCGGTGTCCATGGTGGTGTGACCGGTCCAGGGCTCGAGCGCCACAAACGGAGCGTCGTTGGCGGCAGACCACACGCCAATGTACTTAAAGCCCTCAAAGTCGATCTTGACGCCGTGACCCGACTTGCGGCCGCGCAGCGTGAGCGTGGAGCCCGGGGTATCGGTGAACATGATGGCGTCGTTATCGAAGCTGCGGTGCGTGATGGGCAGCACGTCCGAGTTATCGGGAGCCTTGTAGCTGCCCTCGAACGTCATAAGACCGTCGGGCGTGATGATGGGAGCCTCGTTAGTCCAAGCCTCGGTAAACGCCAGCTCGTAATCCTCGAATGCCTCGTCCTCGGCACCGGGAGCCGGTACGTTAAACGCAGGGTGGCCGCCCACCGAGAACGGCAGGTCCACGTCGCCGGTATTGGTGACGGCAAAGGTCTGCGTGAGGATGGCGTCGCCGGTCAGGGCATAGGTCATGTTGAGCTTAAAGTGGAACGGAAAGGCCTTGAGCGACTCGGACGTGTCGGTGATCTCGTACGTTACCGAGGAGCCGTCCTCCGAAACCTCGACCAGCTTGTGCTCGACGATGCGCGCGAGGCCGTGGCGCGGCATCTCGCAGGTGCCGGCCGCAGACGTCGCCGTGTTGTTGCGCAGTGAGCCCACGATGGGGAACAGAATGGGCGCGTGCTTGCCCCAAAAGGCGAGGTCGCCCTGCCACAGATACTCGTTGCCGTTGAGGGCAAGGCTCGTGAGCTGGGC
>UQVT01000144.1 GCA_900544465.1 uncultured Collinsella sp. | reverse complement strand
ACCGCCAACCGCGACATCGACCACGCAATCGCGCTCGCCAACATAGACGGCGCCATCATCACCACCTTTGGCGACATGATGCGCGTGCCCGGATCATCCACCTCGCTCGCTGCGCAAAAAGCGGCAGGGCGTGACATTCGCATCGTCTACTCCCCGCTCGACGCGCTCGACATTGCCGAGCAAAACCCTGATCGCCCGGTCATTATTATGGGCGTGGGCTTTGAGACTACGACGCCCACCATCGCCGCCGCCATCTTGGAGGCCGAGGCGCGCGGGCTTTTGAACTTCTCGGTCTATTGCGCCCACAAGACCACGCCGCCGGCGTTGCGCGCCATCGCCAACGACCCCGAGACCGCCATCGACGGCTTTATCCTGCCGGGCCACGTCGCCACCATCACGGGCTTGGCCCCCTTTGGCTTTTTGGTCGACGAGTTTAAGACTCCAGGCGTGGTAACGGGATTTGAGCCGGTTGACATCTTGCAGGGTATCTGCATGCTGGTCCAGATGGTTGTTGAGGGGCAACCCGCGATCGACAACGCCTACCGTCGCGGCGTCAATGCCGACGGCAATCCTGTGGCGCGCCAGCTGGTCGAGCAGGTATTTGAGCCGTGCGATACCACGTGGCGCGGGCTGGGATCGATTGCGGCTTCGGGACTCGCCATTCGTCCCGAGTTTTCGCACTTTGATGCCAGCATGCGCTTTGACGTGTCCATCGAGCCGACGGTCGAGCCACGCGGGTGCCGCTGCGGCGACGTGCTGCGCGGGGCCATTACGCCGAGCAGCTGCCCGCTCTTTGGCCGCACCTGCACGCCCGAGCACCCCGTCGGCCCGTGCATGGTGAGTTCCGAAGGCAGCTGCGCGGCGTACTACCGCTACCGCGACTAGTCCGGACGCACCCGCACACCGGCATCACCCACGATTGGAGTTTTCGATATGTCCCATAGCGTTACCGATAGCACCGTCCTGCTGGGCCACGGCTCCGGCGGCCAGATGATGAAACGCATCATCGATGAGGTCTTTTTGGATGCCTTTGGGTCGCCCGAGCTGCTCGAAGGCAACGACGCCGGCGTCGCCACGCTGCCCGCGAGCGGGCGCATCGCCATGTCGACCGACAGCTTTGTAGTCTCGCCGCAGTTCTTCCCCGGTGGCAACATCGGCCGCCTCGCCGTGTGCGGAACCGTCAACGACGTCGCGACCTCGGGCGCCAACGTGCGCTACCTGTCGTGCGGCTTTATCCTCGAAGAGGGCTATCCCATGGATAAGCTCCGCCAGATTGTGCAGACGATGGCCGAGACGGCGCGCGAGGCGGGCGTGTCCATAATCACGGGCGACACTAAGGTGGTCGAGCGCGGCGGGGCCGACGGCGTCTACATCAATACCGCCGGCGTGGGCGAGGTGCCTGCGGGCGTGGCGCTCAGCGGCGCAAACTGCCAGCCCGGCGATGTCATCCTGGTATCGGGTACGCTGGGCGACCACGGCATCGCCATCATGAGCCAACGCGAGGGCTTGGCGTTTTCGAGCACGATCGAAAGCGATGCCGCACCGCTCAACCACCTGATTGCCGACGTTCTGGCCGCAGCGCCCGGCACGCGTTGCTTTCGCGACCCCACGCGCGGTGGCCTGGCGTCCACACTCAACGAGTTTGCCCAGGCTAGCGGTGTTGCCATGGAGGTCGACGAGGATGCCGTTCCCGTGCGTCCCGACGTGCAGGCCGCCTGCGAGATGCTCGGCTACGATGTGTTGCAGGTGGCAAATGAGGGCAAGATGGTCGCCGTGGTGCCGGCTGAGCAGGCCGATGCCGCGCTGGCGGCCATGCACGCCGCCCGCTACGGCGAGAACGCCGCCATCATCGGTCGCGTGCTGCCACTTGCCGAGGGCGCCCGTCCCGCCGTGCGCGTGCGCACCGGCTGGGGTTCGACCCGCATCCTCGACATGCTCGTAGGAGAGCAGCTGCCGAGAATTTGCTAACGACAAAGGCTCAGGGCTATTAAAGATATTCAGATTCCAAACATGCCCGGCACGCATGCCCAGTATCATGGGGTGCGTTTTACAACTCAAGCGGCAGGAGCACCCATGGCAGCAGCTTTTTCCCATGTGATCTTTGACCTGGACGGCACCATTCTCAACACGCTCGAGGACCTGGCGGCCGCCGGCAACCATACCTGCGAGATGCACGGCTGGCCCACGTTCGCCGTCGACGAGTACCGCTACAAGGTGGGAAACGGCATGCTCAAGCTGGTCGAACGCTTTATGCCTGCCGAGTATGCGGGCGACAGCCGTATGTTTGAGCAAACGCTTGCCGAGTTTAGGGCTTACTACGGCGAGCACAAGGAGGACCACACCGCCCCCTATGCCGGTACGATCGAGATGCTCGACCGCCTGCGCGCCGCGAGCGTGCAGCTTGCTGTGCTCACCAACAAGGACCACATCTCGGCGGCTCCGCTTATCGAAAAGTATTTTGGTTCCGAGCGCTTTGCGCTGGTACAGGGCCGTGTCGATGCGTTTCCGCCCAAGCCCGAAGCGCCCGTCACACTGCATGTGATGGAAGAGCTGGGCGCCGACCCAACGACCACGCTCTATGTAGGCGATTCCAATGTCGATATCCTGACCGGCCACAACGCCGGCCTTAAGAGCGCGGGCGTCAGCTGGGGCTTCCGCGGCCGCGCAGAGCTGGAAGCCGCCGGCGCCGACTACGTGGTGGACACCCAGGACGAGCTCGCAGCGCTGATCCTGGGCGAGTAACGAGCGACACTGCTTAACGCAGCTGCGACAATTCTTTCGCCCGGAAAGCGCATCCCGTTTTGGAGCAATATTCCGGGTCGCACTTTCCGCAACCCACCCCATCCGGAAAATGCGACCCACTATTCGGCCAAAAACCGGGTCGCATCTTCCCAAGCACTCGATGCAACGCTGGCACAAGGAGTGTCCCCAACTACCGGCAGAAAAGGAACGTCCCCAAGTGCTGCCTGGTCATTTAAGAACGTCCCCAATGACTAAAACAAGAACGCCCCCAACGACTACCCCAACAATGGCAACACCGCAGGTAGAGGATGGACAGCGAGCGACGTCCAGGACGAACAAGTTGGCATAAAAAAGGCGAGGCATAGACCTTCTGGTCATGCCTCGCCTTTTGAATGACAAATTGTCGTCCTGGGCGGCGCGCAGCGTCAACTGGTTACGCGGTTCGTAGAACCGCGTAACCCCCTAGCTCAGCATTGCATCCATCATCTCGGAGTTGACGGAGTCGTCGGCAGACCACTCGCCGTCGTCGTTGCAGGTGTACTTGAAGATAACCGTGGTCTTCTTGGGCTCGGTGGCCTTGGTCACATCGACCATAACCTGACCGGCCATCTTGTACAGCTCGTCATCGGAAGGAACCGTGTCAAGCGCGGCGACCTTCTCCTGATACTGGGTGGAGAAGTCCTCGACAATCTTGTTCATAGACTTGCATGTGATAGAGACCTCGGCGGTCGCGACACCCTTGTCCTCGTCGACCGTCACGTCGCCGATCTTGTAGTCAAAGCCCTCGAGATAGGTCTTGGCATACTCCTTGGGATCGATACCCAGCTGCTCGAACTCGTCGCCCGAAGCCTCCTCCAGACCAGAGAGGAAGTCGTCGCCACCGTTCTTGACCTCGTCAAACTGCGTCGTAAGATCCTCGGTGATGAGCTCCTCAACCGAAGGACCTCCACAGCCGGAAAGCACGACCACGCATGCAACCAAGACGGCCATGAGGGGCGCAAGCAGCAGCTTCTTTTTCATGTTGTTCCTCCCAATGAGCGGCACCGCGCTTCCCGGACGCGGCACACGTTGTAATAAGTAAGCCCATACTATCCACTTATGAACACCCTCGGCAACGCGAAGGCGCGGTCGGTTCGTTTTAGCGTCCGAACGGTTTGCAAGCCCGCCCAACGTACAATAAAACGCTTCCCCGCGATGCAATAAAAAAGGTGGCCGGAAAACCCGACCACCCTTGCACATCCTTTGGATGCCGCAGTTTACTTGCGGACGACCTTAACGATGGCGTCACCGGCGGCGACGGCGGACTCAGCCTCGACGGTAAGCTCGACATCGGCAAACTCGGCGGTGTTGGACACGGCCACCACGACGCAGTCCTTATAACCAGCAGCGGCGATCTTGGCGCGGTCGATCTTGAGTATGGGCTGGCCGGCCTTCACAACGTCGTCGGCCTTGACGAAGCCCTCGAAGCCATCGCCGTTCATGTTGACGGTATCGACGCCAACGTGCACCAGAACCTCGATGCCGCTATCGGACTGCAGACCCACGGCGTGACCCATGGTGACGGTCACCTTACCGTCGCAGGGAGCGTAGACCAGATCGTCCTCGGGCCACACGGCACAGCCCTTGCCCAGAACCTCGCCACCAAAGACGGGATCGGGCACGTCGGCCATCTTGATGACCTTGCCCTTGACGGGCGAGCACAGCACGTCGGCGCCGGCAGAAGCAGAGATGGAGGCCGGAGCAGCGGCAGCCGCGGGCTCAGCCTTCTTCTTGAACATATCAAACAGACCCATACGTTTTCTCCTCTTGATTAAGCGCAACGTTTTGCGCATGCCTATGGTGATTATAGTGCCAAATGGTTCAAATGCTAAGGTGGGGACTCGAATCGCGAGCCCTTCCCGGTAGTGCTCG
>UQVT01000143.1 GCA_900544465.1 uncultured Collinsella sp. | reverse complement strand
TAAATTGTCCAAATGCGACAAAGGCTTCACATTGTGTCTATCTCTCGACACCATTACGCGATTGCCTTATTACCTTAGGAGGTACCAGCTGTTATGGATTTACGTTTAACAGTGGTCGACGTAACCGGATCGACCAACGATGACCTGCTCGAAGCAGGAAAACAGGGGGCGCCGCACGGCACAGGACTTGCCGCCCGGGCTCAGACAGCAGGACGCGGTCGGCGCGGGCACAAGTGGGACTCAACCGCCGGCAACCTATTGCTTTCGATTGTCCTGCGTCCATGCGTTAATCCCGCAAAGTACTCTGGTCTTGCCGCTGTCAGCGGCCTAGCGGTGCTCGAAGCACTCGAAAAGCAGGGTCTTGCAAACGAGATTGGCCTCAAATGGCCCAACGACCTGGTCGCGAGTGGACGCAAACTCGGCGGCATTCTGGTCGAGGCCGCACGCGATAACGAAGGCAGCCCCTTTGCAGTCTGTGGCATCGGCGTCAACGTGAACTATGTGCCCGCGGAGGTTCCCGATGGCGGCCTGCCCGCAATCGGTCTCTCGTATCTCAACGAGAACGTTCCCGCCGTCGATGTGCTACTCAAACAGGTCTATCACGCAGTCGTGAACGCTGTAGATGCGTGGGCAGAACGCCTCAACGCCATGGAAGAAGACGCCGGACCGCTCGCGCCCGTCCACGGCGAATATGTCACTCACCTCAATTGGATTGGGGAGCACGTTATCGCCCGTTCCCCTGTCGGTGACGAGCTGGCGCGTGGCATCTTTAAAACGGTCGATGGCTTTGGTCGCGCGTGCATCGAAACGGAAGACGGCTTTCGATCTTTCCATTTTGAGGAGGCATCGCTGCGTCCCATGAGCGAATAGGGCGCCGCAACCACCTACTCGGCAGCATTACCCCGCAGTCCAAACCATCATTCAAAACAAAAGGGCCCCACTGCCGTTACGGCAGCGGGGCCCTTTAAGCTATGAGCGATATCGCTTAGAGCTTGATGTCGATGTCGACGCCAGCGGGGAGGTCGAGACGCATGAGCGAATCAACGGTGCCCGAGGTGGGGTCGAGGATGTCGATGAGGCGCTTGTGGGTGCGCATCTCGAACTGCTCACGGGAGTCCTTGTTCACGTGCGGCGAGCGGATAACCGTGTACAGGTTGCGCTCGGTGGGCAGGGGGACAGGACCGGAAACGCGAGCGCCGGTCTTCTGAGCGGTCTCGACGATGAGCTTCGCGGACTGATCGACGACCTCGTGATCATAGCCCTTGAGGCGAATGCGGATCTTCTGGGTAGCCAACTTAAACCTCCAAAGAGTGCGAGAGATGTTCTCGCGGATTACGTAACAGGAAGCTCGAACTTAGGCGTTCTTGCTCATGACCTCGTCCACGATGGACTTGGGCGCGGGCTCATAAGAGTCGAACTGCATCGTGTAGGATGCACGGCCCTGGGTCTGGGAGCGAAGGTCGGTAGCGTAACCGAACATCTCGCCCAGCGGCACCTTGGCACGGATGAGCTTGCTGTTCTTGCGATCCTCCATGCCCTCGATCTTGCCGCGGCGACCGGAGAGGTTGCCCATAACGTCGCCCATGTACTGCTCGGGGGTCTCAACCTCGACAGCCATGATCGGCTCGAGCAGCTGCGGATCGGACTTCTTGAGGGCGTCCTTGATAGCCATGGAACCGGCGATCTTGAAGGCGGCCTCGGAGGAGTCGACCTCGTGGTAAGAACCGTCGAACAGGGTGACCTTAACGTCGAGGACCGGGAAGCCGGCGATAACACCGGTGTTCAGGGCCTCCTGGATGCCCTTGTCGATGGACGGGATGTACTCTTTGGGCACGACGCCGCCGACGATAGCGTTGACGAACTCGTAGCCGAAGCCCTCCTCCATCTTCTCGAGCTTGATGACGGCGTGGCCGTACTGACCGCGACCACCGGACTGACGGACGAACTTGCCCTCAGCCTTCTCGACGTCGTGACCAGCGGTCTCGCGGTAGGCAACCTGGGGCTTACCAACGTTAGCGTCAACCTTGAACTCGCGGAGCAGACGGTCGACGATGATCTCGAGGTGCAGCTCGCCCATGCCGGCGATAATGGTCTGGCCGGTCTCGTGGTTGGTGGACACCTGGAAGGTCGGGTCCTCCTCGGCGAGCTTGGTCAGAGCCAGGGACATCTTGTCCTGCTCGGCCTTGGTCTTGGGCTCGATGGCAACGTCGATAACGGGCTTAGCGAACTCGATCTTCTCGAGGACGATCTCCTTGCCCTCGGCGCACAGGGTGTCACCGGTGGTGGAGTTCTTGAAGCCGACGCAAGCGACGATGTCGCCAGCGGCAGCGTCGTCACGGTCGATACGCTCGGCGGCGTTCATCTCGAGGATGCGGCCGAGGCGCTCGCGCTGACCGTTGGAAGCGTTGACCACGTAGGAGCCGGACTCGGCGCGGCCGGAGTAAACGCGGACATAGGTGAGCTTACCGACGAACGGGTCGGTCATGATCTTGAAGACCAGGCCGGAGAAGGGCTCGTCGAAGGAAGGATGACGCTGAATCTCCTCGCCGGTGTCCGGATCGGTACCGGTGACGGCCTCGACGTCGAGCGGGCTGGGCAGGTAGTCGACGACAGCGTCGAGCAGCTCCTGAACGCCCTTGTTCTTGTAGGCGGAACCCACGAAGACGAGGTTGAGCTCGTTGGCCAGAACGCCCTTGCGCAGAGCAGCCTTGAGCTCCTCGACGGTGAAGTCCTCCTCCATGAGGATCTTCTCCATGAGCTCGTCGTCAAAGCTGGCAGCAGCGTCAAGGAGCTCCTCGCGCTTGGTGGCAGCGATGTCGGCAAACTCAGCCGGGATCTCGTCCATCGGCTCAGGGTAGGTCATACCCTTCTCGTCGGCCTTGAAGTCCCATGCAGTCATGGTGACCAGGTCGATGACGCCCCAGAAGTTGTCCTCGGCGCCCATCGGGACCTGAGCGGCCACGGCGTTAGCATCGAGACGATCCTTCATGGTCTCGATAGCGTTGAAGAAGTCAGCGCCCACGCGGTCATACTTGTTGATGAAGGCGATGCGGGGGACGTTGAAGGTAGAAGCCTGACGCCAAACGGTCTCAGACTGGGGCTGAACGCCGGCAACGGCGTCGAAGACGGCGACAGCGCCATCGAGGACGCGCAGGCAGCGCTCGACCTCGGCGGTGAAGTCAACGTGGCCCGGGGTGTCGATGATCTGGATGCGGTAGTCCTTACCGTCCTTGTTCCAGAAGCAGGTGGTAGCAGCGGAGGTAATGGTTACGCCGCGCTCCTGCTCCTGAACCATCCAGTCCATGGTGGCAGCGCCCTCATGGACCTCACCGATCTTGTGGGTCTTACCGGTGTAGTAAAGAATACGCTCGGTCGTGGTGGTCTTACCGGCATCGATGTGAGCCATGATGCCGATGTTACGGGTATCGGAAAGCTTGTACTTAGGCTTAGCCATGTTAGTTCCTTACCTTAACTTACCAACGATAGTGAGAGAACGCGCGGTTGGCCTCGGCCATCTTGAAGACGTCCTCACGCTTCTTGACGGAAGCGCCCAGGCCGTTGGAAGCGTCGAGGATCTCGTTGGCGAGACGCTCGGCCATGGTCTTCTCCTTGCGAGCGCGGGAGAAGTTGACGATCCAGCGGATGCCCAGAGCGGTGGAACGACGGGAGTTGACCTCCATCGGGACCTGATAGGTAGCGCCACCGACACGCTTGGGCTTAACCTCGAGCGTGGGCTTGACGTTGTCCATAGCCTTCTTGAAGGTAGCGAGAGCGTCGCCACCCTCGGACTTCTCGGCAACGATCTCGAAAGCGGTGTAAACGATGCGCTCAGCGGTGGCCTTCTTGCCGTCAAGAAGGACCTTGTTGATGAGCTGAGTCACCAGGCGGTTGTTGTAAACGGCGTCAGGCTGAACCTCACGACGATTAGCTGCTGCACGACGCGGCATGTGAAATCTCCTTAAGTGTCTACCGTGCGGCGCTTAGGCGGCACACGGCGAAAGTATCAAAACGTTATCTGGCTTATTTGGCCTTGGGGCGCTTAGCACCGTACTTGGAACGGGCCTGCATACGGTTCTGGACCGGAGCAGCGTCGTAGGCGCCACGGATGACGTGATAACGGACACCAGGGAGGTCACGGACACGACCGCCGCGGACGAGCACGATGGAGTGCTCCTGCAGGTTGTGGCCCTCACCCGGGATGTAAGCAGTAACTTCGATGCCGTTGACAAGGCGAACACGGGCAACCTTACGAAGAGCCGAGTTCGGCTTCTTGGGGCTCGTGGTGAAGACGCGGGTGCACACGCCGCGCTTCTGGGAGTTGTGCTGCAGAGCAGCGTTCTTGGACTTCTTGGGCACGGAACGACGGCCCTGGCGAACCAGCTGGTTAATAGTAGGCAAAGCGTACTCCTTCTCGAATGATTCCAGCTTTCTGTAAAGTGCAACGGCTTGAATCGAGGGGTCAGCATCCCCCTACGAAACACGCAGTTCGATAGGATACGTGGCGTTAGCTGTGCCGTCAACAGACCACGCCGCCGGGCGTATCCCAAAATGAGCATATTTCCGCAAAGCCTACACAAAAGGAATCCCCTTCTGTGCGCGGGGGCGGATTCCCGGCCCGGGCGGCCCGCTGTTTAAGTTTGCTGCTCTACAGTCCTGCGCAAGACGGAAAGCACATTAAGTGCTTTC
>UQVT01000142.1 GCA_900544465.1 uncultured Collinsella sp. | reverse complement strand
TCACGACCTTGGTTGCCGAAGCGGCACGATCGGTGGCATCGCTCGCCACGGCAGAGGCACCGTCGAGCATCTCGGACAGATAGTTCTTGAGCCCGTCATCGCCCTCAAAATTGGGCGTGCGCGCCTTGGCATACGTGTCCTCGACAACTTTGGTCGCCAGTGGACGCAGCTTATACGTTGCATCGCGCGTGATGTAATACACGTACTCGATGCTATCGAACGTCGCCTGGTCGGTGGTGTCCGAAATCACGTTGAACATCGACCCATCGTTCATATGGTGGCCGTAGATCGTGGTCTGCTGATCCACCATGCCCGGCGCGGTGTCGTCGCTATCCAAGAAGATGGCACCGGACGCGTTAGCCGTACCGTCAAACAGCGTGTTGAGGTATTTGGAGTTGTTGTTGGTCTGCACGACGGGATAGTTGATGTTGGTGCCGGGCGCGTAAATCCAACCCACAACCTCGGGATTCGTCTGGGCAAGTGCATCAAAGTCGATAATTGGCACGCCGCTGGCGTCCTTATCGCTCACATATTGTTTTTCGATCTTTTGATACGACTCGCTCGCCTGCTTGTAGCCAATCTGGGCGTTGATAAAGATGGCGGCAGCGGCAACGATTAGGCCGATGCCAATAATGATGAGCAAGATGGGGATAACAGAGCGGCGCTTTTTGCGCGGCGGCTCGGTATAGCTCGACGGAGCAGCGCCCGACTGTTTCGTAGAACGCGATTCTTTCTTGGCCGTATCATATGACGAAGGGCGATACGCAGCCGGCGTATCCTGACGACGATGGGACGTCGGCGTTACGGGACGCGGCGCGCGCGGCTGCTGAGGAGAGGATGCCCGACCCTGCTGCGCCGCATGGGCAGCACCCGGCTTCGATGGATCGGGAATCTGAGAAGCCTTGAATCGTTTTCCCTGATAGTCGGACATGGCTCTCCTTATACTGCGGTGAAACGGCGGAACGCCTAGGCGTCGGCCATCTCCTGCTTCATCTTCTCGATAACCTTGCGGTACTCGGGGTCGCAAGCGCCTAGAATCTGCGTGGCGTAGATGGCGGCGTTCTTGGCGCCGTTGATGGCAACGCAGGCCACGGGCACGCCCGAAGGCATCTGCACCATCGACAGCAGCGAATCCATACCGCCCAAGTCACTCGTCTTCATAGGCACACCGATAACCGGCAGCGGCGTGAAAGCAGCCACGACACCACCCAGGTGAGCGGCCTTGCCGGCGGCGGCGATAATCACTTTGATACCGCGATCGGCAGCGGTCGAAGCCCACTCGTGGACCTTCGCCGGCGTGCGATGTGCGCTCGCGATCACGAGCTCATAGGGCACACCGAGCGCCTCGAGCTCGGCGGTGCAGCCTTCCATAACGCCCAGATCGGACTTGGAACCCATGATGATCCCGACAACCGGCTTTTGATCTGCCATAAACAAAGACCTCCTGTTGAGAGCGGTGACGCGGCCAATCCGCGACCCTTAACTACTGAGAGTAGTATAGCTGCTCCCGTCCCTGCGGTCCCCGGGTGCCCCGCGGCGGGCTGGGTTTTTATCTTCGCTCCCCTTGCTTCGCAAAGTCGCTCAGACAATAAACCCAGCCCGCCGCGGGGCACCCGGGGACCTACCGGATATTGCCATGACGTACGTTGGCTGATTTGGTTTGGAATGGGAGGTTGACGAGGCTGAAAGTCCCTCCTACATAACGTGGGCGCCGTCGTTCGAATGAACGACGGCGCCCACACTCAATTTTATTCAGCCCCAGTCATCGCGCAAAGCCCCTTCGACAGTACACGGTGCAGCCAAGTCACCACAGGCCGGGGCGGAGGGGGCCGAATTTGCCACTGAGCGACTCTGCTTGCAGCCGGAGCGAAGGGGGAAATTCGGCCCCCTCCGCCCCGGCTGACCAAGTCACATTACACCGTGTGCTGTGGCAGGTCCTGCAGGGCGATGACGTCCATGCCCATGTCGTTGGCACTGCCGTGACCCTGCTGGTCCTCGCGCACAGCCTCGATGGCGCTCACATACGTGTTGGCGGCAGACATCGCCGTCACGCAGGTCACACCACGACGGACGGCCTCGGTGCGCAGCAGATAGCCGTCGCCGCGCGAACCCGGACCGTACGGCGTGTTGATGATCACCGCGATCTTGCCGTCGGCAATCAGGTCGCCGATGTTGGGACGCTCGCCGTCGTGCGGGCCGCTGATCTTCTCCACGATCTCGCACGTCACGTTGCCGCCGCGCAGCACGCGCGCCGTGCCCTCGGTGGAGCAGATATCGAAGCCCAGATAGCGCAGGATGCGCGCGACCGAAAGGATGTGACGCTTGTCGCGGTCGCACACGCTAATGAACACCTTGCCGCTGCTGGGATCAGGCAGCTTGTAGTCAATAGCCAGCTGTGTCTTGGCATATGCCTCGGGATAGCTCTTGGCGATACCCATGACCTCGCCCGTCGACTTCATCTCGGGCCCCAGGATAACGTCGGCACCCGGGAAACGGCCCCAGGGCATGACGGCCTCCTTCATGCAGAACCATTCCAGCTGACGCTCATCGCTCGGCAGCCCCAGGCTCGCGATAGAATCGCCCGCCATGATGCGCGCGGCGCACTTGGCCAGCGGCACGCCGGTGGCCTTGGAGATAAACGGTACGGTACGGCTTGCGCGCGGGTTGGCCTCGATCACGTAGACGGTCTCGCCCTTGATGGCGTACTGCACGTTGACCAGGCCGCGGACACCCAGCGCCATCGCGATGCGACGCGTGGTCTCGCGGAGCTTCGCCTGCAGGCTCTCGCTAAAGCTAAACGGCGGAATGCAGGTCGCGGAGTCGCCGGAGTGAATGCCAGCCTCCTCGATATGCTCCAGAATACCGCCGATGTAGACCTCCTCGCCGTCGCACAGAGCGTCGACGTCGGACTCGATTGCGCCCTCCAGGAAGCGGTCCAGGTACACCGGGTAGTCGGGGCTAATGCGCGCGGCCTCGGCCATATAATCGCGCAGATGCTCGGCATCGTAGGCGATCATCATGCCGCGGCCGCCCAGCACGTAGCTCGGACGCACCAGCAGCGGGTAGCCAATGTGCGCAGCCACGGCCTCGGCCTCCTCAAACGAGGTTGCCTGGCCCGCCGGCGGGTACATAATGCCCAGCTTGTCGAGCAGGGCGGCAAAGCGCTCGCGGTCCTCGGCAAAGTCGATGGCGTCGGGCTTGGTGCCCATGATGTTGACGCCGCTCTCCTCGAGCATACGCGCCAGCTTAAGCGGGGTCTGGCCGCCAAGCGTCACCACGACGCCGTCGGGACGCTCAACGTCAATGACGTCCATGACGTCCTCGTAGGTGAGCGGTTCAAAGTACAGGCGGTCGGACGTGTCGTAGTCGGTCGAGACGGTCTCGGGGTTGCAGTTGACCATGATGGTCTCAAAGCCGCGGGCCGCCAGTGCATAGCTCGCATGCACGCAGCAGTAGTCGAACTCGATACCCTGGCCAATACGGTTGGGGCCGGCACCCAGAATCATCGCTTTGGGTTTATCTGCCGGCGTGGTCTCGTCGGGGGCAACGCACTTCTTGGCGACCGGGCTCGTGCGGTAGATATTCTCGTAGGTCTTGTAGTGATATTCCGTGGCACTCGAGAACTCGGCGGCGCAGGTATCGACCGTCTTCATGCTGGGCACCACGCCTAGACCCTTGCGATAGGCGCGCACAAAGCGCTCATCCGAGCCGGTCAGCGCGGCAATCTCGGCGTCGCTCGTGCCGTACTGCTTGAGCAGGCGCATCGCGTCGGCGTCGATATCCTCCACACGTAGGCCGCGGATGCTCTCCTGGACCTGCACCATATCGTTGATGCGGTTGAGGTACCACGGATCGATACCACAAATAGCATGGATGCGTGCGACATTCCAGCCGCGGCGCAGGGCCTCGACCACAAAGAAGATGCGGTGCTCGGTCGGCGTTGCCACGGCTTGAGCGAGCTCGTCGTCGCTCAGCTTATCGGCGCCTTCCTTGCCGCCGGTGCAAATGCCCTGGTGACCATCCTCCAGCGAACGCATGGCCTTGCCAAAGGCCTCCTCAAAGGTGCGGCCGATCGCCATGATCTCGCCCACGGCCTTCATGCGCGTGGTGAGCGTGGGGTCGGTACCCTTGAACTTCTCGAAGGCAAAGCGCGGCACCTTGACCACACAATAGTCGATCGTGGGCTCAAAGCAGGCAGGCGTGGCTTTGGTGATGTCGTTGACGATCTCGTCGAGCGTGTAGCCCACGGCCAGGCGAGCGGCGGCCTTAGCGATGGGGAAACCCGTGGCCTTGGAGGCCAGTGCGGACGAACGGCTCACACGCGGGTTCATCTCGATGACAATCAGACGGCCGGTGTTGGGGTTCACGGCAAACTGCACATTGGATCCGCCAGTCTCGACGCCAATCTTCTCCAGAATAGCGAGCGAGGCCACACGCATGCGCTGATACTCCAGGTCGGAGAGGGTCTGCGCCGGCGCCACGGTAATGGAGTCGCCGGTGTGCACGCCCATGGGGTCAAGGTTCTCGATGGAACACACGATGATGCCGTTGCCGGCGTGGTCACGCATGACCTCCATCTCGTACTCTTTCCAGCCCTCGATGGACTCCTCGACCAGTACCTCGTGGGCGGGCGAGAGCTCGAGGCCCTGGCTCACGATGGAGACGAGCTCCTCGTGGGTGTGTGCGATGCCGCCGCCGGCGCCGCCCAAGGTAAAGCTCGGGCGCAGCACGCAGGGGTAGCCCACGCGCCCGGCGATGGCCTCGGCGTCTTCCACGCTGTAGGCATAGCCCGAGCGCGCGACCTCCAGGCCGATCTCGGCCATGGC
>UQVT01000141.1 GCA_900544465.1 uncultured Collinsella sp. | reverse complement strand
CCGTGCCCAAAATGCGGATATTGAGCTTGTTGGCAATGACGCCGGCTGCCTTAGGAATGCGTCCGGCCTTCGCAAGGTTTTCGTAATTACACAGGCTAAAGAGGATCTTGCTGTTCTGCTCCAAGCTATCAAAGTAAGCGCAGGCGTCCTCAAAGGAAACATCCGGGTTACACGCAAGATATCGATCAAACAGTAAGAAGATCAGGTCCATCTTGCCGCCCGCTGCCCGCGAATTGACCAGGTGAATCTGGCGGTTGGGCTCCTCGGCAAGTACCATATCGCGTGCCGTAGCAGCAGCATTGTAGCTTCCCGAGACGCCCTCAGAGATGGGCATGCAGATCGTCTTGTCGGCAAGTCTGAAGAGTTCGGCCCACTCCCCTACGCTTGGACAGGCGCTCGAAGAAGCGCTCGACTCCGCCTGCACGGCGCAATTGAGCTCGTGAACATCGAGCGAGAGGTCGTCAACGAATTCACGCTCCCCCACTCGGATCTTAAGGGGTGCAAATGCAAAGGTGGTATGAGGTGCGGTTGGTTGCCAATCGCGAAGATTGCAGCTCGAATCGGAGATAAGTGCCCAGCTCATTGAGGGTCCTTTCTAATTGTTCCCCAACAATTATAGCCATCTTTTTGATTGATCAGTACGGCTATCTAGTTTTGAATACTAGATAGCCGTACTGATCATATGCCAAACGGTAAGGGAAAAAAGAATGGGCCTCGTGACTCAAGATCGCGAGGCCCACGTTCGTTCGCTGCAGTAATAAATTAGTAGCGCACGAAAATGTAATTGTTGTTCATGCCAGCAGCGACGGAGCTGATGATGACGCCCGTTTTGTAGTCGGAAGCATGGATCATCTGACCATTACCGATATAGATGCCTGTATGGTAGGAGTTAACCACAACATCGCCGGGTTGCGGATCGGACACGCGGGTCCAACCCATGAAGGTGCCGGTGGTGCCCAGGCGGCAATAGCGGCCCGTGAGGCAATAGCTTACAAAACCGGAGCAGTCAAAGCTGTTCGGTCCAATGCCGCCCCAGGAATAAGCGTATCCGAGCTTGCTGTAGGCGCGCGAAACAACGGTACCGCCGTCAACGGACTGGCTCGGTGCGGAAGGCGTCGGAGTCGGAGCGGGCGTCACGGGCTGCGGCGTGGGGGCAGGAGCGGGCGCGGGCGCGGGCGTGTTGCCGCCGCCGTTGTTGGTCGTACCGCCACCATTGTTGGTGTTCTCGGTCGTACCGGCAGTGTCGTTGCTCACCGTGGCCTTTTCGGCGGTGCTGGCATTGATGCCAGCCTGAAGCGCGGCGTTGGCCTCGGCCTCGGCAGCAAGCTCGGCCTGCAGCTGTGAATCCAGGGAGTTCACGACACTCTGGGCCTCAGCCTGCTGGGCATTGAGCTCGTCGACCTTCTTCTGCGTCGCGGCGACGTTCTTCTCCTGCTCGGTCTGCTTATCGGTGAGCTGCTGCTTAAGGTCCTTGACCTCCTGAATGGTCTGGGCCTGCTTGTCGGAAACCTTGCCGTAGTAGAACAGACGGTTGAGCATGTCGCCCAGATCGTCGACGCCCGTCAGAACCTGAAGGAGACTCAGACCGCCAGTCTTGTACTCACCGGCAACGTAGCTCGAAAGCTTTGCCTGACCCTCGGCAATCTCTTGCTGCTTTTGCGTGATCTCGCCTGCAGTCTGATCAAGCTCCTGCGTCTGTGCGGAGAGTTCTTCATGAATTTGCTGGGTTTGGGTGCCAATCTGCTCGAGTTTGGTACGAGCAGCGGCAAGGTCGGATGCGGTATCGGCATAGGCCGGAGCCACGAGGCCCAGGCCCAAAACACAAGCGAGGGTTGCCGTAGCAGCGCAGCGTGCCATGTTTTTGTGCGTGTTTGCTGTGCGCATGGAGCTTCCTTTCCGGTATCTAAGGGTAGCGGCTAGTCCACCGTTACCAGGCTAAAGAGCTCAACGTCCTCGTTAGAAGGCGTGAGCTTCTTGCGCGGGTTGAGAAACGCAAGCTCAAGGATACAACCGTAGCCCACAAGCTTTGCGCCCATATCTCGCACCAGTTTACCTGTTGCCTCGACGGTTCCGCCCGTCGCGAACAAGTCGTCCAGAATCAACACGGTATCTTTAGAGCTGATAGCGTCGGCATGGATTTCAATTGAATCGGTGCCGTACTCGAGCTCGTAGCTCTGACTTACGGTCTCGCGCGGTAGCTTGCCAGGTTTACGTGCGGGAACAAAGCCGGCGCCAAGGGCTACAGCCACCGGTACGCCAACCATAAAGCCGCGAGCCTCGGGACCCACGACCTTGGTGATTCCCATGCCGGCAAAGTGCTCGGCGAGGGCATCGGTCATGGCTTTGAGCGCCTCGGGATTGCCAAAGAGCGGCGTGATGTCTTTAAAGATGACTCCGGGCTCGGGATAGTCGGGGATGTCGACGATTTGAGATTCGAAGTCGTACATTGCATGACCTTTCAATGGGTTGCCGGATAAGCGGCAGCTGTTACTTGCCCGCGGTAGCGGTGCCGGATTGCGAAGGGGCGACGACCTTGAGCGGCTTTACGATAGAATCCTCGTGCGAAGCTGGAGCGGATGTCTCTTCGTTTTTGGCCTTGGTGGACTCGGAGCGAGTGATTTCCTCATCGAGTGCATCGATGTCGGCGTCCTCGACCACGGCGTTGAGCGACTCAAAAACGCGGTTCTTGAGCAGTGCAGTGTGTACACCTTCCGTCAGGTCGTGAAGCTTCTTAAACGCACGCTCGAGCTTGGCGTCGCGCTCGTCATCGGAGGTATCCATTCCGAGCATGCTCACGAGCACCTGCTCAAACATCGAGGACTCGCGGTTGGCGGAAGACACGTACTGACGCAGGTTGCGCGGCTCGATATGGAAGCGTGACAGCTCGGAGCAGTAGCGGATGATCGGGAAATCGCGACCATCGACGAGCTCTCGATTCTGCGGGCTCTTGATGATGCGAATGAGGTCGTTCTCGGCGAGCGAGCGGATAAACGAAATCTCGACGCCCAGCATATCGGGAATGGTCTCGATGGGATGCAGCTTTTGCTTAGTCTCCTTGGGCTCCGTCTTGAGCGGAACATCGGACAGCAAGCCCACCTCGTAAGCGAGCGTTGACAGGTCCGTGGCGTTTTCCAAGCGCTGCTTAATCACGTTGAGCGGCATGTAGCGGGTCTTCTGCAAGTGCAGGATGACCTCCAGGCGATCAACGTCCTCCTTGGAGTACTGACGGTATCCCTTAGGCGTACGATGAGGGGTAATGAGCCCCTCATCTTCTAGAAATCTAATTTTTGAGTTCGAAAGATCGGGGTATGCGCCTCGAAGTAAGTTGACGACTTGGCCGATACTCAGATAGTTGCGTTCGGCCATGCCCTACTCACCGGTTTCGATGCGCTCCGGCGTGCTCTCGTGGTAGATGAGCGTAAACGTACCGATTTGGACGGAAGAACCGTCGTGCAGCGGGGCTGCGTTGACAATGGCGCCGTCGACCCAGGTGCCATTGAGCGAGCCCAGGTCCTCGATGCGAGCGCCGAGGCCCTCGCGAATAATGCGCGCATGGCTGCGCGAAACGGTCATGTCGTTGAGGAAGATGCCGTTCGCGGGATCGCGACCGATGGTGGTCACGTCGTCCTCGAGCTCAAAGGCGGCACCAGTCTGCGGACCCTTGACGATGGACAGAACGGGGGCGGTGATGCGCACGTTGGCCATGAGGTCGGGAACGGTGACGTCGCTTGAAGGCACGCGGAATACGCAGGTAGCGTCAGCAGTCTTATCATTCTGAGGCATATTGTTAACCATGTTGTCCATGACAACCCCTAACTTATCGCGGACGTGCCGCAAATAATGAACCGTACGTAATCATACCCCAACGAATCAGTCTTCGATTTCAGGGTTCAGAAAGTCGATGTCCTCGTCCTCGGGATGCGTGAGAGCCTGTTTAATGGCCGCTCCGCCCTTAATGGAGTAGATGACAGCGGTGAGCATGGAGAAGATCACGCCGCCGTACACAAAGAAGATGCCGAGGGGCACCGAGCTTCCGTTGAGGCCCGGGAAGGCCGTAAGGGTTGAAGGTAAAAGATGCAGGCCGTCAATAACGGGGAACCCGAGCAGCATAAGCGAGAAGCCGGTCATGAGCAGCGCTGTGGCAATCTTTCCGGGGAAGACGACATCGATGGGGCGACGGTGATAATGACGAACGATAAGCGTGCCGATGCCCAGATAGATGTCGCGGCCAATAATGAGCACGCAGACCCAGATGGGCAGTTCTCCGCGAACCACCAGTCCCAAGACGCCGGTGAACAGCAGCGCACGGTCGCAGATGGGATCCATGACCTTGCCGAGCCACGAGACCGTCTTGGTCATGCGGGCGATCTGACCGTCCATCCAGTCGGTGGAGGCGGCAACGGCGTAGATTGCGATGGCGATGACGCGGTTGTTATCCGTCACAAACAGGTACAGAAATACCAGGGTGAGGATCAGGCGCGTAAAGGTGATGAAATTGGAGATCGTAAAGATCTTATTCGACGGGTAATCGGAAGTGCCGATAAGCTCCTTTTTGATCTTCTTTTTGATGCCCACAGGACTCCCCCGCTGGTTAACGACAAAACTTTCGATACTATACCCGTTCCGGCGATGTCTATCCAGCCAAGCCATAGAGAGTCCAGACATGTGGAGGGTGTTGTGGGCGGGGGATTTCGCATTCGTGTACATCTGCCTCCAAACATGTCGAAAAATGTCGATTTTGGTGGCTAATGTACACGTTTTGATTCGGTGATTACATCGATCGGGAACGTTGTTACTTTAAGCAAAATAATCATGGTGATTAAAACAAAAAAGGTCAGGCACTAGGTGCCTG
>UQVT01000140.1 GCA_900544465.1 uncultured Collinsella sp. | reverse complement strand
TCGATCTCGACCGGCATGCTGTCGAGCTCCATGCGCAGGCGGCTTGCCGCCTCATCGACCAGGTCGATGGCCTTGTCGGGCAGGAAGCGGTCGGCGATGTAGCGATCGGAGAGGTCGGCAGCTGCCACGAGCGCGCTATCGGTGATATGCACGCCGTGGAAGATCTCGTACTTCTCCTTCAGGCCACGCAGGATCGAAATGGTGTCCTCGACGGTAGGCTCGCTCACCATCACGGTCTGGAAACGACGGGCGAGCGCCGCGTCCTTCTCGATGTACTTGCGGTATTCGTCGAGCGTGGTCGCGCCGATCGCGTGCAGGTCGCCACGGGCGAGCGCCGGCTTGAGGATGTTGCCGGCGTCCATGGAGCCCTCGGTGGCACCCGCGCCCACGATGGTGTGGAGCTCATCGATGAACAGGATGACCTTGCCTTCCGATTTTTGCACTTCCTTGAGCACGGCCTTCAAGCGGTCCTCGAACTCGCCACGATACTTGGCACCGGCGACCAGCGCGCTCATGTCGAGCTCGATAAGGTCGCGGTCGCGCAGGGTGCTCGGCACGTCGCCGGCCACGATACGCTGAGCGATGCCCTCGACGATGGCCGTCTTGCCGACGCCCGGCTCGCCGATGAGCACGGGGTTGTTCTTGGTGCGACGGGACAGGACCTGGATGGTGCGGCGAATCTCATCGGTACGGCCGATGACCGGGTCGAGCTTGCCGGCGCGGGCAAGGTCGCAGATATTGCGACCGTACTGCTCCAGCGCCTCAAACTGGGTCTTGTCCTCGGCAGACGTCACGCGGTCATCGCCGCGCAGCTCCTCGTAGACCTGCTCGATGCGCTCCTTGGTCACGCCGGCGTCGCGCAGTACACGACCGGCCTCGCCCTTGTCCTCGGCAAGCGCCATCAGCAAATGCTCGGTCACCACAAAGCTGTCGCCCATCTTGGTGGCCTTCTTCTCGGCCTTCTCGATAACGCGGACGAGCTCGTTGGAAAGACCCATCTGCTGACCCTCGCCGGAAACCTTGGGCGCGTGGTCAATGGCATCCTGCGTGGAGCGTGCAAGCTGAGCCGGGTCGGCACCGATGCGCTCGATGATCACGGAGATATTGCGCTCGCCGGCACCGAGCAGGGCGGACAGCAGGTGAATCGGCTCCACCGCGCCGGCCTGCGCGTCAGCAGCCGTGCTCATGGCGGTCTGCAGCGCCTCGCGCGACGTCATTGCTAGCTTATCGATTCTCATGGAATCACCTCTCTTGGGGCGGCCGCCCTACGGGGCGGCTTCACGTTGTTCGAGAAGTATTGTTGCCAGCTTTGCGCGATCTTATACACAAATCTAAGTCTCTATATATAAGATTTTCTGAGTGTTCCCACGGCATGCAAACCACCACAAAGGGGACAGGCACCTTTGTGGTGGTCGCGGTCTCTACTCCTTCGCCGAACCCGTGCTTCCCGATTCGGCGTTCCAGGGCATCTCATCCTCGAACAGCCATGTACGGGCAGACCCACTATCGCGTGCAGCCTGCGGATCGGGCAAGCAGGTCTGTTCATAGGCATCTTGGATACACTGGCCCATAAAATCGTTGAGCTCGGTCTGGTCGCCCTCCATGACATAGGCGAGATCGCCGTCCATGATGTAGATGCCCGGACCCTCATTGCCCTCGTAGCCCGGATCGTACGAGACATCACATAACTTTGCGCCGTTTGCAGTGTCCAGCTCGATGGAAGAGTGGCATCCGCCAACCATGTCGTTCGCTTTTGCCCGATAGGACGCATATCCGTACCAACGCTTAAATGTTTTGCCCTTGAGTAGCTCGGACGCCCTATCGATCAGGCTTGTATCCGTGGTATAGCGCATGGCCCCAAGCTGAATACGCGGATAATTGCTAATACCCAGCACAGCCGGCTGCTCATCAAAATCAACGGTAATGGTCTCGGGCTTGTCGTCGCCGGTCAGAAGTTCGACAGATTGAGTCACAGGCTTGACCACCGGCTCCGTCACCGCAGCAGGTAGAAATGCCATACCGACAGCGCCCGCGCCAACCACAGCGATCGCAAGCGCCAAGACAATCAATCCAATACGGACAGAACGGCTCACGGCAAAACACCCCACAATGCAAACCTTCGCCACCCGCACTAATGATACCGCCAGCCAGCACTATTACCTAAAGGAGCCGCGCGCTCCTCACCACCACAAAGGGGACAGGCACCTTTGTGGTGGTTTTCGACGCTAACGGTCGACCATCTCGCGCCATGAGATTAAACTTGAATTGTTCTCTGAACATATCCATTTCTGCCTATCCTCAACAGATCTTTGTCTCTAGGAGCGCATATGAAGCCGCCTCATTCCACCGGTCGCAACGTCATCGCCATTCTCGCCATACCCATCGTGATGCTCTTCCTTATCGTCATCACGCCCTTTTCTTTTGGTATCGCCTCGCCCTTCGATCTTTGCGGGATGATCGACGCCGGCTCGCGTGCCACCTCGCTCTCCTTTGTCTGCCGTGGCGTGTTCTACGAATATGCAATTCCCACCGGACTTTGGCAGTCCAAGTTACCGTTGCTCGGTCAGATCGACGGATGCTCCCCCTATTTCTGCCTTGGACCTCAGGCGCTAAACTATCTAATCGACGACCAGCCACTCGACTCCATCGGCCTTGCCTACGACTACGCACCAAACACCGATGAGCGCCACATGAACCAAGTCCTCGACAAGATGCTTGGACAGTGCGGGCTCACCGAGGAGGCCGGTCGAACCATCTATAGCAACCAGAAATTAAAGCGAACAGAACTCCGCCGTGTCGGAAAAATCAAAGGGCGAAACAGGGCCGCCTACTGGGATGCCTGGGCAACACGCGACAAGGGCGAATTCGGACACAGCACCTATATGGTCACCGTCTACACCAAAGACGGAATTAAGGACAATGTTGACGATTTCGCGTCATCCAAACTCGGCATCCCCAAAACAACCAAACCCGCCAGCCCAGATGAAATTCTGTAGAGACGCTCATTAGAATGTCGTTCAACGAGCACGGCAACATCGAGCTCGCCCCCCACCACCACGAAAGGGACAGGCCCCTTTGTGGTGGTTTTCGACTCTGGCGCTCAACTGTCTCGATCTGTAACACCTAGCTGCCGTTTTGGACCTCAGATGTTACAGATCGAGACGAAATGTTCAGCAGTTTCCGTTTATCTAAATCTGTAACAACTACTCGGAAAATAAGGGTCTACCTGTTACAGAACAAGACAAACCGCGGACCACCACAAAGATGTCTGCCCCCTTTGTGGCGGTTTTCGACAAAAAGAAGCCGCCCCGACAACAGAGGCGGCATTAAGCAAGTCTATTTTTAGCGTCCCTCAAGACCCAACGAGAACGCAGAAATGTAGCCCGGGGCTTACCCTTTCCCGAACGCGACCCTCGCGAAGCGCGTGAGCGGGCGGGAAAGGGTAAGCCCCGGGCGGACAATTAAGTGCGTTACTCGGCAGCGGCCTTGAACTTGTTGTAGTTGATCAGGCAGCCGGCCTTGACGATGGCACGCTCCTCTGCCGTCATATCGGCAATATAGAGCTCAACCTGCTCGACCGTGCCGTCGGCGCGCACCACGTAGGCAGCGATGTTCTGCAGGTCGCCATCGAGCGCGGTGCGGACACCCGGCACGAAGACGTAATCGCCCACCTCAAAGTTGGGCTCGGCCTCCATCTGGAAGGGCACCATGCCCCAGTTCATCACGTTGGAGCGATAGCGCTTGGTGGCGTACTCGTGGACGATGTTGGCCAGGCCGCCAATCACGCGCTGGCAGCTCGCGGCCTGCTCGCGGGCGGAACCGTCGCCGGGCTTCTTGGCATAGAGCATAGAGCCGTACTCGGTCGCCTTGGCATCGGCCGTGACACCCGCGCCGGCCAGTGCCTCAAACACGCTGGCAAGCTCAGCATCGAGTGCCGCCAGGTCGCCCGCGGCCTCGCCGGCAACGCGGCGCTTCTCCACGGCGTCGACCTCCTTGGAGCGACCCACGTAGGCCGGGTCGCGGCGGCTGAGCGTAAACTCGGCCAGGCCCAGCGGGTTGGAGCGGAAGGAGCTCGTCTCGCCCGAGGGAATGAGCTCGTCGGTCGTGGTGACCGGGTCCATGATCTTGGAGCACACCTTGAGCAGGATGTCGTCGCCGAGGGGCTCCATCGCGGGCCACGGCTTGATGTTGGGGCCTTCGACCAGCTCGTCGGCAGGATCCGCCTTGCCAAAGCCCCAGTACACGCGCTTCTTGTAAGGAGCGTCGTCAAAGGTGTACTCGCAGGCCTCGTCCCAAGTCTCCTCGGGCAGGTCGGTCGCCGGCGTCAGGACGCCGCCGTTGGCAGCCGTCGCCGCAATGGAACGGGCGTCCATCAGGGCCACGGCGCTCAGCTGGCCATTACCCGGCTTGGAACCCTCGCGGTTGGGGAAGTTGCGCGTGGTGTGGCGGATCGAAAGGCCATTGTTGGCGGGCGTGTCGCCGGCGCCGAAGCACGGGCCGCAGAACGCCGTGCGCACAATCGCGCCGGCCTCCATAAGGTCGTAGATGTAGCCGCGGCGTGTAAGCTCGAGTGCCACGGGCTGGCTCGTGGGATAGACCGACAGCGAGAACTCGCCGCAGCCGGTGTTGGCGCCCTTGAGCACGCGGGCAGCCTGGACCACGGAGTCGTAGTTGCCGCCCGAGCAGCCGGCGATAACGCCCTGCTGCACGTGCAGCTTGCCGTCGATGATCTTGTCGAGCAGGCTAAAGTGCGTCTTGCCCTCGCCGATCTTGGCGGCCTCGAGCTCCACCTCATGCAGGATGTCCTCGAGGTTCTCGTTGAGCTCGTCGATCTCAAAGCCGTTAGAAGGATGGAACGGCAACGCGATTATGGGCTTGATACTCGACAGATCGACTTCGACGCAGCCGTCGTAGTAGGCAACATCGGCGGGCTTGAGCTCGCGGTAGTCCTCGCCGCGGCCGTGCATGGTCAAAAACGCGTGCGTGTCCTCGTCGGTGGCCCAGATGCTCGACAGGCAGGTGGTCTCGGTGGTCATGAC
>UQVT01000139.1 GCA_900544465.1 uncultured Collinsella sp. | reverse complement strand
ACGCCATCACGCGCCAGTACAACTACGAGAAGATCCTGACCATGTACAACGACACGCTCCAGGGCAAGGCGCAGTACCTGGGCATGATCATGGGCGGCACGCCAACCTCCATCGAAGACCGCCGCCGCGGTGTGTTCTCCTACGAGGCCCTGCGCAGCCGACTCGCTCAAGGCCGCTTTGCACGCGAGGACCTTAAGGACATGCTCGCGCCCATCATCCGCCTGCAGCCACTCACCTACGAGGAGTTGCTGGTGCTGATCGAAAAACTCATGCAGATCCATGCCGGATACTTTGGCTGGACGCCCACGCTTACCGAGAATGACTTGGTGGACTTTCTCAAGATTGAGTTCGGCCGCGTGGGAGCCGATACACACCTGACGCCCCGTGAGGTCATTCGTGACTTTATCGAACTGCTCGATATCCTGTGTCAGAACCCCAATGCAAATGTGGCCGAGTTGCTGCAAAGCGTCGGCGGCGACGCGCTGGCGCCGGCAGCCGCAACAGGCGACACCGGCACCGCAGACGGCGACCGTAACTTCGCCGAATTCACCATCTAACCTGCCAAAAAGGGACAGGTTTATTTTGGTAGGTTCTATCTGGGCAAACGTTGAGACTGTAATGCAGCAAGCCGTTGCCAGCCGCGTTAAGAGATTCGTTTTTGAGAGGAGGCCCCGTGAACGCCTTTGACCGCTACGCCCCGTTTATCCAAGACTTCATCTACTCCCACGATTGGGAGAGCTTGCGCTCTATCCAGGTTGCGGCGGCAGATGCCATCTTTAACACGCAGGACAATGTGCTCCTGACGGCATCCACGGCTTCCGGCAAAACCGAGGCAGCCTTTTTTCCCATCCTGACCGAGTTTTGGGAGAGGCCGCCCGCAAGCGTGGGCGCCCTCTACATTGGCCCCCTCAAGGCGCTCATCAATGACCAATTCGTCCGCCTCAACGATCTGTGCGAAGAAGCCGATATCCCTGTCTGGCACTGGCATGGCGATGTCTCGCAGTCGCACAAGGCTAAGCTCATCAAAAAACCGAGCGGCATCTTGCAGATTACGCCCGAGTCACTCGAGGCGCTCCTGATCCATAAGCACATGGCGATCCCTCGTATATTCTGCGACCTGCGCTATGTGGTTATCGACGAAGTCCATTCGCTCATGCGCGGCGACCGCGGCGGGCAGACGCTCTGCCTTATCGAGCGGCTCTCGCGCATGGCAGGCGTGCAGCCCCGCCGCATCGGTCTGTCGGCAACCATCGGCGACCCCGAGCGCACGGGCGCCTTCCTGTCGCAGGGGACGGGACGCAACTGCGTCATCCCCCGTTTTGAGGAGCCGCGCCGCGTGTGGCGCATCTCCATGGAGCACTTCTACAACTCGGGTCCCCAGGCGCAGCAGCGAGGATTCGCGAGCACAGGTCCGCAGGAAGCTGAGGTGCTCGCATGCGAGCGCATTGAGGCAGCGGCACCAGCGGCACTGCCCGCCGGCGCCCAAGACATGCGTCACAGCGGACAGCTCACACAAGAGGAGCGCCGTCAACGTCGTGAGCGGGCACGGGGCAAGGCCGCACCCAAGGACCGCCGAACTTCCTCGGCCCCCGAGGGCGAAGTCGACATCCCACGAGCGACCGAGCAGGCGCTTCTCAACCCCACCGACACGGCGCCCGACAACGCCGACCCCGGTATGGGCTATATCTTTGAGCATACGCGCGGCCGCAAGTGCCTGGTCTTTGCCAACTCGCGCGAGGAGGCAGAGGCCGTGTGCTCCATGCTGCGCAGCTACTGCGAAAGTCGACACGAGCCCGACCGCTTTCTCATCCATCACGGCAATCTTTCGGCATCGCTGCGCGAGACGGCCGAGGAGCTCATGCGCGACGAGGAGCAGGCGCAGACAACCGTCACCACCTCTACGCTGGAGCTCGGTATCGATATCGGCCGCCTGGAGCGCGCCTTCCAGATTGACGCGCCGTTTACCGTCAGCTCCTTTTTGCAGCGCATGGGGCGCACAGGCCGTCGCGACCTTCCGCCCGAGATGTGGTTTGTCATGCGCGAGGAAGAACCCGAGCCGCGCACGATGATGCCCGAAACCATTCCCTGGAAGCTCCTGCAGGGCATCGCGCTCGTACAACTCTATCGCGAGGAAAAGTGGGTCGAGCCGCCCGAGCTCGATCGACTCCCCTACAGCCTGCTCTATCACCAGACTATGTCGACCCTCGCCAGCACCGGCGAGCTCACGCCGGCCGAACTAGCCCAGCGCGTGCTCACGCTCAGTTATTTCCACCGTGTCTCGGCAGACGATTACCGTGTGCTGCTACGTCACCTCATTAAGATCGACCATATCCAGGTCACCGAAGGTGGCGGGCTCATCGTGGGTCTCGCGGGAGAGCGCATCATTAACAACTTTAAGTTCTACGCCGTATTCCAAGAAAACGAGGAGTTCACCGTTCGTAGCGAGTCGGCCGAATTGGGCACGATCGTCAACCCGCCACCGCCCGGTGAGCGCATCGCCATCGCCGGACACTGCTGGATTGTCGAGGAAGTGGACTGGAAGTGCCATACCGTCTTTGCCACGCAGGTCAAGGGCCGTGTGCCGGCCTACTTTGGCGACTGCCCCGGTGATATCAACACACATGTACTCGAGCGCATGCGCAAGGCGCTCAACGAGCACGCGGCATATCCGTACCTTATGGGTAACGCGCGGGCCCGCTTGGCGCAGGCTCGCCATACGGCCGAGATTTCGGGCGCAGGGACCAAGCCACTCATCAACCTGGGTGGCGACACCTGGGTGCTCTTCCCCTGGTTGGGCAGCTACGCCTTTCTGGCGCTCGAACGTATGCTCAAGATTAAATGTGCCGCGGAGCTGGGCCTTCGCGGACTCGACCCATCGCGCCCGTACTTTATGCAGTTTAAGATGAGGGCTGACGAGGAGACGTTCTTTGAGGTGCTCGCCGCCGAGGCCGAGAAGGACTTCAATCCCATCGAGCTCGTCTATCCCGGCGAGGTGCCTTATTTTGATCGCTACGACGAGTACGTTCCCGAGGAGCTCGTGCGCAAAGGCTTTGCCGAAGGCGTGCTCGACATCGAAGGCATGAAGCAGCGCGTTCTCGGCTGGCGCGACCACGCCTAAGACCAGTCTTTTTGGGACGGGGAGACCTATTTGTCGTGAAGAACGGTGCCGAGGAAGTCGGTGTCGAAGGGCACGGCTTCGGCAAAGGCGTAGTTGCCGTCGCTGGCGATGAGCAGGTAGTTCTCCTCGCCGCCGAACTCCGCATCGCCACATGGGACCACCCAAGCATGGGCGAACACCTCGAGCGCCGTGGCGGCACAGTCGCGCAGGAACGTCACATCGCTCCCCTCGTTTGCGCTCACGATATTGGCCACGTAGATACCCCCGGGGTTCAGGCTGCCCCGCACCAGGCGCAGCGCCTCAACGGTCGCCAGCCCGCGCACGGGCTCGGCACCGCCAAAGCAATCGCTCACGACCACGTCGTAGCGACGATGACCCACGCTCGTCACACCCAAATACGAGCGAGCCTCAGCGGTTATCACCCGCAGGCGATCGCCCGCCGCGCGCTCCAGCTCGTCTAGGTAGAACCAGCGGCGCGCCAGGCGCGTAATCTCGGCATCGTACTCAATGACGTCCATGCGCAAGCTCTCGTGCGACATCAGCGCGAACTTGGGATAGGCAAACCCACCGCCGCCCAGCATAAGCATACGGTCGATGCCGTGACCATAAGCGTCGCGCATCGCATCCTCGGACTCAAACACGTCGTCAAACGCACGATAGTACGCAAAGACGGGCTCCGCCCAACGCTCGCCAATGTAGCTTGCGCTTTGGTAGACGCCGCCTTGCACCAACACGCGGACTTCGTCGCCGCCCTCATCGTACACGCGTTTCACACGCGCCAACCCATTGCGGGTTCGCGCAACCTGCAGACAGGCAGCACGAACAGCGACGGCGGCCGCACCAAGCGCCGCGGCTCCCAGAGCAACACCGGCAACGACGCCAGCAGAAACACTCGGCCTGTTCATCTAGAGCTCCTTTTGCAGATAGAGTCCGTGGTCATAAAAACCCAAATGGCGATAGTACTCGCGCGTACCGATCGCGCTTATCACGTTGATGTGCGTATAGCCCGCGTCCCGAGCAATATGGCATGCACGCTCCACCAACGACCGACCCAGTCCATGGTGCTGGGCCGCCTGGCCTTGGTCGCCCACGCGTGCCGCCATGCCATACACGTGCACCTCGCGAATCATCGCCTCGTTCGGCGTCGTCGGCAACTCGTCCGCATGCGCGGCAACAAACGAATGGTCGGGCAGCGACAACCGCAAAAAGCCCGCGATTTTGCCCTGCGGCGTCACCCACTGCAAAAAGCGCTCGCGCGTCACCGGCGTCTCGTACGCCACTTCCTCGTCAAGGGCCAACTCGTTCAGGTCGGCACCCGCCGTGCTGATCTCGCGATAGCGGATCTCGCGCACCGTCGCGCCTTCCCCACGAGCCGCCAAGCGGTTTTCGACGAGCTGACGCAGGTTAGGCTTCTTGTTGCCCACCATGATGTCGTCGGAGCTAAAGTCGCGGATCATGCGACTGATGCGGCAGAACGCCGGCGTCACCACGATATCGTCGGCCAACACATCGAGCAGCTCTTCCTCGGTATAGGGGCGCCACTCACCACGCTCATAGCAGCCCACCAGACGCGAGCCCTCGATGAGCGCACACGGGTAAACCTTGACCTCGTCGGGCATAAAGGCCCCTTCGGTCATAAAGTGCTCGTAGTCGCGCTTGTCCCCCTCGGGCGTGGCGTCCAGCAAGTTGAGCATAAAGTGCGCGTGGATCTTAAAGCCAAACAGGCGCGCAAACGAAAACGCCCGCTCAATCTGCGCCACCGAAATGCGACGCTCGTTGATATCGAGCAGGTGCTGGTCAAGGCTCTGGATACCCATCTGAATCTTGGTGCAGCCCAGGCGGCGGATAAGCGTAAGCGCCTGCGGCGTTACAGCATCGGGGCGCGTCTCGATAACGAGCCCCACCACGCGATGCTTCGCCGTCTCGT
>UQVT01000138.1 GCA_900544465.1 uncultured Collinsella sp. | reverse complement strand
TCGCGCCCGACCTGGACGAAGCCGCCAAGGCGGCGGAGCGCGAGGCTCGCCGCCAGGCACTCTACGAGGAAAACGAGCGCGCCGAGGACGAGCGCGCCCGCGCCGAGGCGGAGCGCATGCGCGACGTTGACGACGAGGACGAGGACGAGACGCCCCGCGACACCTGGGCGACGGTGCGCCGCCTGTGGAGCGAGGCCGCCGGCGACCATTGGCGCTTCTATACCGTGTTCGCGAGCATCGTGTTCTATGCCATCTTTAACACCGCGGCGCCGGCTTACAGCGCCCGCGTGATCGATGAGCTGTGGGGGCACATGAAGCTGGCGTTTGCCAACAACACAACCTTCAGCATTACCTGGGAGAACTGCGGCAGGACCATCTTCATCTACTTTATGATCTGGACCGCCGCCGCCTCGTTCTACGCGCTTCAGAGCTTTTTGATGTCGAGCGTTGCCGAGCGCCTCAACCTGCGCCTACGCAACCGCATCGCGCAAAAGCTCAACCGTCTGCCGCTTGCCTACTTTGACGCGCATCGACCCGGCGAGGTCGTCAGCCGTGCGACCAATGACTTGGACAAGATGTCCGAGAGCATGCAGCGCGGCTTGCTGCAGCTTCTGGTGTCGATCGGTACCGTGGTGGGCGCCGTGAGCGTGATGTTCGTGTTTAGCGTGCCGCTCACGCTTGTCTTTTTGTTCTTTACGGCGCTTTCGTTGCTGGTGACGAAGGTCGTTTCGCGCCGCACGCACGATGTGACGGGCGAGCGCCAGGAGTGGGTGTCCAAGATTACGAGCGCGGTCGAGGAAGGCTACTCGGGCCGTCTGGTAATCCGTGCGTTTAACCGCGAGCGCCAGAGCTCTGCCGAGGTGCACGAGGCTTCGAGGGAGCTGGCGCGCGTGAGCACCAAGGCCGACTTTATGATTAACGCCGTCGGTCCCGCGGTGCGCTTTATCGGCCGCTTGGCGCAGATCGTGATTGCGCTGGTGGGGTGCAGCATGCTGGTTGCCGGGCATATGACCGTCGGCGTGTTCCAGGCGTTCTTCCAGTTTATCTATGAGGCGTCCGAGCCCATGACGCAGCTGTCGTTTACCTTTAACTCGCTGCAGAGCGCGCTGGCGAGCGCCGAGCGCGTGTTCGACCTGCTCGACGAGTCCGAGATGGAAGCCGATCCGTTGCCGGCGGCCGCCGCCAAGCTGCCGGGCAAGGTGGAGGGCCGTGTCGCTTTTGAGCACGTGCGCTTTGGATATTCGCCCGACAAGCCGCTTATGCGCGACGTGTCGTTTACCGCCGAGCCGGGTCAGAAGATCGCAGTGGTGGGAACCACGGGTGCGGGTAAGACCACGCTCATCAATCTGCTCATGCGCTTCTACGAGATCGACGGTGGTCGCATTACCCTCGACGGCGTGGACACGAGCCGCATGGATCGCGGCGAGCTGCGCCAGCAGTTTGGCATGGTGTTGCAGGACGCCTGGCTGTTCGATGGCACCATTGCCGAGAACATCGCCTATGGCTGTCCCGAGGCGACGCGCGAGGAGATTGTCGCGGCTGCACGTGCCGCTCAGGTCGACTTCTTTGTGCGCACTATGCCGCAGGGCTACGACACGCGTGTGGCTAACGATGCCGAGAGCATCAGCCAGGGCCAACGTCAGCTGCTGACCATTGCGCGCGTGCTGCTCAACAACCCGGCGATTCTCATCCTGGACGAGGCGACGTCGAGCGTGGACACGCGCACCGAGCTTGCTATCGGCCGCGCCATGGACGCGCTCATGCGCGGGCGCACGAGCTTTGTAATCGCGCACCGTCTGTCGACGATCGTCGATGCCGACCTCATCCTGGTCATGGACCACGGCAATATTATCGAGCAGGGTACGCACAAGGAGCTGCTGGCTGCCGAGGGCGCTTACGCCGACCTCTACCTAAGCCAGTTCGCATAAGGTGACAAAGGGGCAGTCCCGCATGTCACATCGAAAAGAAGGCGCGCCGGGGGCGGATTCCCTGGCGCGCCTTTTGTGTTGGCGTCAATGTTGTCGGTGGCCGTCCGCTTCTAGCGCTCGTCCACGAGCTTGGCGACGAGGGCTTTGAGCTCGGCCACCTCCTGCTCGAGTTCCTTGACGCGACGGGCGTTTTCGGTGATGCCCTGACGGTTGAGGGCGCTCTGCTCGGCGGCATCGTCGGGCATGTACTCGCGATGCTGCTTGGCGTCGAAGCTCTCCTCGAACACGCGGCAGCCGTTGCGCTTGATGATGCGCCCGGGCACGCCCACGACGGTGCAGTTGTCGGGCACGTCCTTGACGACGACCGAGTTGCCGCCGATTTTGACGTTGTTGCCAATGTGGATGTTGCCAAGCACCTTGGCGCCCGTGCCCACCGTGACATTGTTGCCCAGGGTGGGGTGGCGTTTGCCGGTCTCGTTGCCGGTGCCGCCGAGCGTGACGCCCTGGTAGAGCACACAGTTGTCGCCCACGATGGCAGTCTCGCCAATAACGACGCCCATGGCGTGGTCGATAAAGAAGTGCTTGCCGATTTGCGCGGCGGGATGAATCTCGACGCCGGTGATGTGGCGGGTGATTTGCGAGAGCACACGGGCGAGAGATCGATGACCGTGTTCCCACAGCCAGTGCTCGGGCACGTGGTTCCACTTGGCGTGCAAGCCGGGGTAGGAAAGGAAGATGACCAGACCGTTTTGCGCGGCAGGGTCCTGCGCCTGGACGGTCTTGATGTCCTCACGAATGGTGTTGATAAAGCTCACCGGCCGCCCTCCCTTAGCGCCGTGACAATGCGATTCAATAAAGTATAGCGATTCGCTAGGGATTAGGAAGGGCGATCTTGCTTTGCTTTGGGCGACAAGTGTCAGTTATGCAAACTTGCTGGTAATGAAGTAAGACTTTTGAGGGGTTTGGCCCGCGCTCGCATCGCAACCGTATACTGGTCAACTTGGACGTGTCCGCGCCCACAACTGAGAGGTTTTACTTCATGGGTTTCATCAATTTTATCGCCGAGCTGCTTAAGGACCCGCGCACCGCGATCGCTAGCTGGATCGCCGCCGGCCCGCTTATGGCCTACGGCTGCGTGTTCCTAATCATCTTTATCGAGACGGGCGTGGTGTTCTTCCCGTTCCTTCCCGGCGACTCGCTGCTGTTTGCCTCGGGCTTCTTTGCCCATAACGGCGGCTTTAACATCGTGGCCCTGTTGGCCGTCGCATGGACGGCCGCCATCTTGGGCGATCAGTGCAACTTTATGATCGGCCACTTCTTTGGCCGCAAGATCATTGCCTCGGGCAAAGTGAAGGCCATGACGCCCGAGCGCATCAAAAAGTCCGAGGATTTCTTGGACAAGTGGGGCCATCTGGCCATCTTCCTCGGCCGCTTCTTTCCGTTCATCCGCACCTTTGTGCCTTTTATCGCCGGCATGGGCGGCATGCATTGGCGCAACTTTGTCGTCTTTAACGTGTTGGGTGGCATTACCTGGTCGACGGTCTTTACGCTGCTGGGTTACTTCTTTGGTGGCATTCCGTTTGTGCAGGAGCACTTTGAGCTGCTGATCATCGGGATTGTCGCCGTGTCGATCATCCCGACCGTGGTCGGTCTGGTTAAGGCTAAGCTCGGTAAAAAGAACGCGTAGCTCGAGCCAGCGCGCAAACCGTGCCGTTGAGGCCCGTCACCGCTTACGGTGGCGGGCCTTCTTGCTTCGGTCAAATGAAAATACTTTAGTTAGTTAAAGAAAAACGTTTTATCCGACGCGCGTGCGGAGTACAATCTCGTGCATGCGAATCGACGTGCCATCGGCTTTGATGCTGTTTGCGTGTCCCGTCCGGCTCTACGCTCCGGGCGTGCGACGTTGCGACGCGGCCGGCCTCGGTCCTTGCGTGCGGGTTCGCGAGTTTGCAACTGTGTATGTAAGGAGCGACATATGACTGTCGAGAAGAAGGATATCGATTGGGGTAGCCTCGGCTTTGGCTACATGAAGACCGATTACAGCTACGAGGCCCATTGGAAGGACGGCGAGTGGGACGAGGGCGGCCTGACCACCGACCACACCCTGCATGTCTCCGAGTGCGGCGGCATCTTCCATTACTGCCAGGAGGTCTTTGAGGGCCTGAAGGCTTACACCGCCGAGGACGGCAGCATCGTCTGCTTCCGTCCCGACATGAACGCCGAGCGTATGTATAACTCTGCCCAGCGCCTCGAGATGCCCCCGTTCCCCAAGGACAAGTTCGTCGAGGCTGTCAAGCAGGTCGTTTCTGCAAACGCCGCCTGGGTTCCGCCCTTCGGTTCCGGTGCGACCCTGTACGTGCGTCCGTTTATGATCGGCTCCGGTGACGTGATTGGCGTGGCTCCCGCTCCTGAGTACACGTTCCGCATTCTCGTGACCCCGGTCGGTCCGTACTTTAAGGGTGGCCTTAAGCCCGTTAAGCTGCGCGTTTCCGAGTACGACCGTGCCGCACCGCACGGCACCGGCAATATCAAGGCCGGCCTGAACTACGCCATGTCCCTCAAGCCCACGATGGAGGCCCATCGCGAGGGCTATGCCGAGAACCTGTATCTCGACTCCGAGTCCCGCACCTATGTCGAGGAGACCGGCGGCGCCAACGTCCTGTTCGTGAAGGAGGACGGTACGCTCGTCGTTCCGCAGTCGCACACCGACTCCATCCTGCCTTCCATCACCCGTCGTTCGCTCGTTCAGGTTGCTCAGGACCTGGGTATGACCGTCGATCAGCGTCCCGTCGAGTGGGCCGAGGTCAAGGCCGGCACCTTTGTGGAGTGCGGCCTGTGCGGCACCGCTGCCGTCATCTCCCCGGTTGGCGAGATCGACAACAAGGTTTACGGCGCCGACGAGACCGTGACCTTCCCGGCTGGCTACACCGAGATCGGGCCTGTGATGAAGAAGCTCCGCGAGACCCTGACTGGTATCCAGTCTGGTGCTGTCGAGGACAAGCACAACTGGGTTTACACCGTCGCGTAAGCTGTCTTACCTATCCGGGCAGAGAGCAAGTTCCCTCCCGGCGCGTCCTCGGACATGCAAGAAGCCCTCGCTGCGCACTTCGTGCGGCGAGGGCTTCT
>UQVT01000137.1 GCA_900544465.1 uncultured Collinsella sp. | reverse complement strand
CCAATGCCGACGGACTCGGCAACGTTGGCGCCGGTGGCCATAGCGAGCTTCATGGCCTCCTCGACGTTATCGCGATCCCTGTACCACTTGTGCAGGAACGCAGCGAGGGTGCAGTCGCCGGCGCAGACGGAAGAGACCAGCTTGATGTTGAACTCACGCTTGGCGTACCAGATGTCCTCGCCGTTGGAGAAGTAAGCGTCGCCGCGGCTACCACGGGTGAGCAGCACGTTCTGAACGCCAGCGTCGTGAGCCATCTTCATGGCGACACGAACCTCGTCGTCGGTGTCGACCGGCACGCCGAAGATGGCCTTCATCTCGTGATGGTTCGGCTTGATGAGCAGCGGCTTCTTGTGAGCGAGCTCCTTGAGCTTGTCGGAGGACAGGTCCAGGACGACGTCAGCGCCACGAGCCTGAGCGTGCTCCATGACCTGAGCCAGGAAGTCGGGCGTAGCTTTGGGAGGCACGGAGCCGGAGACGATCAGGCACTCGAGATCGCCCGCGGTGTCCAGGATGTTGTAGAGCTCCTCCTGGTGCTGCGGCGTGATCGGGGCGCCGGGGTTCAGGATGCCGTACTCGTGCTGGCCATCGTTGACGTAGGTGTTAATGCGCGTGATACCGTCGGTCCAGACCGGGCGGCAGAGGCAACCCAGGTTCATGACCTCCTCGACGATGAACTTGCCCGTGAAGCCAGCGAAGAAGCCGAGCGCGACGGTGTCGACGCCCATCTTCTTAAAGGCGAAGGACACGTCGAGGCCCTTGCCGTTAGCCGTGTAGCTGGCCGAACCGGTGCGGACGTTCTCGTCGGGCTCGAGCGGAGAGCTCGAAACCGTCATGTCGACAGCCGGGTTAGCGGTTAGCGTGTAGAACATTTACAGTACCCCCTGTATATGTGAGGGCCGCGTGGCCGGCCCATTCCAACCACGCGGTTACCTCTGATACCAAATTAGCGAGCTGCGGACTCGAGCAGTGCCTTGACCTCGGCGGCGGTGTTGCAGGCGAGCGCCTTCTCGGCGAGCTCGTCGCACTCGGCCTTGGTCCACTGGCTGATGGTCTTACGGGCGCGCAGGATCGACGGAGCACTCATCGAGAACTCCTCCAGGCCCCAGCTGATCAGCAGCGGCTCGAGCAGCGGATCGGCAGCGGCCTCGCCGCACATACCGACCATGATGCCGGCCTTCACGCCGCTCTCGATGATGTTCTTGAGCGAGCGGAGCACGGCGGGATAGTAAACCTGGTACAGGTTGGAGATGGTGTCGTTACCACGGTCGGCGCACATGGTGTAGCCGATCAGGTCGTTGGTGCCGATGGAGAAGAAGTCGGCGACCTCGGCAAGACGGTCTGCGAGCAGCGAAGCGGCGGGCGTCTCGACCATGATGCCGACCTCGATGTTCTCGTTGAACTTGCGACCCTCTTCGGTCAGCTCGGTCTTGCACTGCTCGACGAGCTCCTTGACAGCCAAGACCTCCTCGACGCAGGTGACGAGCGGGATCATGATCTTGACGTCACCGAAGGCGCTAGCGCGCAGCAGAGCGCGGAGCTGGACCTTGTACTGGTCGGGATTGGCCAGGCAGTAACGCACGGCGCGGAAGCCCATGAAGGGGTTGTCTTCCTTGACCATATGCAGATACGGAATCTCCTTGTCGCCACCCACATCGAGCGTGCGGATGATGACCGGAGCACCCTTGAGCGCGCTGGCGACCTTACGGTAGGCGTTGAACTGCTCCTCCTCGGAAGGAAGCTCAGCGGAGTCCATGAACAGGAACTCGGAGCGGAACAGACCGATAGCCTCGGCGTCATGATCGAGCGCGTTGGGCACGTCATCGGGGTTGCCGATGTTGCAGGCGATGATCTTCTTGATGCCATCGGCAGTCACGGACGGCTTGCCACGGAAGGCCTCGAGGGCTGCCTTCTCGGCAGCGAAGGCCTCGGCCTTGGCGGTGTAGGCGGCGAGCGTCTCCTCGTCGGGATCGGCCTCGACGATACCCTTGCCGCCGTCGACGACAACGGTCATGCCGTTGCGCAGTGCGGTGCAGCTGTTGGAGACCGAAAGGACAGCCGGGATCTCGAGGGCGCGCGCAATGATCGCGGAGTGCGACGTGCGGCCACCGGTCTCGGTGACGATACCGGCAACGTGGGCCTTATCGATCGTGGCGGTCATGGACGGCGTGAGGTCGTGCACGACAACGACAGTGTTCTCGGGCAGGACGGAGAGGTCGACGACCTCCTTGCCCAGCAGCTCGGCCAGAATACCGGTGCGGATGTCGGCGATGTCAGCCGCGCGAAGACGGAACATCTCGTCGTCCATGGACAGGAACATGTTCTCGAACATGGTCGAGGTGTCCATGAGCGCCTGCTCGGCGCAGGTACCGCCGTCAATGGCGGCGTTGATGGCGTCGGTCATACCCGGATCCTGAGCCAGAACAATGTGTCCGCTCATGATCTCGGCCTCGGCCTCGCCCACCGTCTCCTTCATGTGGTCGGCCTGAGCCTGGGTCTTCTCGCAGAAGACCGAAAGAGCGGACTGATAGCGCTCCTTCTCTGCTGCCGAATCAGCAACCTCGTGCGGCTCAAACGTCAAGTCGGGATCGACGGCGACCATGACGGTGCCGATACCGATGCCCTCGGAAGCGTTGACTCCCTGATACATTCCCATTCCTCTCTCCGTGTCATGTGATAAAGCGTTTTGCCATATCCATGACAAAAGAGCGCAGTTACCTTACAACAGGTCACTGCGCCCCCAAATATGAACTTAGTTGTTCAACATGCGACCCGTTTGAGTTCTACTCGCCAAGACCGCTCTTGATGAGCTCGATGGCAGCAGCCAGAGCCTCGGCCTCGTCGGCGCCGTCGCACTTGACCTCGACCTCGGTACCGCAGGGGATACCAGCAGCCATGAGGGCCATCGGGGACTTGCCGTTGACCTCCTTCTCGGGGGTGACGACCGTCACGTCACAGGCGTACTTGCCCATGGTGGAGGCGAACAGACCAGCCGGACGCATGTGCAGACCCTGAGGATTAACGAGGGTAGCCTTCTCAGAAACCATAGTTGACTCCTTTTTTGTGTTTAACCCCTGTCATGTATGTGGCAGGAGTCAGATTCACGACGTTGTTTATATTAACTCACATCAAACGGTTTTTCATTATGTTTCAGACGAATTATTGGACAGATGTGTTTGTCGTCCGCTTGCTCGCCCACAGGGGCCCGTGCGCGGCCTGTGAGATTTCCTGCTCTACAGTCCTGCTCACACGAAGAGCACATTAAGTGCTCTTCGGCTCGAGCGGAACTCGCGATAAATCTCACAGGCCGCGCACGGGCCCCTGTGGGCGAGCAAGCTGGGGAAACTCAGTCGGTCCAGAGTAATATCGACCAAACGGAATTCTGGCTGATAGTCTGTCCGCACTAAAGACTCGGCAAGCAGGACCGTCTATGCCCATCTCTGTAAGTTGCGGTGAAGTAGGGACTGGATTTGGGGTTGAAACGGTTAAACAGTCCCTATTTCACCGCAACTTATGGGAGGGGCAAGAAAAAAGGCGGGGGCTCCTGGTGGAGTCCTCGCCTTTTGTACAGGGGGCGATGTTAATCGCTAGCCGTGGGGTTAGACCAGACGGGCGTTAATCGTCTTGGCGATCTCGGCGGCGTTGGTGGAACCCTTGACGGTGGCACGGAAGTCCTCGTCCATGAGCGCCTCGGCGACCTTGGACAGAATCTTGAGATGCGTGGTGCCAGCCTGGGCACCGGGGATGAGCAGGGCGATAGCCACGTTGACGGGAGCGCCGTCCATGGTGTCCCAACCGGTGACGCCGGAGTCGTCCTTGACGACGATAACGGCGGCCTCGGTAATGGCATCGGACTTGGCATGCGGAATGGCGAAGCCCTCCATCATGCCCGTGGTACCCTCGGCCTCGCGGGCCAGGAAGGCGTTCATCACGGCATCGGCGTCGCTCGCGACACCGGCCTTGACGGCCTGGTTGGAGACAAAGCTCAGAGCCTCGTCACGAGAAGCGAAGTCCTCGGCGACAAAGACGTTCTCGACCTTCACGAAGTCGGCAGCCTCGGCCTTGGGGGCCTCGACGGCAGTGGCCTTGGGGGCCTCGACCGGCTGAGCAGCGGCGGCGGGAGCTGCCTTCTGGTTCTTCTCGAAGTCGTACTTCTTGAAGGCCACGAACAGGATGCCACCGACCACAGCGCCGATGAGGATCGCGAGGACCCACAGCGGACCATTCTCGACAACGGGCAGGACCAGGAAGCCACCATGAGGCGCCGGATCGTGAACGTTGAACATAATGGTCAGGATCGAGGCGATAGAGGAACCGAGCATCATGATGGGCATAACGGGCCAGATGTTCTTGGTCATGAACGGAATGGCGCCCTCGGTGATGTGGGTGCAACCAAGGATGAGGTTGACGATACCGGCGTCATGATCCTCCTGGCTGAAGTACTTCTTGCCGACAACGACGGCGAAGGTGGTGATCAGCGGCGGAACGATGCAAGCGGCGGAGACGGCAGCCATGAAGTTGGTGCCGAAGTTGTAGGTGTCGGTGCCGACACCGGCGGCCAGGGCCTCGGTGAGCATAGCGGTACCGGTGACGTAAGCAGCCTTGTTGACCGGGCCGCCCATGTCAACGGCGCACATGCAGCCGATGGCAAGGCCCAGAACAATGGCGCCAGAGGCAGACAGACCCTTGAGGAAGTCCATCATGGCGGTGTTGATGGCAGCCATGGGGCCGGAGATGCCGAGCATGACCAGGCCGACGATAGCAGTCGAGAACAGCGGGTACAGGAAGATAGCCTTGAGGCCGTCCAGATTCTTGGGCAGCTTGGAGAAGACCTTCTCGAGCAGCAAGATGACATAGCCAGCGAGGAAACCGCCGACGATGCCGCCCAGGAAGCCGAAGCCCACGCCGGCGCCGCCGGCGTCGATCATGCCGGTCTCGGCGTTAACGGGCAGGCCCTGGATGGCGATCATACCGGCAACAAAACCGGGGACGAGCGCCGGGCGCTTGCCGATGGACTCGGCGATGTAGGCGGAAAGCACGGGAACCATGAGGTTCATGGC
>UQVT01000136.1 GCA_900544465.1 uncultured Collinsella sp. | reverse complement strand
CAGCTTGTCGAGCCGAATGCCCGTGGCATCTCCCAGCTCGAGCGATGCGAGCAGGCGCTCCGAAACACCGGCCTTATTAGCGAGGGCGGCACGGGTGAGACCCTGAGCCTCGCGTGCCTGGCGCACGTAGATGCCAGCTTGGCGCGGTGTGGTGATGGGAAGGGTATCCACGGCGATCTCCTAACGTGCAGACTTTTGCATCCTAGTATGACATGCAAAAGTCTGCATGAAAAGGCCTCATGCAAAACTCTGCATTAGGCCTCATCCGGACGTTTAGTTTTGAAGGGTGTTTTACAGCGCCAAAATCCCCAGATGCTCCAGCAAAATCTTGAGGCCGATGAGGACGAGCACGACGCCACCCACGATGGTGGCGGGCTTTTCGTAGCGCGCGCCAAAGGTGTGGCCGATCGCTACGCCGGCAACGGAGAAGACAAAGGTCGTGATGCCAATGAGCGACACGGCGGGAACGATATCGACCGAGAGCGCGGCAAACGAGATGCCCACGGCAAGCGCGTCAATCGAGGTGGCGATGGCAAGGATTAGATATTCGCCCAGGTCGATCTTTTCGGCATCCTTGCCGTCGCCTTCGTTCTCGTCCTCAGTAAAGGCTTCCCACAGCATCTTGCCGCCGATAAAGGCGAGCAGGATAAAGGCGATCCAGTGGTCGATGGGGCTGATGATGCCCATGAACTGGCTACCAAGGGCCCACCCAATTACGGGCATGCCGGCCTGGAAACCGCCAAAGAACAGGCCGAGTATCACGGCGACCTTAAGGTTGATCCTTTTCATGCCAAGGCCCTTGCAGATGGATACGGCAAAAGCGTCCATAGAAAGGCCGATAGCGAGCAACACAAGCTCTGCGAGTCCCATAGTCTGGCTCCCTCTCTGCGGGCGGGCCCGCGTGTACCTCTTGGGGGAGTAACAAAAAAGACCCGTGGCGTACGCGTTGCGCGCACAGCCACGAGTCTCGTTCATTAAGGCAAGCCAGGCCGCATCGGCCAGTGTGTTGACTTGCCGCGCCACCGGAGGCGAACCCGATCACGCGACTACTCCCTCATTTATGCGAATCCCGATGCTACCACATGAACAGCTGATTTGGGTTGGGCTCTCAGCTGTGTTCGCTCATTCTGTAAGCATCGGATTTCGCAAGCGCCGCAGGGACAAACCGTGAGAAACTATTTAGCGTTTATGGAGCGTATACGATGGGAGCGATGCCTTGGATAAGAACGAGCTGCAAAAGCGTATGGAACAGGCCATCCGCCTGACGGCACCTGGTCAGCCGATCCGCACCGCCCTCGACATGATCATCGCCGGTCACCTGGGCGCCCTTATCTGCGTCGGCGACACCGAAAACGTGCTCGCTGCCGGTAACGACGGCTTCCCGCTCAACATTTCGTTTACCTCGAACCGCCTGTTCGAGCTTTCCAAGATGGACGGCGCCATCGTTATCGATGGCGACCTCACCCAGATCCTGCGCGCCAACTTCCACCTCAATCCCGATCCCTCGCTCGCCACGAGTGAGACGGGCATGCGTCACCGTACTGCCGCTCGCATGTCGGTGCTCACCGATGCCATCGTGATCTCGGTTTCGGCTCGTCGCGCCGTCGTCAACGTGTACGTCCACGGCAAGAGCTACGAGATTCAGCCCGTCACCACCATCATGAGCTCGGTCAACCAGCTCGTCGCCACGCTCCAGACTACCCGTCAGTCGCTCGATCGCTCCCTGTTGCGCCTGACGGCCCTCGAGCTCGACGACTACGTCACACTCGCCGACATTACCGGTATTTTCTCGAGCTTCGAGATCATGCAGCAGGCAAAGACCGAGCTTAAGGATTGCATTGTCAAGCTGGGTAACCAGGGTAAGCTCGTGCAGATGCAGCTCGAGCAGCTCGCGGGCTCCAGCATGGATACCGAATACGACTTGATGATCCGCGACTACGCGAGCGATTCCTCTGAGGCCAACGCCGAGAAGATTCGCGCCGAGCTGAGCCGTATGACGCCTAAGGACCTGTCCGACCCGCAGCACGTGGCGGCAGTTCTGGGCTATGACGACTTGGACGAGGACTCCGTCATGACGCCGCTGGGCCTGCGCACGCTTTCGCGCGTGTCCGTCGTGCGCGACGGCGTGGCCGAGAAGATCGTCGACGAGTACGGCTCGCTGCAGGAGCTCATGGACGACATCAGCGAGGATCCGGAGCGCTTGGGCGACTTTGGCGTCAACAACCCTGCCATTCTTGCGGACTCGCTGTACCGCATGAAGGGCACCAAACAGGGGAACGCATAATGGCGCCCGTATGCGCCGTGGTCGTTGCCGGCGGCAGCGGCCAGCGCTTTGGAAATCCCGGCGGCAAGCAGCTCGTTAATGTGGCGGGCCGTCCGCTCATGAGCTGGTCCATCCGCGCGTTCGATCGTAGCGATAAGGTCGGCCATATCGTCGTGGTTTGCCCTGCCGAGCGCCGTGCCGAGATGCGCCGCCTGGCCATCGACCCGTTTGACTATGACACGCCCATCAGCTTTGCCGATGCCGGCGATACCCGTCAGGATTCCACCCGTGCCGGCGTGCATGCGGTTCCGGCGGGTTTCGAATATGTCGCTATCCACGACGGCGCTCGTCCGCTCATTACGACCGAGGCCATCGACCACGCTATCGACGTGCTCGTGAGTGACCGTGCTCTCGACGGTGTCGTGTGCGGTCAGCCCGCGATCGACACGCTCAAGATCGTCGATGGCGACAACATCGTCGAGACGCCGCCGCGTGAGCTCTATTGGGCCGCGCAGACGCCGCAGATCTTTAGCGTCGATGCTATGAAGCGCGCCCACGCTGCAGCCATTGCCGAGGGCTTTATCGGTACCGATGATTCGTCGCTGGTCGAGCGCATGGGTGGGCGCGTCCGCTGCGTCCAGAGCCCGCGCGATAACCTTAAGGTGACGGTGCCCGAGGACCTGCGTCCCGTAACCGCGATTCTGCTTGGCCGCATGGCCGAGGGAGAGGACCTTCCCCATGTTCAGTAACCTGCGCATTGGCCATGGCTACGACGTTCACCGTCTGGTGGAGGGGCGTCGATGTATCATCGGCGGTGTCGACATTCCCTACGAGCGCGGCCTGCTGGGCCACTCGGATGCTGATGTGCTCGCGCACGTCTTGGCCGACGCCATTCTGGGCGCCTGCCGCGGGGGAGACATCGGCAAGCTATTCCCCGATACCGACCCCGCCTATGAGGGTGCCGATTCGATGGTGCTGCTCGCTCGCGTGATGGACTATGCGCGCGAGCTGGGCTTCGAGTTTGTCGATGCCGATTGCACCATTGCCTGTCAGCAACCCAAGATCACCCCGCACCGCGATGCCATGCGCGCCAACCTTGCCCATGCCCTGGGCGTTGACGTCGAAAACGTGGGCGTCGCCGCCACTACGACCGAAAAGCTCGGTTGGGAAGGCCAGGGCGAGGGAATCGGCGCCTGGGCCGTCTGCCTGCTACAGAAAACCGTTAAGGAGTAACGAATGCGTATCTATAACAGCGCTACCCATAAAAAGGAAGAGTTCCAGCCCATCGAGTCCGGCAAGGTCCGCATGTACGTGTGCGGCCCCACGGTCTACGACAACATCCACATCGGCAACGCCCGCACGTTCATCAACTTTGACGTGATTCGCCGCTGGCTCATCGCGAGCGGCTACGAGGTCACGTTCGCCCAGAACCTCACCGATGTCGACGACAAGATCATCAAGCGCGCCAACGAGCAGGGCCGTACGGCCGCCGAGGTCGCGACGGAGTTCTCCGACAAGTTCATCGGCGTCATGCGCGCCGCCAACGTGCTCGATCCCGATGTGCGCCCCCGCGCCACCAAGGAGATCGGCCCCATGATCGCCATGATCAAGACGCTCATCGAGCAGGGCCATGCTTACGCCGCCGATAACGGCGACGTGTACTTTGCTGTGCGCAGCGATCCCAACTATGGTCAGGTCTCGGGCCGCAACATCGATGACCTTATGGTTGGTGCGCGTATCGAGGAGAACGAGGACAAGAACGACCCGCTCGACTTTGCCCTGTGGAAGGCCGCCAAGCCCGGCGAGCCCAGCTGGCCGAGTCCCTGGGGCGAGGGCCGTCCCGGTTGGCACACCGAGTGCGCTGCCATGGTGCATCGCTACCTGGGCACCCCGATCGACATCCACGGCGGCGGCTCCGACCTTGCCTTCCCGCATCACGAGAACGAGTGCGCCCAGGCCACCTGCGCCTGGCACCAGGGCTTTTCCAACACCTGGATGCACACGGGCATGCTGCTGGTTGACGGCGAGAAGATGTCCAAGTCGCTCGGAAACTTCTTTACGCTGGCCGAGGTGCTCGAGCAGCACTCTGCCGCGGCCCTGCGCCTGTTGATGCTGCAGACGAGCTATCGCTCGCCGCTCGACTTCTCCTGGGAGCGCCTGGAGGGTGCCGAGAATTCGCTCACGCGTATTGCCGGTACGGTCGAGAACCTGCGCTGGGCCGCGAACCATGCGACGGCCGATGCCGATGAGGCAGCATCCGAGGCGTTTGCCGCCAAGGCCGCCGAGACCCGTGCCGCCTTTAAGGAGTGCATGGACGACGACTTTAACACCGCTGGTGCCATGGGTGCTGTCTTTGGCTTTGTGACCGAGTGCAACCAGTACCTGGAGCAGGCGGGCGACGCTGCCGACAAGGCCGCCGCGCTTGCCGCCGCCGACACGCTGGCCGAGCTGCTCGATACGTTTGGTGTTGAGCTTCCCGAGCCCAAGGTCGAGCTGCCGCTGGGTCTGCTAGGCGTTGCCGCCGGCCTGGTCGCCTACACGGGTGACGACGTGGACGAGGCCGCTGCCAAGATTCTCGAGGCCCGCGCCGAGGCCCGCGCCGCCAAGAACTGGGATCTGGCCGACGCCATCCGCGACCAGCTCAAGGATCTGGGCCTCACCATTGAGGATACGGCCGCGGGCACCCGTATTAAGACTCTCTAATCCCTTCGGGTTTCCCAAGCGCCCGACCTTGCCGTTCAAACCGTCGCTCGCGTACTCAAGTACGCGTCGCTCCTCTTTCACGGCAATCTCGGGCACTTGGAAAACCCGTACCGACCGC
>UQVT01000135.1 GCA_900544465.1 uncultured Collinsella sp. | reverse complement strand
ACGGCCTTACGGGTCTTGGCCTCGGCCTCGCCCGTAACGGCACAGGTGTTAATGACGATCAGATCGGCATCCTGGGGCTCCACAATAGCAAAGCCCAAGCGCATAAGATCGGCAGTGATACGGTCAGACTCAACCCGGTTGACACGGCAGCCGAGATTAACGACGGAAATATGGGGTGCGAGCACGCGGGCTCCTTAATCGAGGATATCGTCGAGGGCACTCTTGATACGGTCGGTCACCGACTTCTTACCGGAAGCGACGTCATCGCCCATCTCATCGGCAAAAGCACGGAGCAGCTCGCGCTGCTTATTGGAAAGGTAGGTGGGAACAACCACGCGCAGCTGCACAATCAGGCGGCCACGCGAACCGCCACCGCCAATGCGCGGCATGCCGTAATTATTGACGCTCACGGTATCGCCGTACTGGGCGCCGACGGGAACCGTCACCTTAACGACCTCGTCGGGCATAATGCCCTCGACCTCGATCTCGCAGCCGAGCGCAGCCTGCGCAATCGAGATATCGCTCACCAGGTACAGGTCATCACCGTTGCGCTTAAAGCGCTCATGGTCGGCGACGCGCACGTTGACAATCAGGTCGCCCGAAGGCTCGCCGCGAAGGCCGGCCTCGCCAAAGCCGCTCACACGCAGCTGGCGACCGGTCGAAACGCCGGCGGGAATATCGATGTCGATCTTTTCATGCGAAGGCGTGCGGCCCTGACCGTCGCAGGTCTCGCAGGGATGGTCGATGACCGTGCCCTCGCCATGGCAGTCGGGGCAAGGCGAAGAGGACTGAACCTGGCCCAAAAACGAACGCTGAACCGTCGTGACATAGCCCGTGCCGTGGCAGCGGCCGCACTGCTTTTCCTGTGCGCCCTCTGCCCTACCAGTGCCATTGCAGTCCTCGCAAGGAGCAAGGCGGTCATAGCTGATCGTCTTTTTGCAGCCGAGCGCCGCCTCCTCGAGCGTCACCGAAAGCGAGATGGCCATATCACGTCCGCGACGACGCTCACGACGGCTGCGGGCGCCACCGCCGGCACCGCCGCCAAAGAACGACGAGAACAAGTCGTCCATGCCCATGCCACCAAAGATATCGTTGATATCGACGTAGCCCGAACCACCAGGGCCGTCGGCAGTGCCGTAACGGTCGTAGTTAGCACGCTTCTGCTCATCGGAAAGAACGGAATAGGCCTCGTTGAGCTCCTTGAACTTGGCCTCGGCCTCGGGGTCGTCCGAAACATCCGGATGTACGGTACGGGCCTTCTTTAGAAACGCACGCTTAATCGTCCGCGCGTCGGCATCCCTGTCGACGCCAAGCACCTCGTAGTAATCCCTATTTTCCGACACAACCGAATCCTTCCGACTTTCATTATTGTCACAGTGCGTCCTATACCCAAGCAGGGCCGACCGCAAACAGAGGGTTTGATGTTATTGCATTTGGTACGGCGAAAGCATGGCCCGTTGCGAGCAGCTCGCGAACCAAACCGACACGAGCGCGAACATGAAGCCGTTGGCAAAACCGTTGGCAAACTGCATCGCGCCGCGCTTCCACCACAGCAGGCTGCGATGAAGCACGCCGTCCGAAAGCACCATGAACAGGCCCATGGCAAACGGAATAAAGCACATCACGGCAAAGGCCGAGAACACGCCCGAGATGGCCGAGAGTACCAAAAACGGCGCCACGATGCCCATCAGGTAAAAACCGGTACGAGCTTTGCCTTCCAAGCGCTCGGCCTCAACATGGGCGCGGCCGACCAGATCGCCGCCCGCGGCACCGTTGGTGCCAGCATGACCCATGCCGCCAATGCGGACCTCGTCGCCATCGTGCGTGCCGGCAGGAAACTCAATCGTCTGCTCGGAGGTTACGCGAGTACGACCGCTGCCGCCGCAATCAGGGCAGGGGTCGGCCACGACCTTACCGGAACCGCCGCACTCGGGGCAGACCGACTGGAACGTGCCCGCACCAAACAGGAAGGACAGGTCGACGTCGATGTGGCCGCGGCCACCGCAGCTCGGGCAGGTATGGGCATGCTCAGACGAAACGGAGCCCGAACCGCCGCAGTTGTTACAGGTATCGAAGCGCGTGTAGCGGACGGTCTTGCGGGCACCGCCCTTGGCCTCCTTGGCGTCGAGTTTGATATCAACGACCACGTTGGCGCCGTTCTCGGGATTGTAGGCAGCCTGCCCGCGACGCGGCTGGCCCCAAGCGCCACCAAAGGGAAAACCGCCCTCAAAGGGATTGCCATAGCCCGCGCTGCCGGCGTAGCCGCCGCCATAGGGCGAAGCCGTAGGAGCGCCGGCGAAGGGGTTGCCCGAACGCATGGCGTCGTAGCGCGAACGCTTCTGCTCGTCCGAAAGCACGGCGTAGGCCTCGGAAACCTCTTTAAACTTTTCCTCGGCATCCGGCTCTTTGTTGACGTCCGGATGGAGCTTGCGGGCCTTTTGCTGGAAGGCCTTTTGAATATCACGCGAGGTGGCGTCCTTGGAGACACCCAAAATCTCGTAGTAATCTTTTTCGTTCATCGTCGCCATGCGCGGCAACCTCCTGCTCACAGCAGCGTATATATTCCGGTAATTCTACCCGAGCGGCCTAAGCTAGATCCCAAAACAGCTCGAACAGAACATTTCCATCGAGCCAGCCCAGGTGTGTCGGCGCCAGACGAGCTCGGACATGGCCCGCGAGGACGTCTGCCGAAGTGAAGGGTCCCTCATGGACTCCGAGCGTCTCGGGCACCCAAGTGGCAAGACCCAATTCGAGCGCGCGATCGCAGGCAGCTGCCAGCTCGCCCGTTGGGATGACGCAAGCTGCACGAACCAACAGATCGGACGCAATACCGCGCGTCATGCGACAAGCGAGCATCAGGTCTTCAGCCGCAGCCTCACGCTGCGACAGATATTCAGTCTCGAACGCCGTCGCGTCATCGTCACGTTGCACCAGACGCACGCGGTACGCAACGCCTCGAGAAGAAACACCGGGGAACAAACCTGCAAGACGGTCGAAATCCCCGGCGTCGAGCATGCCCGCGGCAGAACGACCCAGGCCCAGGTAGCCCCGTCCGGTCCAGTAGGCAATGTTATGGGCGCACTCATGGCCGTCGAGCGCATAGCTTGCCACCTCATACGGGTGATAGCCGGCCGCACCCAGACGCTCACGCGCCACATCCATGCACGAAGCTTGAAAATCCTCGTCGGGCTCGACCGACTCGTCGCGGCACGCCATGCGATAAAGGGGCGTCCCCTCCTCAAGCGTAAGCGGGTAGACCGACACATGATGCGGAGCCGCCGCCAGCACGCCATCGAGCGTGTGCTTCCAACTCGCTGCGGTCTGCCCGGGAAGTCCGCACATAAGGTCGCACGACACGTCAAGCCCAGCGTTCTTGACCGTCGCGATGGCGGCGAGCGCCCGATCGGCATCGTGAATACGGCCGATGGCAGTAAGTTCGGTGTTATCGAGCGTTTGCACGCCCAGAGAGACGCGTGTGACACCAACCTTGGCAAGCGCAGCGGCAAGCTCGGCGGTCAGCGACTCGGGATTGGCCTCGCAGGTAAACTCAACGGGGGCGCACCACGCACGAATACGCCGCACCAGCTCCACCAGGCGCTCCCCCGCCAGCGACGGCGTACCGCCGCCAACATAGACGGTGCGGATCTGGTCAAGGGCCCCAGCCTTGCCAAAAGCATCGAGACGCGCGAACAACTGCTCAAAATAGAAATCGAGCGCAGCGCTCAGGTCGCACGGAGCAAAACTGCGTGAGTCAAAGTCGCAGTACCGGCACTTTTGGGCGCAAAACGGCACGTGCGCATACAGCGCGGTAACGGCCACCCTTAAGCCCCCAGCGGATGAGGGGGCACCGATTCGCCGGCGGCAAGGGCAGCCTCGCAGGCCACCACATCGCGCTCGATCTCATCGACCAGCGCCATGAACTCCTCGTACGTGGAGCAGTGCACCACATGAGCACGCCAAGCGGCGGCATGGGGCATGCCTTTTAAGTACCAGCTTGCGTACGTACGGGCACGCGACATGAGCGGCAGGAGCTCATGCGTCAGCGTTAGGTGCTCACGCAGGGCGTCTAGGCGCTCAACGGAGCTGCGCGCCGGCACCGGCATGCCATCGAGCGCAAGGGCGCGAGCATCACCGAACACCCACGGATTGCCGTAGATGCCGCGCGCGATAAACACCGCGCTGGCACCAGAACTGCGCAGATGCTCCGCGGCATCCTCGGCGCAGAACACATCGCCCGAACCGATAACGGGAATTTCGACGGCGTCGGCAACCTCATCGACAACCGACCAATCGGCCTGGCCGGTGTAGAGCTGCGTGGCACAACGACCGTGCACGGCAACTGCAGAGGCGCCCGCCCCTTCAAGCATCTGGGCAAACGTTGCGGCGTTGCGGTCCTCGGCATAAAAACCCTTGCGGATCTTCACGGTCACGGGAACATGCGCCGCGCCCACCGCTGCCTCGACAATCTTCTCGGCCAGGTCGGGCGTGCGCATAAGCGCCGAGCCTTCGCCCTTAGTAACGACCTTGCGAGCCGGACAGGCCATGTTGATATCAATCAATGACAGGCGATCGCCCACACGCTCCTCGACGGCGGCGACGGCACTCGCAAACTGCTCGGGCTTGGAGCCAAAGAGCTGCACGCAAATCTGCTGCTCCTCGTCGGCCGGTAGCACCAGGCGCCAGGTCTTGTTGCTGGCATAGGCAAGGCCCGCCACGCTCACCATCTCGCTATAGGCGAGATTGGCACCGCGGCGGCGGCACATGATGCGATAAGCGGGATCGGTTACGCCCGCCATGGGAGCCATAAGGAACGGCTGCTCGGCATAGGCGCCCAGCAGCCGCTTGCTGTATTCGGAAAGCGCCATAGACCTACTCGTCCACCTTGAGGATCGCCATAAAGGCCTCCTGCGGGACCTCGACCGAGCCGATGGCCTTCATGCGTTTCTTGCCCTCTTTCTGCTTCTCGAGCAGCTTACGCTTACGCGAAATATCGCCGCCGTAGCACTTAGCAAGCACGTCCTTGCGACGCGCCTTGACGGTGGAGCGGGCAATGATCTTGTTGCCGATAGCACCCTGGATGGGCACCTC
>UQVT01000134.1 GCA_900544465.1 uncultured Collinsella sp. | reverse complement strand
AGAAACCACCTAATACTGGCTAGGCTTCGAGCAGACCGAGCTGCGGAACGATTTCGTCGCCGGCAGCGGTGCGGCCAAGCGAGCGCGGGGCCAGGTCGTCAAGAACCGCGGCGAGATCCCACGGTAGCTCGTCGCGGCACTCAATGCGCTCCCCCGTCACGGGATGGTCGAATGCAACACGCCAGGAATGAAGGAATTGCCTGGTCAGACCCTGATCGGCGCGTGCATCGCACTTGCCGTAGAGCGGATCGCCCACGCAGGCGTGGTTGATATGGCGCATATGCACGCGAATCTGATGTGTGCGGCCCGTAAACAGGTGGCACTCGACGAGCGTATAGCCGTCGTCAAAACGCGTGGAATCGAAGCGCTCGAGGACCTTAAAGGTCGTAATGGCCTGGCGCGCGAAAGGATCGTCCGAAACGGCCATCTTGACACGGTCACGCGTAGAACGGGCAATGCCGGTGTTAATGGTGCCCTCATCCATAGCGATATGTCCGTGAACGAGCGTGATATAGCGACGATCGAGCGTGCGCGTGCGAATGAGATTTTGGAGCGCGCGCTGCGTGTCGTCGTCTTTTGCCGCAAGCATGAGGCCCGAGGTATCGCGATCTAAACGATGCACGATGCCGGGGCGGTCCTCACCCTGCACGGTACCCAGATGGTCAATGCCGCAGTGGTAGACCAGAGCGTTCGCAAGCGTGCCGCTCTCGTGGCCATGGGCGGGATGGCACACCAGGCCGCGCTGCTTGGAGAGCACGATGAGGTAGTCGTCCTCGTAACGGATATCGAGGGGGATGGCCTCGGGAATCACATCAGTGGGATCATGCGGCTCGGGCAGGTCGACCGAGATGCGGTCACCGGAGCGCACAGCATATTTTTTTGATAGGCAGGTCTCGCCGTTCACGATTACGGCGCCGCCCTCGATCAGATGCGCGCAGGCAGAGCGCGTGGGGCAGCCGTCGTTGGCACCCAGAAAGGCGTCGAGACGCTGGCCAGAGCAATCGTCGGCAACAAGAATATGGATGTCGGCCATTAACGCTCATTCCTTTCGCGAATCTTGCGGGCACGCTCCCCACGCTGCTTGGCTTTGCGCTTGGCGCGGGCCTCATCACGGGCATTGAGCTCGGCAGTCGCATCGACTTCGCGGGCCGCAGGGCTCAAGAACATGTAGCCGATGAGGGCAAGCACAACGCCTACGGTGATGCCGATATCGGCCACGTTAAAGACGGGAAAGTCGATGAAGGTGGTGGCAATAAAATCGGTCACAAAGCCAAAAGCCAGGCGATCGATCGCGTTGCCAATGGCGCCACCCACGACCATGGCCATGCCCACAACCTCCAAGCGAGCAAGCTGGGGCGTGCGAAGCAAGTACACGGCAATGGCGACAATGACCGCAAGCGCCAGCAAAGCGAACGCAACGCCATGCCCCTCGCCCATGCTAAAGGCAGCACCGATATTACGGACAAACATAAAGTCAATGACACCGGGGATGACGGTCACATGCAAAGCGTCGCCCACGGCACGAACCGCAAGCTTGGTCAGCTGGTCAAGAAGCAGCACAACCAGCGCCACCCCACCAGCAACACCCAACCGCCAACGCAAAGGCGGCGTCATACCCCCAGCACGACCCAAATCAATCCCCTACCCTCAAGAACATCGAATTCCGTTTAACGCAATTAACCATCTTATATTGCCACACGCAGAGCGCACGACATATCCACCAACACAAGCGAAATAACCAGCATAAAAAGAAAGCGGCATTCCGAAAAACAGAATGCCGCTTTTATTCAGCGGAGCAAATGGGCCGAAGGCGCCCAAATTCTACCTATAACTAAAATGCCGAGTTACCGTGCCTTAAAGGGCATTCGCACACCTCTCGCAAATATGAGCATGTCCGTTGTACTCGCCGACGGTGGTGCGGTAATTCCAGCAACGGTCACAGCACTCGCCCTCGGCAGCCTCAATAGCAACGGAGAGCTCCTCACCCTGGGTCAGCTCAACATCGGAGACGATGTAGAACTCGGCCAGGTCGACGGCCTTGTCGCCGGTCAGCAGCGCATACATCTCGGCGGGAACGACCGCCTTGACGCGGACCTGCTGGCTCTTGGTGAAGGTGCCAGCGGAGCGGGCATCCTCAAGGGCCTTGGTCACGGCGCTACGGAGCTCGAGTGAAGCCTCGAGCACGCCCTCAAACTCATTGGCCTCGTCGACCGTGATGGGCGACTTGTACCAATCGAGCAGCGCGGCGTACTTCTGGTGATCGACGCAGCCGGCGGGCGCATAGGCCATGGCCTCGTCGACCGTGTAGGACAGGATCGGCTGAAGGTCGCGCATGAGCATCGAGAAGAGCTCGGCCAGCACGGTCTGGGCGCTGCGGCGCTCGAGCGAGCCGGGCTTCTCACAGTACAGACGGTCCTTCAGGGCGTCGAGATACACGTTGGAGAGCTCGGTAACCACGAAGTCGTATAGCGCACGGTAGGCGCGCGGGAACTCGTAGCTGGCGTAGGCATCGTCGACCTCGGCCTGAACCTGGGTCAGACGGGCAACCATGAGCTTGTCGAGCGGCAGCAGGTCGGCGAAGGCGACGCCGTCGGTCTCGGGCTCAAACTGACCCTCGAGCTCGGAGAGCAAGAAGCGCAGCGTGTTGCGGAAACGACGGTAGGCATCGGACGTACGAGCAAGGATCTCGTGGTCGATGGAAACATCGGAGCTGGTGTCGACGGAGGCAACCCACAGGCGGATGATGTCGGCGCCCATCTCGTCACAGACCTTATTGGGGTCGATGACATTACCGAGCGACTTGGACATCTTGCGGCCCTGGCCGTCGAGCGTGAAGCCCTGCGAGACGACCGCCTTATACGGAGCGTGGCCGTTGGAGCCCACCGAGGTGAGCAGCGAGCTCTGGAACCAACCGCGGTGCTGGTCGGAGCCCTCGAGGTACACATCCGCCGGATACTCCAGCTCGGGACGGTACTCGCAGACGGCCTTCCAAGAGACGCCGGAATCCCACCACACGTCGAGGATGTCCTTATCGGCCTTGAGGTGATGGCCGCCGCACTTGGGGCAGACGCAGGCATCGCCCAGGTAGCTCTCGGGAGCGTCGGTGAACCAGGCGTCAGAGCCCTTCTCGTGGAAGAGCTTGATGACGGCGTCGAGCGTAGCGTCGTTCATGACCTTCTCGCCGCAGTCGGCGCAGGTGTAGCTGGGGATAGGCACGCCCCAGTTGCGCTGGCGGCTGATGCACCAGTCGGGACGCTGCTCGACCATGGCGCCGATGCGGTTGGCGGCATGGGCCGGATACCACTTGACGTTCTCGCGGACCTCCTTGCCAGCCTGCTCGCGCAGACCCGTCTTGTCCATCGAGACGAACCACTGGTCGGTAGCACGGAAGAGCACCGGGTGCTTGCAGCGCCAGCAGTGCGGATAGCTGTGCGTGATCTTCTTCTCGAGAACCAGGGTGCCGCGCTCGCGCAGGAACTCAATGATGTGCGGATTGGCCTCATCGGTATCCATGCCGCTGAAGGGGCCACCGGTGCCAAATTCCTCGCCGGTGTAGAACTTGCCGTCGTCATCGACCGGCATGCAGATGTCGGTGATGCCCTCCTTGAGGCAGGCGAAGTAGTCGTCGACGCCGTGGCCGGGCGAGTTGTGGACGATACCGGTACCGTCATCGACACCGACGTAATCGGCCAGCAGCGCCACGCCCTCAACACCGTCAAAGATCGGCTGCTTGTAGTGGATGTGGTGGAAGGTCTCGGCGGGAACCACGTAGGGCTTGCCGTCGACCATTACCGGGGTGTACTCCCAGCCAAACTCCTCGCAGCACTTGGGAGCCAGGTCCTCAAGCATGACCTCGGCGCGGCCGTCGTGCTCAACGGCGACGTAGGCGGCACCGGGCTTGAGAGAAACTGCCTGGTCGGAGGGGATGGTCCACGGCGTGGTCGTCCAGATGATAAAGTCAACCGGGCCGTCGAAGTTCTCGAGGCCGGCAGGCTTGGAGGTCATCTCAAAGCGCACGAAGATGGACGGGCTCGTCTCGTCGGAGTACTCAATCTCGGCCTCGGCCAGCGCGGTGTGGCAGTGCTTGCACCAGTGAACCGGCTTGTGGCCGCGATAAATCATGCCCTTATCGAACATGGCCTTGAAGACCTCGATATCGGCGGCGTCATGCTGGTGATAGAGCGTCAGATACGGGTTGTCCCAGTCGCCAAGCACGCCAAGGCGACGGAAGCCAGCCTTCTGGAGCTCGATGTTCTCGACAGCGAACTTGTTGCAAAGCTCGCGGATCTTAGCCGTGGAGGTCTGGTTGAACTTCTCGGTGCCGAGCTTCTCCTCGACCTTATGTTCGATCGGCTGACCGTGGCAGTCCCAACCGGGAACATAGGGAACCTCATAGCCCTGCATCATCCAGTAACGGTTGATCATGTCCTTGGAGATCTTGTTCATGGCGTGGCCGATGTGGATCGGGCCGTTGGCGTACGGAGGGCCGTCGTGCAGCACGAACTTCTTGTGACCCTCGTTCTTCTTTAGAACTTGCTCGTAGACCTTGTTGTCCTGCCAGTCCTTGAGTCGCTTTGGCTCGGACTTGGAAAGACCGGCACGCATGGGAAATCCGGTTTTGGGCAGATTCATCGTCTGCTTGTACTCGTTTGCCACGGTACCCCTTTCTTGTCATGGGCGCGCACGCCCTCTGGGCACCAAAAAAGCGCCCGTCCCTACAAGCTGGGACGAAGCGCCACAAAACGGGCTGCACGCCCGCAAAAGCTCTTCGCTTAACCACCCAGCTTAGATGCCCTCGCCCGCGTATTCGTGCGCTCGCATCCGTTACTCGGCTGGCCTGTATCGACGACCATCTCGGCGATGTCTACTAAGACGAACCTGCGCGGCACGTCCGTTGGGACCGCAGCTCCGGGGTGATTTTCATCGGTCGCATGCACGGGTTCTCAGCGCTTCCCGCTCTCTGTAGCATGCGGACGGCCGACTACTCGTCCCCATCAACGCTTATGCGGAGTATGCTAGCACGTTCCGCGTCGGCGAAAAACCCTCAACACTGGTTTTATACGTTCGAAATTTCTCCCTTGAATATCAACTTCATCCGAACACCTCCCATATTCATCCGCACATGTGCGG
>UQVT01000133.1 GCA_900544465.1 uncultured Collinsella sp. | reverse complement strand
CGGGATTGGTCAATCTCGGCCGACTATATTTGGCTAAATTATTCCGGCGCTAACAACAGCAACGGCATCTGGTTAAAGAGCGTCCAACCACCCTGGAGCAGCACATTCCAGCAATCAAACCAAAGATGGCCCGCAGTGGCCATCTCGCCAAAGATCGCCTCGGTGGTAAACAACGTACCCAGGCCAACGACAATTCCGGAAAATGCGAAAAGAATTGCAGGCGTGTACATTGCACCGCCGAAACGTTGTATCTTTTGCATCATGACGGGGAATCCCCCTCTCTTCATTCGGAGCGACTGCGGTTTTGGCTTCACTCGAGACCGCAGACGCGCCGTTTGCGTGTACCTCGTGCAATTGGACGGGTGGGCCCGTGTCCCCGGCTTCTTGCGCTTCTATTTTTATCATATCACTTATCTAGACAAGTTGATACGGTTTCTATGTTCGGTCAGCGGTCGATTATTGGCCGTAAACGGTATAAGTCCAGTATTTTGCCTGCTAAATCTGACATACCTTATGGCTGCATTTTAAAAATCTTTTCTACTTGTCTAGATGTGCTTGTCTATACCTGTAGACATGCCTATACTTCATTACAACATTCACCGCCACGTTAAGGAGTCACCATGAAAAGCGCGGTCTTCTATGGAAAGCACGACCTCAGAGTCGAGGAATCGGCAAAGCCGGCCGTGGGCAGGCGCGACGTTCTGATCAACGTCAAAGCTTGCGGCGTCTGCGGTACCGACGTTCATATCTATGAAGGCGACAAGGGTGCAGCCGACGTTACCCCGCCCACGATCCTTGGTCATGAGTTTGCGGGCGTTGTCGAGGCCGTGGGCAGCGACGTCGCCGGCTTTAAACCGGGCGATCGCGTGTGCATCGACCCAAACCATCCCTGCGGCTGCTGCGAACCCTGCCGCGACGGAATCAACCACTACTGCGAGCATATGACCGGTTACGGCACCACCGTTAACGGCGGCTTTGCCGAGTACTGCTCCGTCGATATGCAGCAAGTCTACAAGTTGGGCGAACACACCAGCTTCGAGCAGGGTGCCATGACCGAGCCCGTGGCGTGCTGCCTGCACGGCATCGATATGTGCAACATCAAGCCCGGCAGCACGGTTGTCGTCATCGGCGGCGGCATGATCGGCCTGCTCATGATGCAGCTTGCCAAAAACGCCGGTGCTACCAAAGTCGTTTTGCTCGAGCCCGTCGAGGGCAAACGCGAGGTTGCGCTCAAACTCGGCACCGATCTGGCAATTGATTCCATCCACGAGGACGTCCCGGCCCGCCTGAAGCAGGAGGGCGTCGGCAACGTCGACGTTGTAATCGAATGCGTCGGCAAGCCCGTCACCATCGAGCAGGCCATCCAGATCGCCGGCCACAAGGCTACGGTCATGATGTTCGGCCTCACCAAGCCCGATGAGACAATCACCGTCAAGCCCTTCGAGGTCTTCCAGAAGGAGCTCGTGCTCACCTCGTCCTACATCAACCCTTACACACAGCGTCGCGCGCTCGAGCTCATCGACTCTGGCAGGCTCGACGTATCCTCGATGGTCGCAAAGGTAGCCTCCCTCGATGAACTCGGTGCCATCCTGTCAGACCCGGCCCTGCGTGCCATGGGCAAATATATAATCGACCCCAGCAAGTAAATCGATTGACACCTGCGTGGGCGGCCCTCATCCGTCGTTCACGCACCCAACTCTAGGAGACCGTCATGGCGCGAGCCATCTTCCAAACTATTTATGACAACGTGAAGCAGTCGATTGACGACGGCACATACGCCTATCAGAGCTATCTGCCTTCGGAGACTGCGCTCACGCAGCTGTTTGACTGCTCGCGCATGACGGTCCGTCGCGCCATCTCGATGCTTGCGGCAGATGGCTACGTGCTCCCCCAGCAAGGCAAAGGCATGCGCGTCATTCGCAACATCAGTGACGAGACGAGTCGTGGCGGCGGCGGACTCGAGACCTTTAAGGAAATCGCAGCCAGTCGAGGCTTTGAGCTCAAAACGGTTACCACTGTCTTTGAGCTCCTCGTCTGTAACAAGGCGCTCTCCAAGATTACCGGGTTTCCTGAAGGCTGTGAGCTCACGCGTGCCAAACGCATCCGTTATGCAGACGGACGGGCCGTGTGCTCCGACGACTCCTATTACCTAAGCTCACAGGTACCGGGGCTGACACCCGAGATTGTCAACGACTCGATCTATCGTTACCTCGAAGAAGGCCTTGGCATTAAGATTGCCACGGGCAAACGCGATGTAACGATTGAGCATCCCACGCCCGAGGATGCACGCGTGCTCGATCTCGACGACTTTAACGCACTCGCCGTTGTACGCGGACAGACCTACAACGCCGACGGCATCCTTATGGAATACACCGAGACAAAGCAGGTTCCCAGCTTCTTTTTACTCCACGAAACGGTCACCCGCCGCAATAACGGCAGCGAGACCCATCAGAGCAGTATGAGCTAACCATCTAATTAGTTGCGGTGGGATAGTTCCTAGAATGGCCAGCTTAAGGGCAAAACAGGAACTATTCCACCGCAACTTTTTTGGCCGGCGGGGCAGTACCTGTCCCACCGGCCATCATTTACGCTCTTTTAACTAGTCCGCGAGCTTTTCCACCTGGTCGAGCATCTTGTCAAGCTTGGCCTTTGCCTCAGCCTTGGCCTTCTGGGCCTCTTCGTGAGCCTTCGCCTTCTGGGCGGCCTTTTCCTCGGCCTCGGGATCGACGACGATCAGGTTGGATGCATCGTGTTCAACCAACTTGAGCGCATGCTCGGGGCACACCTTGACGCAGGCTCCGCAACCTAGGCAATACGTGGACTCCAGTGCAAAGCGACCGCTTCCCACCAAATCGCAGGCAAACGTGGGGCACACGTTGACGCACTCGCCGCACGACGTGCACTTGTCAAAATCGCACTCCGGCGTGCTCACCTGCATGTTCTGGGCAAGCTCGGGGTGGTTCTGCAGCGTCGAGAGCACCAGCTGCCGCCCGTGCGTGAGCGAACGGCGACGCTTAGTCGTCGTGGTGCCGCACATGGTGTTGAGCGTACGCTCGAGCTGCGTGATCTGGTGACGGTGGGCCTTCAACTTCTGCGTCACCGAGGCCAGTGCCGCCGTCGCCGGGTTGAGCTTAGTCACGGTTAGACCCGTGGTGCGGGCAATCTTTTCCATGTACTCCTTGCGTTCGTACTCGCGAAGCTTATGGCACTTGAGGCTCTTGGGGTCGACCTCCAAGCCCATGCCCGTGCCGGACCACTCCTCGGCCTTCGCAATCGCCTCGCCCAGAATATCCTCACCGCCGGTGTTGCGGCATTTATCGCACACGCCCAACGGCAGGTACACACTCACGTTGGGATAGTCCGCCAGTACCGAGAACCAGGTCTCGGCCGTAATATCGCCCACGCAGGCGACGACGACCTCGTTCTCGCGCGGCATGCGCTTGAGGGCGCGCGTGCAGGTGACGTAGGCGGTCTCGTGGCTCGTAGCAGCAGAGACGATATCGTCATACAGGTTTTTGGGCGCCAGGCGCGGCGAAATGATCGCCTCGGTCGGACAGGCAGCGGCGCACAGGCCGCACTTGCGACAGGAGTCGAGGATCTCAATGGCGTCTTCCTCGACCTCGATAGCGTTGACCGGGCACACGTCCATGCACGCGGTGCAGCCGCTCTTTTCGTTTTTGCAGGTCAGGCACGGAATGGTGTTACCGCGCGGACGCTCCTTGTAGTCGGCAGGATTCCACTGCGGCGCCGACGGATCGAGTGCATCGGTCACACCGCCAAGCGGGTTTTTAAGAAAGTCGAAACCCTTGCTGATCTCGATAATGTCATCAAACAGATCGTGTTCCTGCGCCATGCGCGGCCCCTCCCTGAGCAGTGCAAACAAGCAAGAGATAATGATACGCCATCGGCCCACGCCTCGGGTAAATTACACGCGGAGCACCTTTGAGGCAAATAGCCTATGCCTATCGCCGCCTCGATTGCACAAGGTCGATCAAGCGCCTAGCTATGCCTCGCGCATGAGCTGCACGAGCTTTTGTCTGGTCACCTTGGCCTGTTCGTTAGCCATATTGCGTTCGTTTCTAAAGGCCGCATCTGCAACGCTCATCAGGTCGGCATCGGAAATCTCGTCAAGGCCCAGCTCCTCGAGCGTCGTCGGCAGACCGACGCGCTGGCAAAACTCGAGCACCTGATTAAGCTCGGGCGCACGCTCCAGGCGCAGCTGCACCACCAGGCCAAATGCCACGGCCTCACCATGCATGGCCTTGCACTCGGGCAGAATCGTCAGGCCGTTGGCTATGGCATGGGCAAGCGCTAGGCCACCACTCTCAAAGCCAACACCCGAGAGCAGAATATTGCACTCGATCAGGCGCTCAACCGCTGGCGATGTACGGCCCTTTTTGAGATCGCGCTTGGCAGCGACGCCGCACTCCATGAGTGTGTCATAGCAGGCACGAGCCGCAACCAAGGCCAAGTGTCCCGGCGCGCCACCGTGCTCGTTAGCGCCGTGCGCCGCGGCGCACGAACGCGCCTCGAAATACGTTGCCAGCGCATCGCCCATACCAGCGACCGTCATACGCAGCGGAGCCGCCGAGACCACGTTGGTATCGACCACGACCAGGTCTGGATTCTTCTCGAGCATCAGGTAGCGGTCGAACGACCCATCCTCGTGATACAGCACCGAAATCGCACTGCACGGACCGTCCATCGAAGCCGCCGTGGGGCATACGCACAACGGCAACTCGGCATAAAACGCAACGGCCTTGGCGATATCCAGCATCTTGCCGCCGCCAATACCCACCACCATGTCGCAATACTCGGCCTGGGCTTCCTTAGCCATTTTTACAACGGCTTCTTCCGTACACGGACCGTTATAGATCTTAAAGAATGGCTCGCTTAGGTCTTCGTCCAGAAATCCATCGACGATCTGCTTGCACAGCCGATCCTCGGTGCCCTGGTCAAACAAGACATAGGCAGCGCAGCCCAACCATGACAAATACCTGCCCTGACGCGACAGTTCGCCCGGCCCCTGAACATACCGGCCAGGACCGCCATAAACCATGGGAAGCGCCATACGAGAATCCGCCCTTCATCAAACAACGATTGGTGCAAAGCAACCTGACCCCTTTGCACCATAGCAAAAAGGGGCCTCGTGCATAGAGCACGAGACCCCTTGCAAGACAGCGAGAGTCGATTAGAAATCGATGTCGGTGTCGTAGTAGCAGGCCTTGAGGATCTTCT
>UQVT01000132.1 GCA_900544465.1 uncultured Collinsella sp. | reverse complement strand
TTTGCCGTCCAAGACTACCGTCCAGACCGTGGAGGTTTCCGGTGAGTGATACCAACCAAGACAAGACCGCCCGCACGCCGCGCCTGACGATCGACCAGAACGCTACGCCAGCAGGCGAGTCCGCCGACACCAAGCCCGAGGCCGGCGAGCAGCACGACAGCGCCGTCAACGACTTTGACGAGGCCATGGGTCTCATCAAAGGTACGGGCGCTGCTATCTGGAGCTACGCCGTGCGCCACCCCAACACTACGCTCGGCGCCGTGGCTGGCTTTATCCTCGCCGTGCTGGTACTTACGTTGGGCCTGTGGGACACGCTCGTCATCGCATTCTTTGTGCTGATTGGCGCCGTGATCGGCCAGATTCGCGACGGCGAGAACGGTATCGTCAACTTCTTCGGCCGCCTGTTTAGCGGCCGCTAATACGTATTCGACTGTCGCATCCGCGGCAGGCATAAGGAGGAACCATGGCTTTTAACACGAAGGTCGATGTGGCCGATACCGAGCTCGAGGCGAATGAGGCCGTCGCCGATGCCGGGGACGTGACGCTCGAGGACGAGGCGCTCGTCGAGGCCGAGTCCGATGCGGACGAGGACAACGAGGAGATGGACGACGAGGAAACGGACGAGTCCGAGGACTCGCTGACCTATTCCAACGGCGTGATCGAGAAGATCGTTGCCATGGCCACCCGCGAGGTTCCGCACGTCCTGGGCATGAAGGGTAACCTCATGCACTTTGTGCAGGAGCAGTTTGGTGCCGAGAACCTGACCAAGGGCGTGACGGTTGAGGTCACCGATGACAACCGCGTGGTCGTCAACATCTCGGTCATCATCGAGTACGGCGCCTATGCGCCTGCGATCTTTGACGACGTTAAGGCGCGCGTCACCGAGCGTCTGGCCGCGATGACCGGCCTTGAGGTGGCAGGCGTCAACCTGCGCATCGAGGATGTCATCACCCCCGAGGAGTACGAGCACCGCACCAGCCAGCACGAGTAACCTACCAAATAGGGACAGGTTTGTTTCGATGGGTTTTACCTGCGAAAACGCTAAACGGTCGACCGCGCAAGCAAAAGTGCGGTCGACCGTTTTCTATATGCCCCCGATGCAGGCATACCGCTCGTCTAACTAAGGGTTGCAATCTTCGCGTTCCGCGTTACCCTAATGGGCGCATTGTTTCCAAATTGTTAACGAAGGGTTGCCGTAATGGCCGACGAACACGAGACCGAAAGCAAGGCATGGGCGATTGAAGCCGCTGCGGCAGAGGCGGCGTCGCGTGCCGCCGAGGAGATGCATCGTCCTCCGGTGGTGCCGATGGAGCGCGTTGTCGGTCGCGAGGATATCGAACGTGGCGAGCGCGCCGGCCGCAAGCGCAGCCAGGAACCAGGCTTTCCGCGCTTTTTTGCCGAGCTCAATCTGGGCCTGGTCCTCACGGCCTTTGCCATCGTGGCCTTTAAAACCCCCAATCACTTTGCCTTCGGCGGCACCTCGGGCGTGTCGGTCATTCTTTCCACGCTGTTCCCGACTCTGCCCGTCGGCGTCTTTATGTGGATTATCAACGCGGTCCTGGTCATCCTGGGTTTTATCTTTTTGGAGCGCAAGGCAATCCTTTGGAGCGTCTTTGCCTCGTTTGCGCTTTCGGCCTACGTCTCGCTGTTTGAGCTCTTCATTCCGTCGGATGTTTCGATGACGGGCGATATGTGGCTCGACCTGTGTTTTGCCGTCATCTTGCCGGCGCTGGGCAGTGCCATTGTCTTTGACATTGGCGCCTCGACGGGCGGCACCGACATCCTTGCCATGATTCTCAAACGCCGCACGACGCTCGAGATCGGCCGTGCCCTGTTGCTGGTCGATATCGGCATCGTGACCATCGCGGCTTTCCTGTATGGCCCGCGCGTCGGTCTGTACTGCGTGCTCGGCCTGTTTGCCAAGACGCTTGTGGTCGACAAGGCTATCGAGAGCATTCACCTGCGTAAGGTCTGCACGATCATTTGCTCCGAGCCCCTTAAGGTCGAGGAGTTTATCGTCAAGCATCTCAACCGCACGGCAACGATCAGCCGTGGCTACGGCGCTTTCTCGGGCAAGTGCGTCACGGTGATCATGAGCGTGCTGAGCCGTCGCGAGGCAGTGCAACTGCGCCGCTATGCCCGCGAGATTGACCCTGGCGCCTTCATCACCATCGTCGATAGCTCCGAAATCGTCGGCAAGGGCTTCCGCGGCACGAACTAGCCCGGTCGTACCCTTCGAATCATTGAATAAACCGGCTACGTTGCAAATCGGTCATCTTGCGGTATTTGTCCCCACATTGGGCGATAATGATGCCAAAGACATCGTTTGCGATCCAGGTGATTCGCTCTAGATACGAAGGGATGATTTCGATGTTCTGTTCGCAGTGTGGCGCCCCCATGGGCGATAACGACAAGTTCTGCGGCGTGTGCGGTGCCCCTAATACCGAGGTTAAGGCCGCCGGTCCCGCTCCGCAAGCTCAACCTCAGCCGCAGGGTCAGCCGTTTGCCCAGCCGCAGCCGCAGCCGCAGCCGTTCGTTGCGCCCCAGCCGGCTATGAACGCGCCCAAGGGTTGTATGGCTCAGGCTTTCAACGACATGCTTAAGGTTCCCGGCGCCTTGGTTCGCGTATGCCAAATCGCCTTTTTGCCGGCGCTGATCTGTGTTGTCTCGGTGCTGGTGCTGTTTATCCCCGTTATCGGCGGTATCGCAGCGGCCATTGGCTTTTTGCTCGCGTACGTGGCAAGCGTGTGCGGCGCGGGCTTTGCCATCGAGTGGGGTCGTGACCTGTCGCTCAAGGATGATAACGGCATGGAGCGTCCGCTGCTGCGCTCGACCTCGTTTGGATTGGGCATTTTCTCGTCTGTCATTACCGGTGTGCTCGAGTTCGTGGCCATTATTCCGGTGATTGGCGTGGTGTTCTCGGCTATCGAGAGCGTCGTGATCGGTGCCGTCGGCTCGTACTATTACTCCGGTTCGAGCGGTCTCGAGGCCGCACTCTTCGGCTCGATGGGCCTGCTCGTCTTTGCCATGATCGTGTCGGTGGTACTGGGCATCTTCTTTAAGATGTTTGGTGATGCCGCCGTGATGCACTTTGCCGTCGCGGGGCGCGTGGAAAGCGCGTTTTCGCTCGAGAAGGTCTGGAAGTCCTATAAGGCCAACCTGGGCAAGTTGTTCTGCGCATCGATTCTCCCCGAGTTTTTGACGGGCATCGTGTCGCACATCATCACGTGGATCTTCACCGCCATCTTCGGCGCCATTGCTACGTTTGGTATGTATAGCTATTACTATCGCCCCACGGGTCTTGAGGCAATCATCGAGGGCGGCGGCATTACGCTCATCCTGTTCTTGATGATCATTGCCTTTGTCACGGTGTTCCTGACTGTGTTTGGCAAGATGCTCAAGTATCGCGCCGTTGGCTATTGGGCGGCACGCCATGCCAGCGAGTGGTCCGACGAGGATACCGACGACGTCCTGACGTTTGTGCTTCCGGGTGAGAAGAAGCCTGCTCCTGCGGGATTCAATCCCACGGTCGCCACTGGTGCTGCCCCTGCCCCTGCGCCTGCCCCTGCCCCGGCACCTGCGCCTGCCCCTGCCCCGGCACCCGCGCCCGCGCCAGCACCTGCCCCGGCGCCTGCACCTGCACCGGCGCCCGAGGCGACGCCTGCGGAGCCCGATTGGGATGCCCTTGCCACGCCGGCGGATGAGCCGGGCGATAATCCTGCTGCCGAAAACAATCAAACCGAATAGTCGGTCGAGGCGCCCTGGGCAACTGAGCCCGGGGCGCCTTTTTCTACTGCGAAAGCAAGAAAATGCCTGGGAAAACGGTTGCAGTAAAATTTCTCGGAAATTGGCCAATGTTGCGCAACAACGTCGCGGCTATTGTTGAGAACATAGACGTGTAAGGTTTGAAGGCGTGCAACGCCTTAGGAAAAGGAGAGGCTTATGTTCTGTCCCACTTGTGGTTCTCCCATTTCGGATGATGCCAAATTCTGCCCTGTCTGCGGTTCTGCCGTCGGTGCCGCTTCCGCTGCTCCTGCTCCGCAGCCCGCGCCGCAGCCTGCACCTCAGCCCCAGCCTGCTCCGCAGCCCACGCAGATTCAGCCCACTCCGGTTCAGGCAGTTCAGCCTCAGCCTCAGCAGCAGTACGCCGGGCAGCAGCAGTACACCGGTCAGCAGCAGTATGCTCAGCAGCCTGCACCTGCCCCGATGGGCTATACTCCGATTAAAACCGACCGTGGCGTGATCGGCTGGCTCCTGCTTTCCATCGTGACCTGCGGCATCTATCCATATTACTTCCTCTATTGCCTCGCCCGCGACATCAATGTCATGTGCCAGGACGACGGCGATTACACGCCGGGTCTGGCAGCATTTATCCTGCTGTCGTTCGTGACCTGCGGCTTCTACGCACTCTACTGGTACTACAAGATCGGTAACCGTCTGCAGGCTAATGCTCCTCGCTATGGCCTGATGTTCCAGGAGAACGGTACCACCGTTCTTATGTGGCAGATCGTCGGCGCGCTGCTGTGCGGCCTTGGCCCCATCTTTGCCATGAACATCATCATCAAGAATACCAATGCCATGGCAACGGCTTACAACGTCCGTCTTGGCGCTCGTGCCTAACGATAAGAGCGGCGTGAACAGCTCCCAGGGACATAAGGGCGCGGCGGAACTCATTCGCCGCGCCCTTTCTTGCATCGGTGTGCTCTTTGTCGCCTGGTTCGCACTCTACCTGCTCGATATCGGCTGCGTGTTTCGCCTGATGACGGGCATTCCCTGTCCGGGATGTGGCATGACGAGGGCCTGGCTGGCAGCACTGCGCCTCGATTTTGCGGCGGCCTTTGCCTACCATCCGCTGTTTTGGGTGGTGCCGATTGCGTTTGTGCTCGCGTTCGTGCGCGAGGAGGTGACGTCGAGCAAGCTAAAGCGCGGCATCGACATTGCGGTTGTTGTTCTGTGCGTGCTGGTCGTTGCCGTATGGATCGTGCGCCTTATCAACCCGGCAGACGCGGGCCTGCTCTTTGGTGGTCACGCTCCCGCCGGTGTTCCCACCGATATCATCCACCTCGAAACCCCACGCTGGCTCACCATCCTCCGCTCTTACCTGTCGTGACGGAGGACGCGCTAAAAAAGCGGTCGACACATAAGGGTTGATTTCCGATCTCAGCCGAACACATTGAGCGGATAGGACGTTCCCGCAGCTACCCGAACGCCCCCGAGGCCCCTCGCGGGCCCCGGGGGCGGCATTTTCCCAGTTGAAGGAACGGTGGAGATGTGTTTCGATGGGTCCGGTGGCCATGC
>UQVT01000131.1 GCA_900544465.1 uncultured Collinsella sp. | reverse complement strand
GACTTGCAGCGACGGACCTCAGGACACTCTTACACCACGTCTGCGCGCGCGACCGGGGGTACCTGCTCAATCGGCTAAATACCCGCAAGTTCGCAGTAGCGATCGACATTGCTGGCAAATACCATCTCGACGGCGCCCTTCTGGACGGGCACCGTCGGGGTCCTTCCCCACAGCAGATAATCGCCCAGCGTCTTAGCGCCGCGATACGCCAGGCTCGTCGGGTCCTTATAGACAATATTGGTAAAGATACCGCGGCGCAAGGCCAGAACACTTTCGGGAAACAGGTCGTTGCCGATCACCATGACCTGACCGGCCTTGCCGGTCGAGACGAGCGCGTCGGCAACCACTTCGGAACCAACGGCAAAAACGCTACAGATAAGTTCGGGGGCGTCCGGCGCACTCAAGCGCTTTTCGAGCTCATGCTCGAGTTGTTTGACTTGCGCATGGGCACCCGCAAGATCCTCAACCTGCCATGGAATATCACGTTCGCGCAGGTAATTGTGGAAGGCGCGGGCGGTTAGATAGTGCGAATCGGTATATGGGTCGCCTGTCAAAAGGAGCACGCGGGCGTCGGCCCCAGAAGCATGGACCAGGTTTGCCGCCTGCTCGGCCATAAGGCTGCCTGCCGTCGAATAATCGGCCAAGCTCGCACCCAAACGATTCAAATGCGGACGGTCGCCGTCGACAAGCTCAATCGTCACGCCCGCCTCGGCAATCTGCCCCAACAGCTCGGTTGCACGATCGTCGCCCGGCGCATAGGCGAGCAAGCCATCAATCTTCTCGCCCACCTGCAGGCGCTCGTCGATTTGCTCGAGCGCATCGGCGTAGCCGCCCACGCCAAATTCAACACGCTCAACCGTAATGCCCTGGTCGATGACCTCCTGCTCAAAGCGATTGCAGCCTTCCCACAGGTAACGGAAAAAGTACGCTCCCTCGCGCGATGCGCGGGGCAGGCAAAACACCAGATTGATGTCCTTGCGGCGCAGGCTTGAGGCACTTGTGTTGCGGTGATAGCCCATGGCCTCGGCCTTGGCGTTCACCTTGGCGCGCACGGATTCGCTCACGCCGGCCTTTCCCGTCAGGGCCTTGTGCACGGTATTGATGGAAACGCCAAGCTCGGCGGCTATGTCCTTCATGGTTACACGAGCGCTCATGGGGATACTCCGTTATAGATAAGTTGCCAATTAACAGTACAGGTAACGATACCCCAAAATCACTCTACAACTCGCCGCGCTCGCCCCCAAATGTGCAAAGCGCCCCGCGAACGGATGCTCGCGAGGCGCTTGGATGCCTAGACCTTATTTAATACCGCGGCCCAGGTCTTCGGCAATCTTATCCACGCCCTTAAGCGCGGCACAGGTCTTTTTGTTGGAGCAATGCCCCGTGCAAACGCCACCCTGAGCGCAGTCGGCGCAGGTGCCCTTGCGGTAGATGCGCACGCACACGGCGACAAACGCAATACCGATAACGGCCAGTACAACAATATCGATAGGTGCCATAGCAAGCCTCCTCTAGTTAACCACCACTTACTTTACCCCATTCTCCACCTATCAAAAAGGGACAGGTTAATTTTGGTCGGTTTTATCTGCGGAAACGCCACATCTCCCCCACCAAAAAGCCCGAGTGTCGCTGGGACACCCGGGCTCGTGGAAAGGGGTTAATCCTTATTCGGACTTAAGCGGAAACTGCAGCGGAAGCAGCGTTGGTCTCGTCCTCGTCGGTCCAAGCATGCTTGGGCATGGGACGGAAGATCTGGAAGAGCATCGCAACCAGCAGCACGATGGCCACCACCGTCCAGATACCAAACTGTCCAAGAACAAGCAGGTTGTAGAACTGGTTGATGAACAGGCCGATCACCCAAGCAAAGGCGCACTCGTAGCCGAGAGCAATCGCGGTCCACTTGCCGGAGTCCATCTGGTTGCGGATGGTACCCATAGCGGCAAAGCACGGAGCGCACAGCAGGTTGAAAGCGCCAAAGGCAACGCAAGCGCCCATGGTCGGGAACATGCCGGCGAACGCGGTCCACAGGCTCGGATCGGTCTCGGCGGCATCGGCAACGGACAGCAGCGAGCCGGCGGTGGCGACGACGTTCTCCTTGGCGACAAGACCCGAGACGGACAGTGCTGTTGCCTGCCAGGTGCTAAAGCCGAGCGGGGCGAAGATCCAGGCGATCAGGTTGCCGAGCATGGCAAGCACGGAGTAGTCCATGAACTCCTCGGGGATGCCGTCCATCGCAGGCAGGAAGCCAAAGGAACCGTTGTAGCTACCAAAGTTGGAGAGGAACCAAACGACGACGGTGGACGCGAAGATGACCGTGCCGGCCTTCTTGATAAAGGCCCAGCAGCGCTCCCACACGTGCAGCGCCCAAGAGCGAATCGCCGGGAAGTGGTAGGCAGGAAGCTCCATAACAAACGGCGTCGGGCGACCGGCGAAGAGCTTGGTCTTCTTGAGCATGAGGCCCGAGGCGATGACGGCAAAGACGCCCAGGAAGTAGAAGAGCGGGCTGATCCACGCGGCGGTGGTGGAAGAATCGCCGATGATGGAGCCCATGAGCAGGGCGATGATCGGCAGCTTAGCGCCGCAGGGAATAAACGTGGTGGTCATGACCGTCATGCGGCGGTCCTTCTCGTTCTCGATGGTCTTGGTGGCCATGACGCCGGGGACGCCGCAGCCCGAGGACACGAGCATGGGGATAAAGGACTTACCGGACAGGCCAAAGCGGCGGAACACGCGGTCCATGATGAAGGCGACGCGGGCCATATAGCCGCAGTCCTCCAGGAAGGACAGCATGACGAACAGCAGGAACATCTGCGGGACGAAGCCGAAGATGGCGCCCAGGCCGCCGACGATACCGTCACAGACGAGCGAATCGACCAGGCCGCCGTCCTCGGTGCCACCCGCCACAAGGGCGTCGTGCACCACGGTGGTAATACCCGGAACATAGGGGCCGTACTGCGCCGGGTCGACCGAGTCAGCGTCGTCACCCGCGGCCTCGACAGCCTCATCGTAGGCGTCGCGGCCCTGGCCGAGCACATACCAACCGTCGGTGCCAAAGAGCTGGTCGTTGGTGAAGTCGGTCACCGTGCCGCCCAGGGTGGAAACGGCGATGTAGTACACGCAGAACATGATGACGACAAAGATCGGCAAGCCCAGGATACGGTTGGTAACCACACGGTCGATCTTCTCGGAGGTGCTCATCTTGGCCGGGGCCTTGGTGAGGCACTCGTCGATGATGTGCGCGATCACGCCGTAGCGCTCACCGGTGATGATGGACTCGGCGTCGTCATCGCAATCCTGCTCGCACTGGGCGACCAGCTGCTCTACGCGAGCAGCCTTCTCCTTAGTGAGGTTGATGAGCTTGCAGGCGTCCGCGTCGCGCTCGAACAGCTTGACGGCGTAATAGCGGCGCTTTTTGGCGGGAACGCTTGCCGGCAGATTGTTCTCGATGTGGTCCAGAACGTCCTCGATGGAGGAATCGAACTTGTGCTCCGGCACCTGGCCCTTAGAAGCAGCGGACTTCTTGACCTGCTCGAAGAGCTCCTTGATGCCCTTGTTCTTAAGAGCCGAGATCATCATGACCGGGCAGCCGAGCTTCTTGGAGAGCTTGTCCGTGTCGATCTTATCGCCGTTCTTCTCGACCAGGTCGGCCATGTTGAGGGCAACGACCACGGGCAGGCCGGTCTCGATAACCTGAAGCGCCAGGTACAGGTTACGCTCGAGGTTGGTGGCATCGACGACTTGGACGACAACATCGGGCTCGCCGCTCATGAGGTAATCGCGCGAGCACTGCTCCTCGGGGCTGTAGGGGGAAAGCGAGTAGATGCCAGGGAGGTCCGTGATGGTAACGTTCTTGTCGCTTAGGAGCTTGGCCTCCTTTTTCTCAACCGTGACGCCGGGCCAGTTGCCAACGTAGCCGTTGGCGCCGGTGATCAGGTTGAAAAGCGTGGTCTTGCCGCAGTTGGGGTTACCCGCCAACGCGACATGGATCTGAGAATCCGCCATTCAATCCTTCTTCCTTGTGTGCCTGCGCTGCTTTCTCCGCGCAGGCTGGATAATGTGCTTCAAAGATGCTGCATTAAGTTAGAAAAACCTAACTTTATCTGCAGAAATATGCGCCACGAGTCCTTACTGGACCTCGACGACGGCGGCCTCCTCCTTGCGGATGGAAAGCTCGTAGCCGCGCACGTTGATCTCGACCGGATCACCGAGCGGTGCGACCTTCACGACCTTGAACGAAGTGCCCTTGATGAGCCCCAGGTCCATAAGGTGGCGGCGAAGCGCACCCTCACCGTGAAGCTTGACGATGGTGGAGCTCTCGCCCACCTTAACGTCACCCAACGTCTTCATCCTCTTGTCCCCCTTTCGGTTTTTATGAAATGCTGCAGACTAACCGACGGTCATGATGTGCATGGCAACCTTGGAATCGATACCAAAGCGTGCGCCCAGCACGGTGACGATAATATTGGCGCCACTCGAGCTCACCACGTGGATTTCGTTGCCCTCGACAAAGCCGAGGTCCTTGAGGTGGTGTTTCATGTCCTCATTGCCCTTTACACGGGACACGCGCACGGTTTCACCCGCTTTTACCATCGAAAGCGGCATGGCCGGCATCTGCGGTCCGCAAGACATGAGTGGCTCCTAACGTCAGTTCGTCCTCAACATCGACGCGATAAAAGTTAACCACGTCTATGTTCGCTTTAGTAAACTAGCACGTGGTTAACTTTTTGGAAAGGGTCCCCATTCAGATTTCGAAAAAGTTTCCTATACGAAACAAAAGGGCGCGGCAAAGGACCATCCTTTACCACGCCCTGTCATGCTTAAAGCGAGAGATTTCTGATCGATGTGACACAGGAGGCCTCATCTACGCCCGAAACGCGGAAGATGATGTCCTCGCCGCACTCGCCGTAGAGAGCCATGAGTCCCATGACATCGCGGCCATCCGTGTGGCGGTCGCCGATGCTGACCGACACGTCGCTACGATGCTTGGCAATGATGTCATAGAGCAGCGCAACCGGGCGGGCATGTAATCCCAACGGATCTTTAATCGTCTTTGTAAACTCGACCATGTCCCCTCCCACGACATCGCACATTCGGCCGGCAAAACCCAGCCACGTGGTAGCTATTGTACCGTTAGATGCTTCTCGAGAGCTCCTCTGAACACCTCGTGGTCAAAAAGTGGCAAATATGAGTACTGTCACCAATTTAGTAGCAGCAAAATCGAGAGCAAATTGCCTAATTTGAGCGATTCGAAGAGGTTGAAAGCCGTCAAACGCCCTTTAAAGGGGGTGGCGCGCGCAGACGTGGTGTAAGAGCGTCCTGAGGTCCGTCGCTGCAAGTCCCGAT
>UQVT01000130.1 GCA_900544465.1 uncultured Collinsella sp. | reverse complement strand
GTCGCAATCCCTACAAGCAGGATGTCTTTGAGGGCACCAGCGATTGGGAGAAGGCCACCGCTCGTCGCGCCAAGGTCGATTACGCTCACGCCGAGTAACATGTTGGTCGCTGTTGGCGCCTGGGCATAGGCCCGCCCGCCAGGTTTTTCATCCAATGCCTCGCAGAGCCCCCGGAAAGCGTTTCGCTCGCTTTTCGGGGGCTTTTGTCGTTGCGTCTCTATTCATCTATTCAAAAACATGCGCATATATAAAATCGGATTTCAAATCATGAGGCGGCTCTATGGGGTCCCGTTTTTGGGTACAGTGTTGTCCCGATATTGAGCTTGGGGGATGTATGAATGATGAGACGATGGGCCAAGAGGATGCGGCCCAAGATGCAGAAGCGTGTGCCGAGGCCCTGGAGAGCCTAGACCGGATTTCGCTTGACGATGTTGCGTTTGACGATTCGAGCGTTGATGTGCAGGATGAGCCGGAAATCGAGGCGCAGCCCGATGATCAGGATACAGGCGACGTTGAGCCTGCCGAGGATGAGGCAGATCACGAAGACACCGAAAGCGAGGCCGGCAACCAGCCCGAATCCGACACGGGCGAGGAAACCGTCTTGCTCGACAGCTTACCGGCCGAGGATTCGCTGACCCGCGAGCTTCCTGGCCTGGGTTCCGCACCAGCCGTGGACGAGACCATCGCCATGGGCGATATTCCCCTACCATCCGTTCCCTCGGCACGCGAGGCCGAGGTTCGCCATCGCAAGATGTCGCCCAAGCGCCGCAACCTGATGGTTGCCGGCGTTGTGGCCGTCGCGCTCGTCGCCGGCGGCGCAGGCTATGCTGCCTGGAACGGATATCAGCAAGAGCAGGCTGCCACTGTCGCCGCCAATGCCCACACGATGATGTCAGTGCAGATTGGCGTGCAGGCCGCGGGCCTCGACTGTTCCACTGGCTCAAAGATCCCCGTGCAGGTGAGTGGCCAGGACTCCGACGGCTCTTCTGTGAGCGAAACACTCTACGTTGACGAGCACGGCCGCGGCATCAAACTGCTGCCCGGCGATTACACGCTCTCCATCGCTGCCTCCCCCATCGCGGCCGACGGCACCATCTATACCGTCCCGACCACCAAGACGCAGGTCACCGTTAAGAGCGATGGACAGGATTTAAGTGCCCAGGCCACCTTTAAGCTCAAGGTGCCTTCGGCCGACACGGTGACTGACGACCAGATCGATGCCGCCGCCAAGTATGCCGAGGAGGGCGGTGCGAGCTCCGCTGCGGCTGCCAAAGTGCTCCAGCAGGCAGCAACCGCGCGGCGCGACGCCGCCGTCAATGCCGTGAGCGCGCAAAAGGCACAGGCGTCCCGTGATGCTGACGCTCGCCACAAGGCAACCGACCTCTACCAGCTCGATATTCCCGTCGAGTGGTACGGCAAGGTCGCAACTTGGCAAAACGGAAGCACGCTATGCATCTATCTGGGCGACGACGCCAATACGCCGCTCGTGACGCTCGTTGCGGTGCGCGAGGGCGAGAGCTTTACGCCCGATGAAGGCGATACGGTTTTGGGCGCGGCCAATCTAGGCAACGGTTATACCGTCTACGCCAGCGGCCCCGTCTATCCGTACGTGGTGCCCCAGACCATCAACGGACGGACGCAGAACCCCGTGTCAACCTACCCCATGGACACGGCCATTGAGCTTGTCGAGCTTACGACCGGCAACCGCTACACCTATAGCCAGATCAAGAACGACCTGGTTGGCAAAGACGGCAACGCAGACGCCGCCACCAAACTCGAGACCGACTACCTCGCCCAGATTCTCCTGCCGAGCATCAAAGCCCAGGACTAGCCTGGCACAGCAAGGTGCTCCCCAACCGTGATGAAGGAGCCAGGAGGTCCTGACCCCACAGGCCCATAGATGATTAGGCAAGGAGCCACTTCCATGCGGGCACAACGTGTACCACACCGTGCTCGCATGGAATATCGGTCTGTTCATCCATGGTAACGATTGCCGACTCGCCAAGATCGAACTGGGCCATCGAGGCATCAAGCGCGGCAATTTCGCGCTCGCGCGTTTTCTCACTTGCCATATCCGCGCTCACCTGAATCAGGCTATAAGCCCGCATGAGAAGTGCGTCCCCAGCAACAAAGTCCACCTCATGGCTTTTACTCTTCTCTTTGATCAGCAGACGGCAGACCGAGCCGGTCCTCACCGCGGGAGTCCTTCTTCTTAGCGCATTGAACACTGCGGTCTCGAGCCTCTGGCCCTGGTCCAATGCCGATGCGGGAGAGAATGCTCCAAACATCGCAGGATCGACAGCGTAGACCTTAGACGCAGACCGCATGTTATTTGCCAGTGAACGCGTGAACTCCGGCACAGAAAACAACAGGTAGGCGTCCTCATAATACTCAAGTAAGTCGCTGAGCGAATTACGACTGACGGGTATCTGCCTGCTCTTGAACTCGTTATACACTTTGTTCACCGACAGCTCTCGTCCCGAAGATGCCATACACCGCGTCAGGAACAGCGATGCCAGGCGAGGGTTCTTGACGTCGTAGCGTTCAACGACGTCCATGGCGACCGTTCGCGAAGCATATTCCTGTAGCAGCTGAATCGCGTCTGCGGGCGTCTGCCCAAGTGTCGCGATGAATCCCCCTCGTTCAAGATATCCGATCAGATGATGTCGAAGCAGCGCCGCATCGCTCGGGGAAAAGGTCACATCTGGCTCGGGAACGTTCCCCGTCTTATATCGAACGTATTCCGAAAAGCTCAATGGAAAAAGCTCTCGCACAAGAGAACGACCCCTGAACTCGCTCTTAAGTTCTGAGGACAGCATCTTAGAAGAAGATCCCGTCACATAGACGGTCGCTTTCTCCGTATCGACTACACGCCGCAGAAACGCACCCCATTCGGGAATTTCCTGGATCTCGTCAAAGAAAATATAAGCGCCCTCGGTTCGAGCAGCAGGATACAGCGCATAGAACGTGTCGAGCACGTCCGCCAGCAGCGATGGCTCATACGGGCGCAAGCGCTCATCCTCAAAATTGAAGTAAAGCATCCGGTCAAGCTCGACGCCCCGGCTCTGAAGCCGCCGCATCTCCTGATACAGGCGATACGTCTTTCCACAACGGCGGGCCCCCACAATCACATTTACGATGTTGTCGCGCTTTGGCTCCTGTGGATTTCCTAGATCAAGGTCTCGCTCAAAGACCCGCGGAACCCCCTGCTGTTCAAAGTCCTTTATTTTCCGGGCGACCAAGTCGTTGAATGCCATAATTCTCCAATCTTGCTCTCTAGCTAATCAAAATTATACCTATTCTTGATTAATTGAAGAGCAAGATTGTGTCTTACTTGATTAACACTTAGGCAAGTTTTTTCACTATTACTGCTCGAAGGATGCCGAGTGGCTGAGAGGACAACCAAGCTCGAATGCGACTCCCTGGACAGTCGATTTGGGACGGGACTTTTTTGACTGCCCTCCCCTGCAGAAAAATCCCTAACGCAGTTGCGGTGAAATAGGGACTGTTTTTGCTGGTCAAACCGCAAAACAATCCCTATTTCGCCGCAACTTATTGGTGGCCTTTTGGGTGGCACTCAGCGCCACGGGTCGGCTTCGAACATCGGCTCGCGCTCGGGGCGGCGATCGCTGTAGGGATCGTAGCCGTCGTCGTCCTCGTTCTCGGCACGGATGTAGGGGTCGCGCGGCTTGGGCGCCGGCTTGGGCGCAGGCTTGGGTGCGGCGGGTGCGGCATCGGTCGCCGGCGCGCTTGTCTTGATCTCGTCTTTCATCTGCATATCTCCTTGCATCGCATCCGTTCAACAACATCGATTGTCGCACGAAAAAGGGCGGCGGACCCAATTGGATCCGCCGCCCTTGGCGTTTTGCGATGAGGGGCGGTTTTAAAGCCGGCCCCAAAATCTACTCAGCGTCGGGAACCTCGTAGGTGGCCGCCGGCGTGTTGTCGCACACGACGGTAAAGCCGCCGTCCTTGTCGACATCGACCGTCACCTGATCGCCCTCGCGCACCGTGCCGTCGATGATAGCGGCCGCGATGGCATCCACGACCTCGCGCTGCACCAGACGCTTGAGCGGACGGGCGCCAAAGACCGGATCCAGGCCGCCCACAGCAAGCATCTGCTTGGCCGCCGGGGTGATGGCAAGCGTCATGCGCTCCTTAGCCAGGCGTGCGCGGACGTCGGCAAGCTGGATGTCGACGATCTTCTCGATCTGCGCCATGCCGAGCGGATGGAACACCACGATATCGTCGATACGGTTGAGGAACTCGGGGCGGAAGGTCTGAGCCATGGCCGCGTCGACCTGATGGCGCATCTCCTCCTCGTCCTTGCCGGAAAGCTCAGCAATAGCCTTGGAGCCCACGTTGCTCGTCATGATGATGATCGTGTTCTTGAAGGACACCTGGCGACCCTGACCGTCGGTCAGGCGGCCGTCGTCGAGCACCTGCAGCAGCACGTTGAAGACATCCGGATGGGCCTTCTCCATCTCGTCGAGCAAGATCACGGAGTACGGACGACGGCGAACGGCCTCAGTGAGCTGGCCGCCCTCGTCGTAGCCCACGTATCCCGGGGGCGCACCGATCAGACGCTGGACGCTGAATTTCTCCATGTACTCGGACATGTCGATACGCACGAGCGCGCGCTCGTCGTCGAACAGGCACTCGGCCAGCGCCTTGGCGAGCTCGGTCTTGCCCACGCCGGTGGGGCCCAGGAAGAAGAAGCTGCCGATGGGCTTGTCTGGATCGGAGAGACCCGCACGGCTGCGGCGCACGGCCGCGGCGACGGCGGAGACGGCCTCGTCCTGGCCGATGACGCGCTTATGCAGCTCGCCCTCCAAGCCCTTCAGCTTGTCGAGCTCGCCCTGCATCATCTTGGAGACGGGCACGCCGGTCCAGGCGCTCACGACCTCGGCGATCTCATCGGAGGTCACCTGTTCGTTGAGGCCCTCGCCGTCCTGCTGCTTTTGTGCCTCGAGCGCGGCCTCGGAATCCTGAATCTGCTGCTGCAGGCCCGGAATCACGGAGTAGCGCAGCTCGGACGCACGGCCCAGGTCGCCGTTGCGCGTCGCACGCTCCTCCTCGCTCTTGGCCTCGTCGAGCTGCCCCTTGAGCTCCTGCACGTGGTCGATGGCGTTCTTTTGGTTGAGCCAGCCGGCCTTTTGCACATTGAGCTTTTCCTGGACCTCGGCAATCTCTTGGCGCAGGGCCTCCAGACGCTCCTTGGAGGCGTCGTCGGTCTCCTTCATGAGCGCCTGCTCCTCGATCTGCAGCTGGGTGAGCTGACGCGTGGTGGCATCGATCTCGACCGGCATGCTGTCGAGCTCCATGCGCAGGCGGCTTGCCGCCTCAT